>NZ_JBANEL010000013.1:0-139229 GCF_040187735.1 Comamonas sp. w2-DMI | reverse complement strand
GTGAACAGGAAAGCCAACAGAATCAACGATCTACCAACACCACCCCCGCGCCAGTGCTGGGTTTGCGTACCGCCAGTTATTGCACTGAAAACGAGGGGACCCCCTCAGTGAGTATCCATTCGTCAATGGACTGCGACAGGGTTCTGCCATCGGCCGTGCGCAGATTCACCGTGACTTTGTCGGCTAGTCGTACCTTGATACGGTCGTATACCACTTCACGGGGTGTAACGACGTTGCCAGATGCGTGAACTGAAATCGTCGCGCCATTGAAGCTTAGCGCCTTCTTCCTAAGCCAGTGCTGGACAGGCAACATGCAGCCTGGAGCGACAAACATGCCATCGGATGCCAAGGCCATCGAGTATGCAGCAAAGGAACTGCCCATCTCCAGGCTTGATGGCACTGGTGGCATGTCGCAAAAAATTGGTGTCGAGCATTGCGAAAGCATTTCCTTCGAGTAAAGAACCAGAGCGCCGCGGCGTGGTTGCTTTTGCACATCTGCAAAGGAGATCACCTGCGAGCTGATCACATCAGAAAAGATCGTCATCTCGGGGAAGTAGCGCAGCAATGCTCGGTAATGCTGGCGCTGGATACTCTCTAAACCATCTTCAGCCTCAATACGCAAGAGCAACTGGCCTACGGCCATTTTCATAGCGCGCATGGCCTTGGAGGTGAATTCTTGAAGGTTGACCATTTCCATTTGGGTGGTAATGCGTGCGTCACGCGGATTCATAAAGACGATTGATTTCCTGCCTTCCACTTGCAGGGCCACCCCACCCATGCAGGTTGAATACCCCTGCGCCGCAGATGCCAGATCGACATACACAGTCACATCCTCAACGTGCACCAAACACGGATTGTTCTCGCGCGGCATCCTTTGCACGATTTCACCGTTGATTACCACTGGGATCGGGCATGCCGCGAACGCGCCAAATCTGCCTGGCCCAGAAGGTACGAATGCCCCGGGGTCAGAGACACCGACGACGCTGATTACCGTTCCCGAGGCGGCTACTGCAGGCTCTAGTTCCCATGGCGAATCTGCCATCACACTCTGTCTGGTGAGCCGTGTACGCAAATAGCAAGACGCAATTACCAAGGTGCGGGAGAAAAACAGGGTCTGTGCAAGTAGGAGCCCGTGGGGCATACCCAAATCGAGCACTCCAGCCGCAGCTTCTCTCTTCCAACTGCTATGGATTTCCTGCAACGCTATTTCTCTCCCGTCATGTGCAAACTGGAAAAGCCCTTCCTGAATTGAGATGTGGATGCAGGTTCCTCCGGCAGATATTGCGCTGCGCACTAGAGCATCCGTCACATCAAAGGGCTGAATACCTTTAATGGGATCGCGGAGGTATTTCGCAAGCGGACTGGGTACGTCTGGCAGGGAGGAATCGAAATGCATGTGGAGTAGAGAGGCAATGCACCAAGCACATCAATCCACGATATCGAAACCTTGTTCACAAGCTGCGCGCGAATCTTCACATTGACGCTGTGTTTTCGCCTGGCACAGCATCTGGTCGTTTGACTGGGGGATGTTAGTGAGTGGACCCGGCTACGCAGGCAGTCAAAACTGCGTAGTCTTCTCGCATCACTGCGAGTTACATCTGCCCCTGAACACGTCAGGCACAAATGCAGGTATGGCTGAAAGGAGCCAACTTTTTCGGCTTGGGAGGCCAAAATCTGTGATCAGTCTTCACCGTGGGGCGTCCACGATGCGCGTTCCGAAATCTTTTGCAGTCCCGTGTCTCTCTCCCGTTTCGTTTCCCGCATGGTGACGGCGGAAACGTGGAGATCTTCGACTTGGATGCACCCAATGCAGGGCATAAGAAATTCGGGGGTACGACTGTACGGAAACCTGTACCCGGTAATACGGGCGGGATTCACTAAATTCGGGATCTTTCGATCTGCGATCTCTCATGAGAACGCGGGTTGCCCTTGGGAGGGGCGTAGCTGGCTGCGAGGCCAGGATGCTCTTGCGAGCGGGGACCGGCGATGGTCCAGGTTAAGGCTGGTTCCCCAGCCGGTGCACCTAGCGTCTGAGACTGCTGGGCGCGGGCCGTTAAGCCAGGGGTGAGCATTGCTGCTCGGGGTCGATAGCTCCACGAGCCACCACATGCCTCTAGGGGCAGAGTACGAGTCCTTTGACGGACCAAACAGCCACGAGGGCCGAGTGCAGCGGATCTTAAACCAACTTTCGCAAAAACTTAGTTTCGCTATGCCCTGTGGCAACCTGTTCTATCCGCGCTTGGAAATTCCAATTCCTCACTCATGCACTTGTCACGGCTGGCTTTTTTGACTGCTTCTCTTTCCGAAAGAGTCTTCAAAAAAAGTCTGCAAAAACTTAGTTTTCACCTTTTTTTGAGGGCTGATGGGTGGTTTCCCATCCAATCTCGCAGGGGAGACAGAGGGGTGGGCCCCTTCCTAGCAGGTTCTATTCAATCGCTGTGTCCGCCCATGGAGGACACAACGTGCACCCCATGTCGAGCTGTGCACGCTGCTTAGTTCTCCCGTAGGGTTGCCGAGTCGGGTGCGCGAATGAACCGAAACGTTCCTTCATCGTTCAATGCAGTTGACGACTTATGGCCCAGTTGTGGCCCATCGTGAATTCTCGGGGAGCTAAGGGGGCCTCAATTGGCCCAGCTTTGGGCCAATTACGGCCAATGAAACTGGCACCAAGGTGAACCAAAACCTACTTTGGGTCAATTCTGGCCCATGCATGGCCCGGAACATGGCCACACCAAAAGGAGGTGAGTAAACTAGGCGACTTCATGGCCCAGACTTGGGCTGATGCCGGCCCATACTTGGCCCTCCAAAAAGAGACTTCAGCTGCTGTGAAGCTAGAGCACTTCTTTAAAACAGCACAAATGAACTAGGTTTACAGCCGATCTTGTTCATATATTTCTGCGATTATCTTTTGAACAATTTCGGAAATACCGCATGACCATCGAAACCAAGACCCCCGTTATCCCAAACTCCGCATCTGACATTGGCTTCTTTACGACAAAGCTCGCGGCTATGGGAAGTAATGGACAACCTGAGTTTTTTTCGTTCCCATCTCAACCCGCGCGTGTTCAAAGCGCTCAAATCGTGAGTACCGGAATGAGTAGCTTGGCTGGAGTCAATGTTACCGTTGATGACTCTCTGTTCTTTGTTGGACCTGATTCGGCATTGCACACCAAAGGCCGTGAATCCCGGACTATCTCAGAGAATTTTGCAAAAACGAGTGAATATAAAGCTCTATTCCTGGGGTCGCTTCATTATCTTCTCCGTATTCACAGCAAAACTGTAGGAGATTCTAATAAAGTTGATATTCGTCGCTTGGTGGTTGGTCTCCCGCTTAATACTTTCATGGAGATGAAACAATACATCAGGGAGATTTTCGAAGGAAAGCACAAAGTACCATCGACTATCAAGCACAACGAAACTGTTGAGGTCCATGTAAAATCAGTGACGGTTATTCCACAGCCTCAAGGTGCGTTGATCAGCTCTGGGGTCAAGATTACTGAAAAAGCAGCAATGGCTGAATATTATTCACAAAATATTCTTGTCATTGACCTGGGTGGTGGAACCTGTGACTGGTTATTGACCAATAACCAGAAAGTGATTTCCTCGCGTTCTGGTGCATATCAAAAGGGTGTTCTTGCATGCGTGTACGCCATCTGCGACTCCATCAACAAGACATTCGCAACTGACCCATTGGCGGTTCAGCGCATTGACGATGCTCTGAGAAATGGAAAGGCAGAATTCAAACTGGGAGGTGGTAACGTTTACAAGCTGCAGGATTACAAACAAGCAGCACAACACGTTCTGTACGAATGCCTCAACCAGATCATCACTTCTGTAGGCTCACTGACGAGTGTTGATCAGATTATCTTCACAGGTGGCGGAGGAAAGCTCTTGTATGAGGCGGCACAAGAAGCTTGGTCCGAATACGAGAAGATTATGGTTATTGACGATAATTCAGTTTTCTCAAACGTATATGGCTTCTTTCTTTTGGGGGAGATGCTGAATGGATGAGGAAACAGATGTCATTACCTTGCGACCAAGGTTGACTATTTTTTCTGACGTACATCCAGAGCTTTATGCAGTGTTTAAGAAGACTCCCCAAAGTCGTCACAATGCAATGGTTCTGAATATGCTTGTCCGACTGGCAACCCTTGAGAAATATGTCGGGCAAGGAAACGCAACAGTACAAACAGGCAGTGCCTCCGTGGCTCTTAACTCAGGTCCACCTATACATCCTGCCAAAAGCGTTCGGAAAGACCAGAAGCCTGTACCGGGGCCTGAAGAACAAAAGGTGATGAAGGAACCAGCTAGTAGTTCACGTCCCAATATCGGTGACATGTCCTCTGTCTTGGGTGGAATGCTGGAACAAGTGAGCTGACTTGCACTGACGGGCTTTTCTGGCAATATGGATGAAAGGAGGCAGTTATGAATAAGTTCAGCTCTACCTATGTTGCCATGCACGATCACAGCGGGAAGCCGTTGCACAAGGCCCGTATAACCATCAAAGATTACGTACCTGTGCTGAATAACACCCTTGCTTATTTTGTCTTTAAGCGCAAGGTATATGCCGATGCTTATGACTTGAATGTAGCGAGGGATGGCAAGGTTCCGTTTGACTTCTTTGTCAAACGTGCAAAGCACTATGGCTATCTCTACGTTGAAGTTCCACAGGGCATCAAGGCTGCTCTGTGCTTCTACCGCGATTTCTATCTGAAAATGCTGGCCCGATAATTATGCGGGTGTGAGATCCTCTGGGAGCATGGAGTTCTTTGTGAAGGTAAGAACCACTGTACTGCTACTGGATACCTTGCGTAGGCCCATATAGACTCCATTCAGAAAGACATGCTCCCCTCCTCTGAATAAAGATTGCCAGAGGATCGGAAAATCCTCATCGACAGTCACTGTCCTATTTTCTCGCATTCTCAGTATAGCTTGAAGCAGTTGGCAATTCTGAATTGGCTGCCAGGTTCTTGCACTGTAGATGTGCAGAGGTATCTGAAGCCCTATTCCCGCCATCGCAAAAGATTCCACGCCAATGCGACGGCCAATGCCCAAAGCCCTAATTTTCAGAGTCTCAGCCTCTGATGCTTCCGCATACGTGAATGTTGCTAAATGATGTGAGTTCGCAGTTAAGGTGCAAACAGTAAGACCTCTCGAATTCAGTGAAACCTCATACCCGTTAAAAAGGTTCTTGAGGATTTGGCCCATTTTTATGTGGCCATCGTTTCCCCGCATCTTGATACAGGTGTTGATTGCATTGACATCGCAGTGATTAATACCCTTGCCACTCAATACAAGCGCCCCCTCTTCAAAGTCAAAGTCAACTGACTCAGCATCCAGTTCTGCAAAAAGCAGCAGTGCGGCTTGCATGAAGTGAAACGCCTTGGCGCGATGGTCTGAAGTAGTCATGCCGTAATTTTTCCGCATTTGTAGTTTGAAACCGTCCTATATTCCTTTGATTTAAGCAAAAAAAAGCCCACAGCTTTTACGCTGTGGGCTTTTCAGTTCTCCATGAATGGCATCGGCTCCATGGCATGATTGCCATTTTTCCCTTTTGTCAGAAATATACCTGCACAACCAGTCGTTGTGTCGGTGCCATTGAGCCACACCACCTACCCTTTTTCTTGGCTTTTTTCCAAAAGAGCCTTCAGCTCTCTAGGATCATCGCTAGATATAAAAAGTATGCGGTGCGTGCTTGTGGTATCTGAGATCAGTATTCGCCTGGCCATCACCGGGGAGTAAAGCGCTTTGCAATGCGCCAGCGGCTGTCGAAATGCTCTTGATACTGAGATGCAACCGAAGTCGCACCCCACAGTACCAGGACATTCTCAGAATTGGAGTGAGCCGCAGCCTTGCTGTAGTTGAAAGAGCCCGTCTGCACGGTCGTTCTGTCTGAAATGATTACCTTGTCATGGAAGATAGGGTAATCCTCTACCAATCGGACATCAGCGCCAGCATTAGCCAGAGCTGAAAGTGCCGCTTGAGCGTACTGACCACCCTGGCCGGTGGAGTTCTGCTTTTGATCAGCGACGACGCGCACGCGTACCCCACGCTTCTGAGCAGCCAATACAGCACGCGTGACATCAGCGGAGGTGAAGCTGTAGGCCATCAGGTCCAAGCTCTTCGAGCTCGAATTGATCACCTTCAGGACGAGCGGTAGAGCGCCTTCGTTGGGAGAAAAGGCGACTTCGATCTTGCCAACCTCACCAGGTGCCGCAGCTGCTGTACCTGAGGAGGAGATCGATGAGGACGTGATGGATTGAGCAGCTTTGACCGCTCCATGCATCAGGCCACTGTAATCCATGCCTACTGCATGTCCTGAACCAACGTAGATAAGCGTTAGCACTGCGGCAAGTTTTGTTGTGCGGTGCTTCAGGGTATGCAGGGTGTTAACGAGTTGTTGTTGAAGAAAGCTGGTAGTCATGTCCTGCCTTATGGAAATGTGCAGGCCATGCCCTAACGGGCTAGGCCCGCGAGGGTTGATGAAAGATGCCGAGAGGCACAGTTTTGAGGCCGAAGCCGCAAAAGAGGTAGGCAACGCCTATGCAATGACGCCACTAGGGCGCCATTGCGTATACGTCGCTGCAGAAAGTGGGGAGAGGCGGGTAGCCTATATAGAAGGGACGATGCAGACAAATTCTGCAAATCGCGATGTAATTTTTGCACAAACTTAGTTTTGTGAAAAGCTAGTCCACGACAGGTGCAAGAAAGCCGGTTGACCTGGCCATGTCTACAAGGCGCTTGGCCTTGGAGCAGTCTCCTTGAGACGATTGCCACAATGCATTGACCTTGACCTCAAACGCACTTTGGGCGTACTCGAATGCTTCGTCAGGATCTGCCATGGACTGCGCCTCATGCTTGAGTCTGGTGGCCGCATACTGGTTTGCGTTATTGGAGAACATCTCCCCTTTGCATGAGTGCATGGCGACAACAGATGCTGCTGCCCCGGCTGTCAGCAGATCCATGTCCTCTTGCCAACCTGCTTGTACCGATCCAGACAGTGCCAGCAAGCATAGGAGCTGTGAAACTTCTTTTCGCATATGACCTCTACTTTCTGCCAGCAGGATAGGCAAAAGGGGAGCACGTGCTGGACCGCAAACGCAAGAGTTTTCATGTATATTGAGACTACTTTCCTTCGGGACTGTGTTGCCTAGTGCAATCTTCCACTTCGCCAAGGGTTCCCCTTTGGTGTCACATCTCCACCACCTGGTGCACGCAATGCGCAGCACCGCATGGGTTAGCCCATTTCTTGTTGCAGCCTTCGTTGGTTGCCTCAAGCATTCAACTGATCATCAACCCGTAGGGCACTTCCCCTATGGGGCGTGCTCAACATTTCCTCTATGGAGATCTCTGCATGCCTTCGATCAACAACATGCTGACCAGCAACGATCCCACGTTTCGTACTGGCGATGCGGTCATCGTTGCACTTGGTTTTGCTGTCCTGACCTACTTTGTAGGTGAATGGCTCCTCGGGGCCATTGACCAAACTTTCTTTGCGGTAGTTTGCAAAGCAAAATACTTCGCCCCTCCCAAATAGGAAGCGACAAAAAAGCCACCACACCGTAAGGTCGTGGTGGCTTTTCTTTATGACGTGGGAAATATTCTCTACAAGTAGAGACACTCTTAGCTGAGTTGTTCGAATAAGCCAGGAACAGCCTGGTTTGCCCAAGCCATCATATCCAGCGAGTAGTTCCTATTCACGCCCAGAAAGGTGGGCAGGAACAGCGGCAACTCTTTTGCATACCGTCGCAGCAAGCTAAGTTCACCGTCTTTCACACATTGGTTCATGTTGCAGTAACGGTCAGCCAGAGCGACCTGTGCCCCCGCAGCATTGGCGGCGATCTTCCTGGCCTTGTCTTGCATGCGCGATGCACGATCATCACCATACCCTGTGCATGCTGTCACGATGTCATCAATGTCATGGCCGAATTGCCCCACCAGATCTTCGATGTCCTCGCAATCCTCTTTCACATCGTGAAGGTAGCCTGCAGCCAGGACAGTCGAACTGGCCTTCATTCTCATCAAGACCCGCACTGTGGCATCCAAATGCTCGATGTAGGGTCGATCCCCATAGAGCTGGTGTCGATGGGCTCTGAGCGCGAATTCGCGCGCACGCATCACCAGTGCATGGTCGTATACAGGAGCTCGATGACCAGTCATTTCGGTGGACATATCTTCATTCCTTGAGCATATTCGTCACTGAGACAGGATCATCATCCCGCCGGCGATAGGGCTGGATCTTTTGCTTTACCGACTCGCTGCAGTAATCCAAAAGGTGCAAAAACCCTTTACGATTTTTGAGGCCAGCCATGACGGCGACAGCATCTACCTCCAAACCAGAATGCAGCCAGATGATCAGCCGTGTATTACGCACGATCTGTGGCCCCATGCGAACCGGCATCTCCAAACCAGCCTCGGAGCACGACCTCTCAATATGAGCCTTCACCAAGTTCAGGAGCGGGACCTTGGCCAGCTCCATGCTGCTACGGGTCACGAAGAGAGTATCACTGGCAGCGCGCAAGCGGTCATCATTGAAATCTGCCTGCAAGGCTTTGTTGGTGTTGATCACCACTGCGAGATCCTTTCTCACCCTCTTCCAATTCTGGATTGCTTCGGCGGACTGGTCATCGAGCGGCAACGTTCGTTCTTGAGCAGGCCCAGATCGCGGAAGGATTCGAAGCGTTGGCATGTCTGCAATCCCGATTTGAAAATCCTGGACTCGCAGAGCTCGAATCTCCTCAGGCCGTAAGCCTAGCTTGAACAGAAGCATGAGAATGGCGTGGTCACGAATTTCAAAGGTGTTCCCGGCAGGGTTGCCATATCGCCTAGTGCAGGCATCCCATTGCTGGGGTGTCAAGATGCTGCCCGTGTGCTTTTCAGCCATTGGGATGTCCTGCTGTGCCAGAGTATCCAGGGGACTGCACTCCATCCAGGCCTGGCTGGCGCAGAACGCATAGATTCGCTGCAGCACCGAATAATAACGACGCCTAGTCACATCGGAGATCGCTCTGCCAGGCTTGCTACCTTTCATCCCACTTGCCAGGAACCTCGAAACATCTACTGGCACGGCTAACAAAGGATTGGCCATGGTGTAGGGGGCATTCGGGCCCTCTTGCGAACTGGCCAAGTATTTACACCAAGAACGCCAGATAAAGCGATAGCTGGTGGACCTTGTGGGGTCGATACTTTCCTTGCCGTACACGGCCGTCTCATTCACATGGGCTATCCATGCATCGAAAAAGGCATCCGCACTCTTGGGCTTATTGGATACAGAGGTAACTCCATGCCGCATCTCCGAACCCAATCGACTCATTGAATTGTCATCCAAAGGGGAATCTGTGCGCAGATCGCTGTAGCAGTCTTCGAGCGCAGTGGGGGGTAGTCGGGGATGAGAATGCATAAATCCTCCTTTAACGAATATTACATGACCTATCGTTAAAGACAAAACCCTTGAAGAAACCCTCTTCCTGGTTACTTTCTATCTCCCGCGCAAAACTAATCCTTTGCTTCGCTTGAGGTGGTCGCACCCGCCATGGGTGTTAGAGGGGATCGAGTGGGGGGTATAGGGGGGCAAAGGGAAAGTAAAAAATCCCAAAAACCGTCGCCAAGGAGGGGCAGTAGCACCGGAAACTAAGGTCATGTAATATTAGTTAAACTGGCTAAAGTCCTGACTTCATGACGGTTGCGACTTGTTTTGATGTTTCGGTATGCCCGAAGAACGAGGCGTGCGTCGAAGTTCTAGCCGCTTGCAGATGGCTGGGAGGTGGATGGGAACTTCGTACCACTCTGTCTCGAAAGTTGATTCATACTGCCTGCCTGATGTAACTCAATGCAGATACAAATTGCTACACATGAGGGCTGTAACTGATGACAACAAGGATCAAAGCTGTTCAAATAACACGATGAAGACTTATGGCTACGACTTTCCCGCTTTTTCTCGACTCTCGTGCACCTCGGCATCCCACGTGCACCGCTTCGGTTGAAAGAGCGATACCCGTAAAGGGAGTCCTATGCCTACAATCCGGCTTCAACCACTGCAACCAGCTCGGAAGCACCAGATGAGCGATAAGGTTCTCTACATCAAGCCATATGACTCTGGCTGGGTTGTGGGGACTTATGACGAGACCGACAGCTTCGAACAACTCTTGCCTCTGGGAGAGATCAAGCCCTACACCAGCTACGAGCTGGCCCTGGAAGCTGCAAAGATCTGGCAAACGGTCCAACCTGAGTTCACGTCCATCATCTAAGCAAGCCCTACTCCACAATCAAACCACCATCACTGGTGGTTTTTTTGTGCCCTATTTGATTGGATAAGTTGAGGGGCAAAAGACCCTCCTATGCTGAAATCAAACTCCCTCAGTGGATGACATACTGGAAGTTTGAGCAATGGTTAGGAAAGCGATTCTTGTGGCGACCCTTGGTATGAGTTCGGGCATCTATGCCCAGGTTCCATCGTCACCTATCCCCATGTTCACAAGACCAGTCGAGGCTTGCATCATCCCTGCTGCTCAATACCACCACGTCAATCACAATATCCTGTGGGCGATCCTTAAAGTCGAGAGCAATTTCAAGCCCAATACCGTCACCAAGAATGAAAACGGAACCCAGGACCATGGCATGGGTGGGATGAACACAATTCACATGGCCAGCCTGGCTAAGCATGGAATTACGCCATCGAACATCCAAGACCCTTGCATTAGCACATACGTAACTGCATGGCACTTAAGCAAAGTGATTGCGAAACACGGCAACACTTGGTATGGGGTTGCGGCATACCACTCAGCAACTCCATATTTCAATAACCGCTATCAAGTAATGCTGCAGAACGCTCTCATCAAAGCAGGTGTACTAACAGGCAAAATTAAACCAGTCCCACCACTGAAACCGGGACAACTTGAGAATTCGATTCCAAAAGCGCAAAACAAAATGCAAGCTGCCAATGCATATAACTCGTCAATGAACGTGCTCAGTGAGTGACTTGCACTGACAGAGTTTTATGCGATACTAAATACATCAAATGTTTTTAACCAAGAGGGAAACCATGAAACATTATCAATCTCTGTCCATTATCGCCTTTGCAGCTCTGCTGGCCGCTTGCGGCGGTGGTGGCGGTGATTCCAAGCCTGATACCAATAACCCTCCTGTGACAGAGCAACCGGGACCTTCTCAACCGGACAATGGCCAGTACCCTACGGAGACAAAACCGGCTGATTACAAGAGCCTGAATCAAGCAGCCATTTACGAAACCATCAACAAATACCGTACCACCTGCGGCTTCAGCAGTATTAAGCAGAATTCTTTGCTGGACACTGCGGCCATGGGTCATGCAAATTACGAGCAGATCAATTCGGAAGTCGGCCACACGCAGACAAATACTAAACCTGGATTCACTGGTGCTACTACACCTGATCGCCTGAAGGCAGCTGGTTACGCATATTCCAATGGCGGCGAAATTGTCGGAGCCTGGGTTGGTGGCACAATGGTGGCAGGTTCGAGCGGTAACGCTATTGAGCATCCTATTGACGCTCCAACAGGTAAGGCCCTGATCAATCGTCTCTTCTCCACTGTCTATCACCTGAAGAGCGCGCTGGAGGAATGGAACGAAATGGGCATTGGTTACTCGGTGTCCGATAACCGAGCCACAGCCCCTGGCCAAACCAGCTTCTTTGCAACAGCAGTTGTTGATTTCGCTAATGCAGCGGGTTCTCAGGCACCTACTTATACGGCAGGCAAAATCCGCAGCTTCCCTTGCCAGGGTATTGACGGTGTTTCGCCAATCTTTACGGCCGAAAACCCCAATCCGTTCCCCGCGATTGATTTTAATCAAAATCCGATGGGAACCCCGATCTACTTCCAAGCTGGGAAGGGTGGAAATATGGTGATTGAGCAAGCTGAAATCATGGACATGAGCACGCAAAGCATCGTTCCCATAACCAATCTGACCACTGATACAGACCCGCAGAAATCGGTGAAATTCTCGGAAGGTTTTGTGATACCCACACAGCCGCTGAAGTCGAACACGGAGTATCGGGTTAAAGTTAGCGGAACCTCGGATATGGAAAAATTCACAAGTGAGTTTGTCTTTAAGACTGGCACACAAAACTAAAATAGGCCCGAAAGGGCCTATTTTTTTAATCACCTCCGCAGATATTATCCCCTCCCGAGCTGCCAGTGATGATGTTGTATGAGTTCGCAGGGCAGAATTGCTTCCAAACACCCCATTCAGTTCCCGAATAACCCCCCGCACCTTTTCTTACAACACAAATTCCATACTCAAAGGAGTTGAAGCAGGTGTTTCCAGCTGATGTATCGCGTTTGTAAGAGCCGATAACTGCACCTTCAGCCAGCTTCCCATAACCTGGCACATCGACAAAGCTATTATCAGCGGCTGCCGGGAACGAAAGCCTGTTAGTACCGGTTGAATCGTAGTTTTGCGCATTCACGCTAGCAGAGAGACAGAAGGCCACTGAAGCCATAACCATGTATATTTTCATGTTTCCCTTTAGGAGTACAAACAATAGATGGATGCAATTGATTCACCAGAAATGCCATTACCAGCATTGTCGGTAATATTTACTAGCCAGGACGACCCATAATCAATAGCAAAGAAATTGACTGAGTTCTTTTCCGAAAAAATATTTTTGGGGCTCAATATGATGATTGATCCATAGGTACCACTCAAGCATGCTGGTTTGGGGACCGATGTTCCATTAGATGCAGAGTAAGAAGCAACAAAAATTCTCTTCCCAAAGCGCTCAGCAAGAGGTACCCATTGGTTGCCGGAGCAAATCATAGACACGCCTGTCGGATCTTGCCCCAGTTCTCCATTGGTTTGGCACCATGACCCCTGGCTCCCACTTACTGATGTGATAGGGACCCACACAGATCCATTGCACATCAGTAGCCCCGGACCTAAGGTGTTCTGCGCCATATCACCCAATGAACGACCTGTTCCGCAACCAGAGCCTTTCGCAGCTCTTAGCGTAGGCTTAAGCACTTCACCAAAAGCTCGTCCAGATCCATCAGCAACGTCGAAACCAGCTTTGTCAGATCCTCCAGCTGCACGCACGCGGAGGTTCCCTGAGTTATCTACAGCGAACCTGTCGGTCATTCCGTCAGACGATGCTATCTGCCCTGTGTCCCCGTTAATCCTCGCTGTCCTCGTCCCTGAAGTGTTGCCTGCAGCAATGGTTCCACTCTCGCCGTTCAAAGCAAGTCGCGATGTGCCTGCTGAATTGTTCAGCAGTATTTCCGACGTATTGCCAGTCATGCGTATTGTTTGTACGCCTGTGGCCTTGTTCAACGTGACAGTTGAGTCTTCACCTGATATCGCGACCGACTGAACCCCTGTACCGAAAAATGTGGTGATTGACGCTTTAGTAGGTTCGATCACAACCTTCTTAAGACAAGAGGAAACCCGACTGATCACCTCACCCAGCTTAGTGAGTTCGGCCAACCGGCATTCAGATCCATTGTTTCCAGTCCCCGCCCCAACTGACTCTTCACCCACAATAACGGGGGCAATCACCTTTGTCTCAGAATTGATGATGCCCTTTACCGTCAAGTTGCCTCTGAAGTTTGGATCGCGGCTGTCGTTCATGACCAGGTACTGGCCAAAATCCGATGCGCCCCACCCCACCAAGATACCTATCACACCAGGTGGAGTGCCTGAAACTAAGTTTGGTGCAGTCATTCCTTGGCCGGACGTGAGCAAGGTGGGACTGGTGTTGAGCGAAATGAGAGCGTCAGGGCCTGTTTCCCTACGGTAGGCACCTATAAGAACACCGTTGGCCTCAGTGCTGTTACGCAGTATGGCCTGTGAGAGATAGATGAAACCTGGTATTTCACAATCCTGAGCAACGCATCCTGCAGGTTCGCGACGCAGCTTCGTTATAAGACTGGTTCCAGGCCCGCGAAGGGGGATCTGTGTATTGAAACCCTCAGGTAGGTACTTCAATGCGATCAGATCTTCCACCCTAGGGGACATTGTCTGGCCAACAGAGTCCCCAGGGGAAAGTGTCACCCCATTACGAGTGATTGGCTCCCCGCTTTGAAGATGATCATAGTTTTCACTGACATACTGATTTGTGGCTATGCGAACAGGGTTGATTCGCTTTGCATACTCAACCCCAAGCGCACTCTGGTCCCGGTAGTTCAGACTTTGAACAATTCCGTTAGCCACGATAGCAGTAACCATCAGGCCCAGCATCACTGAGACAATTCCATAACCCATTTGGCTGGAACGACGACCGGAATAAAGTGGTGGTTTAAGTTTATGCATTGTCACTTTTCATTTATTTGCACCATTCTCATTTCAGTGAGGGTGAAAGCCATTGCATAAATGAATCAAATTCAACATATATATGTCGTTAGGGACGTTAGATGGAGGAACTTAATTCAAGAATCATTCACCGAGATACGCGAAAAAAAAGGGCCTCAAAGAGGCCCGCTGTCGTTTGTGGCGATTAGCCCCGACCAATAACCCACCGAACATCAACTGTCGCAGTTGCATCGCAGGTTGAGGACAAACTGGCCAGGTTCACAGCAGCGTCTGTAGGCTTCACCTGTGTAGCTCCCACAAATACTTGGCGAGTGATACTTTCTGTGTTTTGAACCAGCTGCTGGCAATCTGTACCCTTAACATTAGCGAACGTAATGCTCAACCCGTCGTTTGCTGTGTTAATGGTTGCAGGTGCAAAGGTGATAGCGCCGTTGTAATTATTGTTAGCCGTGTTAGCGCCGGTATTGCGGCGATGTTCTGGCACGATGCCACCTTGAACTGCAATAGCTGTAGTAACTTGCCCATACAGATTGGCGTATCCATAGGTCTTTTGTGCGGTTCCAACCATCTGGATGAATTCTTGTGTGGCCGCTTCAATACGAGCCTTCTTGGTTGAATCCTGATACTGTGATACGGCCACATACAAGAACATGCCGGCGACCAGGAGACCGAACATAACTTGAACAATGGACCAGCCCCCTTGATTGCGCCGGGAGGAGGAAAACATCTTTTGAGTGTTACGAGCCATTTTCATTTAATACCCCTTTGATAATTCGTTATAGACGAAAGAAATGATTGTTTGAGTGCCGAGGGAGAGAATCACGGCCACAGAAGCAACGAAGAATGTAATAGTTGATCCTGCAGCAATTAGAGTCTTTTTGATCTGTTTTTCGATGTTTTCGAGCTCGTCCCTTCCTAGTGAAATGATTGCATCCTCAAAAGCTGAAGCAGAATCAGATAGTGAAGCCAAACGTGAGCGCAACCTTGCAGAAAACAAGCCGCGACTGAAGGCCTTCATCAACTCCTCTGGCTGGGTATCCAGACTTTGAACAATCTTTTGGATCTGCCATTTTCTCCAGGGATTGTCATCTTCAGTGAGGCTAATGATTGCTTTTTTCAACACTAAACCGGATGAGAGAAACATTGACAGAGTGGCTATCGCGTTCGCTGATTTCAAATCACGATAGAGACCAAGGATTGGCCACTCATCAATTTTTTGACGCAAAACTCCAATGTATCGCGGTGCAAAATAAACCAGCATCCCTACGATAGCTGCTATGGCAAGGGCACAAACATGCCAATAATCCATAATGAAACGCGATAGAAGTACCGTGAACTGGTTAAAACCGGAGAACTTGATTTGGTTTGTTGACTTTTCGATTTGATTAATTGTGTCTGCCGTCAATACCGAGATTCCTCCGGACATGCCGACTATAAACGCAAGCATTAATGCCATTCCGGATACCAGCATCAAGATCCGAATTCGGAATGCAACTACATTACCGATGTGAGAAATTGAGTTCTCAACATCGTTAGAAGCCTCAGCGGCCCTAAGCATAGGCCAATCACCTTTAGGTGTGACACACTTCAGTGAAGCGACGAGGCCCACACTATCGTCATTCTCAATAGTGCGAATTAATTTTTTACCCACTCGCACCCGCGTCTCATCTTTCAGAATCTTGCCGTTCTCTATTTCTCGTCGCGCAAAATCTTTTAGAGAAACATCCCGCCTCAATGCGTCGGCCAAGTCAAAGTAAAATGAATCGCGGAAAAATAGGAACCGAGTTGAGTAGTAGATATCCTCAATTTTGTCGAACGCGTTCATTGCCAGCTTTTAACCTTAGATAGTTATCCGTAAAATCAGAAAACTTTTCAAATCTTGCAAGGGTCCGTATGTCGATACGGCTATCCTGAACTTTTAACAAACCATGTTCAACAATGCTTCTGCCGAACATGTCCTTACTCTTAAGATCAAAAACTCCTCGGTGGCGGTGGTAATCAAAGGCCTCAACATCTTTATTTGCCAGAATTAGATCAAGCCATTTGTAGTCTGGAGTTAAAAGCTCAGCTAACAGAACCTGCCCCTTGGTTCCCCGCCCGCGACATTCACTACAACCGTTTGGATTTCGCCAACGAAAATAGGTAGCATCAAGATCAAGTCTATTGATCTGCTCAATGTATTCATGAGCTGAATTTTTGTCCGCACTCTTATTTGCCAAGAATTCATCAGTTGTCAACATACAGGCTGGACAATTACCTGGTATGAGGGCTTGATAAATGAAGAGATTGATAATTTGAGGCGTCGCCAAGACATCTCTAGACAAATTCAAATTATCATCTGTAAGCCTTGGAATGATCCCATGAAGACGGTGCGCGTGCAGAGTTGCAATGCCCATGTGCCCAGTTTGAGCAATTCCTAACCAGGCATTGGCCGATATGTCATCACGTAACTCGCCCACCATCCCTATATCGATATCTCCACGCAGCATGGAATTGACTGCACCAATATATTTTTTCCGCACCTCTTCATCCGAATCATCAAATGAACGTTGGACTGATTTTTGGTGTGCGCCTTTAATTTCCAACTCAACCGGGTCTTCAACAGTGTTGATAACAATTGAACCATTATCCGGGTGAGTTTCCACAAAAGCACGGATAGTATGAGTCTTACCAGAACCTGTAATTCCAGTAATACACACCAATCCATTCGTTGTTTGTTGGGCAGCCCATATTTCCTTCTGCATTGAATCTTCATAACCTAGCTCAGGAATAGTCTGGGAGGGTTTATTGGAACCAGAGAAGATCCGAAGGATTGCCTTAGGGCCTTTATGGCCGGCAATAGCTTGAAACCGCATTTTCACAACCTCGCCACCAAGCTCAAAGTTAAGCATGGTGTATGCATCGCGGTCCGGTTTCCAGATAGAAGTCGAGTTAGATTTAACTTGTGTGAGGTTCTGATATATAGAGCTAATGGTTTCAATGATCTGCTGCGCTGGATACTTACCTTCTAGCGCATCGTCAAGAGCCCACATCTCACCATGGGCCCGAACGCGTACAACTCCCTTGCTGTCGAGTGTTTCCAAATGGAGATCGGAGGCCTCCATTTTTCTTGCGATTTCAAGCCAACTGCGAAACCGCAGCATGGGTTCAGACTTGAGCCTCTGAAGCCTATCAGAATGAGCATTAGACCCGCTGACGCCAATGAGTTGCTTCATGAGCCCTGGTGAAACCACCAAGGTACCTGCATGTGAATATGCATGATCATTGAGATTTCCAGACAAACGCCTTAACGCTTCATTATTAACATGCCCCCCGGCAACAATATATGCTTCGCGTTTTTCGTTGGCCAGAACCAGTATCGGCGCTTTAGTTTCGACTCCAACCCATAACGTTGGTCGGCAGCTATTTACCAGAATTTCTGCATACTCTGGCAATTGGCTTGTATTGTTGATCTCTTGACCCTTAGGAGCACGAATAACATCAACATCAATTACAGGTTCTTCTTTCTTGCGCTTAATTTTTTTTTGAACCCCATAGCAATTTCATATTCCCTCTCCAATGTGCACCGATATTGAATTGCATCTTGACTTTTTGCGACATGGAGGTTTCAGAACAACATTACTCTTGTGAATAGTCACCACCGTATACGTCCCAAACTGGTCACCTTCTTTGAGGCTCACAAGACTTCCTCTGTCATTAATAAGCACCCGGGGAAGATCTTCAATATAAGTGCCAACCACAACAAACCGCTTCTCTTTGACCTTCGGCACGTCATTTTCTGGTTTTGCAGGTTTCGGCTCTTCAACTTTCGGATAGAGTTCGGACAGTGTTTTCGCACGCTGTCGAGCAGCAACATCAGCAAGAGTCTGTGCACCAGCACTCCCAATGATCAAAAAGCTTACCAATGCAATGCTAATTTTGTGTTTGTTTAACATGGAATACAGTGTCGGCATCGACCGTTGATACAAGTTCGTTCTCGACTTTGGTTGTCTTGATCTTGAAAGCTGTGAGATGCATATTCCTTGGCTTGGTACGCATAAAGTCTCCGAAAAGATCGAGCGGAATGCTTCCAACCGCAATCTCACCTTTCATTACCGCCATAGGATGTTTAAACGTCGAAGGAACACCAGGGGTTTCAGGCCATAGTGTGATATTTTTCTCCGCTATCCCAAGGCTTGCAGTTAACCATGTCTGCCCTATATCGCCGTAGTCTTCACTTATAAATCTAGCGTAGTCCTTATCGTAAGATGGAAACTGAAATTCTTCAGGTTCGAATTGTGCTACAGCTATTGCTTCATTAAGATTTGTTGGTGCTTGGAATCGAAGCTTGAACCCGGCAAGAGCCTTTTGAAGTTCAGTAAAAACTCCATCTTCACGGCGGAATTTCAGCGAGCACTGATATTCTTTGACAGAGCATATTGCCTCTTCAAATGCCCAACCAGCAGGTCGCTGAGGCACCGGTCCAAGCTTACCTAGCATTTTGAAAACAGCGGAATCTGGAAGTGCAAATCTGCCTTGCGACAACATCAGATTCTTCATGTATTTAGGCACGGGATCGGCTTCCCGAATCGCTTGTTGACGTGCTTCCTCTGCTAAACGCTCCTGCTCCTGCTTGTGTTCAAGATATAGATAGCCAGCACCTAAAAGAACTGCTGACATCACTATGTACTTGATTGGTGACTGCGGTACTTCTTGGATTGATTTAACACGCCCTTTTTTTGGGCCAAGTAACTTTGCGCCAAGGAGCTCTTCATACTCAAAGTTACCTTTATGCTTGAAGTTAATTCTTGGTGTGATCCCGAGCCTATGAGCGATTATTTCAATCTCACGTACCGCATCGTCTTCCGAAGTAAAAACTTTATCGATTACGGGAATCGATCTATTAATACAGCATGCAGCATAAAATTCGTCATATTTCAATATGACGGCTACAGCTCTGTCAGTTGCATGCTTTGCGAGAGCCACTGCCAGTGCATGGATTCTTTTGCGAGATGCTTCATGCTCATTAACTACGGCAAAAAAAGCCTTTCCCTTTCCGGGAACACCAATTTGCGCGAATAGCTTCGAGACTGAAGCACCAGCGGCTGCACGAATATCCTTAGTGGCTGTTTCTTTGGAGAGCGGATGCCAAAACAATCCGCAGACCAAAAAGCTACCGCCTACAGGTATTAGTACCTCTTTCATTGCAACTGGACCGCCCTAATGACAACCACGAAATCTTCACGCTTATTGGTGAGTTTTGATGAGCCACCAAGAAGCATCGGTAAGCCATCAGCCAAGCGTCGATCAGTGATGCCGTTGATTTTCCTGCTTAAACCGGTAACAACCATTGCTTGGCCCGGCTCTAGGCGAATCGTGCTTTGATTGTCTGTACCGGTAGTAACTGGAGTTTGTACCTTCTGGAAAGACTGGCCTTGACCGGCAGTTACATCGAACATTCCAATCAGCTCAGTTAGAGAGATACCGAACTTCAGCAGAATGGTGCCGTTATCCATGATCGCCGGTGTGACCATAAACTTATCGCCAGTCGTGATCTGCGAAGTCTTCAGGCCAGGCGCTCCAGATCCGGCCGATGAGGACGTGGAGGGTGTTGTCTCACTCAGATATCCATCGGTTTTCAAATTGGTGTTTCGCGCCCATTGGCGGTTCATGGCCACAAGCGAGACAGGTGAGTGCTTGGCAGTTGTACCTACCTGATTCAACATTTTCAAGATCGCCTTGGAATTGGCGAACTCACGGGTGTTCGAGCTGTTTTGTAGGATGGTGGTGGACAATCCTCCAGCCAATGCACCTGTCAATGTTGCAGGTGCAGCGAGCGTTGCACCCCATGCATTTGACAATGACTCAAAGGCGATGTTCAGATCTACACCAGTCTCGTTTGTGTCATCCCGAAGCACAGAATAGATGTCAATTTGGATATGTGCTTGACGCATCAGTGCCTCATCTTCAGCCTTGAAGATCTGGCGTACCTTGGTCATTGCATCCTTAGGGGCCGTCACATAGAACCGCCCTGTCGTTTCATTCAAAACAACTTCACCGCCAGTTGGCTTTACGACTGTTTCGAAGGCCTTGAGCAACGATTTAAGAGTCTCAACTCTCCCGCTTTCAGACATCGAAAGCGTCGATTGGTTTGTTGTGTTAGGTCCTTTGTCGTTGGCTGTACCACTGCTTCCTCCGGTGAGCTCCATCTTGAATGTCTGCTCTACCCCAAATGCAGCGAGCTCAAAAGTCTCTGTCAACATCTTCTCGATGACAACGGTTCCCCCACGATAGGACCAGGACAGTGCAAGCTGATTGGTAATAAAGTCCAAAAAGCCTGCAAGATGGCCGTCCCAGGTCATCCTGATGGACTCAAGATTCGTGACGTATTCGGGAACTTGGCCACTGTCCCCCGTTGCTCCAGACTGTGCTCCAGCAGGCATTGGAGCTACCCCTTCAGGCGGGATCGGTGATGGCATTGGCAATGTCTGTAGTGGGGCTACAGTTTGCTGGGGAATGCCTACTGGCTTCATCACTGCAGGTGAGGCAAGCGAAAGACGAACGGGTATTCCTGTTATTGCAGAAAGACGTTCAACAACAACCCGTAATGGCACGCGCTGCACCTTCCCCTTGGGGTCGGCAAAGTTGAAACTCTGGGCCTTATAGAAGACTGCCGGCAAAGTTTCGTCATTCTGGACTTCCATCATGCGCCCACCGAGCCAAGGGCTAGACGCCTTCTTCGCTACAACAGTGGTCTTTGCAGCGAGAAAGCTTGCATGCGCTGATGTGCCTGGTGTTGAAGGCGTGACAGGAAGAAAAGATGACGCAGGGCCTGTTCGGGAGATCTGAGCCGCGACGGTTTCGCGCCCTTCAAGATTGGTGGAGTGCAGACCATTTGAAGCTGCACAACCTACCAGCACAGATACGGAACAAGCAATTGCGGTCAACCGCAACGACGAAAAAGAGCGAAAGTAAGTTTCAGTCATTTTTATCGGCACTCTTTCTCTTGTGCACCTTTACGTGTGATCCGCGCGAGAGGAGGAACATTGGGATAGAAGCAAACCTCTAGTGGATACTTTGAGAACTTCACTGCAGGGTTATCCAACACTGCAGTTACTGCATCCTCAAATGTGCCGCTGAAAGTGTTGACGGCCTCGATGACAAAGTGCTTCTCAGCATCCCACCGAACTTGGTAGCCGGCGTCCTTCGCCCAGCGTTGAAAAGCACCAAAATAATTTACGTCCTTAACATCCATAGTCCACGAACTACTCGGGTGCACTGGAGATGCAACTGGAGTTACTTGAACAGAGCCAGGGCTACTCTCGCGCGACCCTTCATAGGGTCTGTTCACGATTTCGATAGCGTAGACGCTGCCGTAACTAAGAATTAATGCTGCAGCCAGCAACGCCTTATTTCGCACGATCAATAACTCCAATTTGAATCACGTTATCCGTGAAGGCTCTACCCTTAACATCCGTGTAGCCTTTGCTATGCAAGCCCTGCTCCATCTTTTTAACGGCTTCAAGGAAAGTGCCGTATGTTATTTCCTTTGCAACCGATTCCTCCAGTGGAATGTACGGAAAATTCACATCAATAACCCGCCACCCTGAAGTTTTACCCCAGCGCTTCAGTACATCCAATATCGTTCGATCAGACACTTCGATACGATAGAGTTGTTTACCAACCGTGTTCAACTGTGATGGTGGTTCCTGTTGAATGGTTTTAGAAAAATCGGTTTCTCGAACTTTCTGATCATTTCGAACTAGCGCAGAATCCGGCTTTATGGCCTTAGCCAGCGCATATTCAATGCGTGCCCCAACTTCACCGCCTTGCGCTAAAGAAGCACCGCGAACATTTGTGCTTGTCTTGATCTTTGAACGGTCAATGCCAAATGAAGTAAGAGAATTGACAATCGCATCTACGCGGCGACGCCCTAGATCTTGTTCAATTTCATCATCCAGTCCACCGTAGCCAACAACTTCAATACTCTTGGCTTCTGCTAATTTCCTGGCTAGAGCTATGAATGATTTGGCGGAGTTGGGTGTTACCTTAGCCGTACCCTTTGCAAAGACAACAGAAGACTCCCCAACATCGGTCGTGCTCATCCAGACAAAATCGTCGCCCTTCGCACTCGGAGCATAGCTACGCTTGGAAAGCATGTTTTCCGATCCAATACGCGGCGTGTACTTTCGATCAGTACCCGTATACTTGATTGTCGCTTCGGAATAACCGATCTTCAGCTTATAAACAGTTGAGAGCTTGGATACATAGAAATATGCTCCTTCTTCTTTAGGCGTAATGAGTTTCCACTCCCCATCCTCTTCGTAGAAGATCGCAGGTATACGCTGACCTGGTTTGAATTGAAAAATGGCTTGCTTACCATCATCAAACACTTGCGTGGGCAATAGGCTTCTTTGACCCTCAGCTGAATATTTGAAGTTGTAGCCATCGATACTTTGAGCACTGGCGAATGTCGCAATCAATGCCAGAGGCGCTAACAAATACTTAATCACACTTCACCTCAATCAAAGACCAAGTCATGCTTGACTTGAATATAGATTCTTGTTCCTGCCTCGACATCGATAGTCGGCTGAATATGCTTACTTCTACCCAGCATGAATTGGCTTGTATCAACTGCGACCTGACCAGCTGCAGATTTAGCTCCGGCACCGTTGCCCATATATACATTCGTTGATGCCGATTTCCTGTTGTTATCTACGCGGTCCGCAATATAAGCAATCATGAACGCACTGCTGAACATTTGGAAAAAGTGATTATTGACATCACCCTTTAATCCACTTGCTCCAGTCCGATCCATACCAAATCCACCGCTCAGATCAAACCAATCTCCGTTCGGCAAAATCAACCGCGTGAAAGCACTCAATATTCTTTCTTGACCGTATGCAATATCGTTGCTGCATGCACCAGTAACTGCGGAACCTTTGGGAATCAGAATTCGGGAGGATGTATAGGAGTCATATACATCCACTGAAGTAGTTGCCTCTACAGCACAAGGAAGGTCGGAGTTTTGAGCGCGGCGAGTTACGCCAGGAATAGTCATTCCTGCTGTGACTACCCATTTACCGGGTGCAGAATTTCTACGGCTCACTTTTGCAGTTGTCTCTTGACTCACCTCACCCAGAAACCTCTTAGTCTTTGATGCCATCGCAGTTGGTGCAGATCCATCCAATGCACCAGGAAGGGCTGCAGCACCACCCTGCATAAAAGCAGACAGTATGGCGGCACGATTGACAGCCTCTTGCTCCGTTAAACGTTCTGGAAGCTGTGGGAATAATTCTGCAATTTTTTGTTCAGCGGTTTTCTCAACCATTACTGGCTTGGTTTGACCACCTTGCGTCTCATTTTGATCAACAATCGATATTGCGGAGACTGCCCCTTGGGCAACGATATCTTCTTTTGGCCGATTGATTTCGCCTGGTCCAGGTCCTCCATCTGCCGGCAGAGGTTCTCCACGGGCTTTGTGTCGTTCAAGTGGCTGGGCTGACTCTTTGTGCTCAAGGGGAGCTTTGGGACGTTCATCTTTGTAGTTATCAAATTCGTCTTTAATACTGCGGGCAGTCCCCTGGGTATATGGCACATCCTCTTCGCTCTTTTGTTGTTCTTCCGTCTCAGTCCTTGCAGATCTTCCAATCATTGCCGACGCAAAAACAGCCATTGCAGCTACTATTACTAAAAGCCATATCAGTTTTTTATTGAATGGCGATTTTTCACCTAGATCAACTGGTGAAATGATGCTCTTACCATTCATCAGTCATTGCTCCAGCCGAATAATCCGCGTTTGCCTTTACGCACTGATACTTGATCCTTATCGATCTTGAGGATTAGTTCGTCGGCCATCTGCTGCACAATCACCACATTCTCCATATCAGGAACGTAGTTAACTAAATAGAGCCCTTGTGAATCTTTGGCAAAAATTGCAGGTAATTCTGTCAATTTATCGGAGAACTTGAGCCATATGAATTTTCCATTGTCGTAGACAGTCACAGGTTTAAATTTTGCATCGCCCGTGATCGTATAGTTTGTATTAAGTTCTGACGGATTAACTCGAACACCCTTTAGTTTGATCTGAGAACTCTCTTCGTCTATTAGCTTTGCACTGGGTGCTGCATTCTTCTCCAACTTATCGCTTGAGTCACCAAACTCAAATAATGTGTTTGGTTCTTCCGCATACGAGACCTGCTGGTAATACTTTCGATTTTTCCCCGTAGACCTAATGACATATTGGAAACGCTTATTAGTCGTTACGACCGTTAGCGTTGTTTCAACACCTTCAAACTTTGGTTTAATGAAAATTTCAGTCAAACCTTTGTCAGCTTCAATCATGAAGCTATAGGTGTCACCAGCCTTTAAGAGTTTGATTTTTTCACCCTTAGGCATAATGATGTTTGTTACCGCCAATGGGCGTGTCAACACTAGATATACAGATTCTGGGTTGTAGTCAAATTCCACTAACCTTGCATCACCAGAGATCGGTGTAGGTGCCATGTCTGCACGAGCCAATTGGCTGCAAACAAGCGCAACAAAAACAAGAACAATATTAATCACCTTCACTTTACCAGCCTCTCATACGTAAAACCATCGATCTCTAATCCAATTGGATTTCGGAGTACCAGATCCGCATCATTTGGAGGACTCATCGAGTAATCAAGGCGAATTCGGTAGTGTGCCTTCTCTAGCAATCCACCATTTGGATCAAGTTCCTCAGTCTCCAAAGTTACGATGGCAACACCTGGCTGCAAAATATCCACATTCTTCGTCTTGGCAAAAATGAATTTCTTCCCTTCCTTGATATGCCGGATAATTTCAGTTTTAAACCGATAATCTGCGAATTGCCCCCGTGCACGACCTTTTGTCATAACGTCGGCATCTTGCAAATATCCGTATGACATTTTCGGATCGATGGTAAATACCCATTCGGACCATTTCCCCAATCCGAACTTGACCATGGCATCACTTGCTGTGAGTTTGTCAATTCTTACTGGCTTTTTGTATTCGCCAGTTATCCCATTGAACTCGACTAACACGGTGACAACTTTCTGCTCTGTCGATGCCTTCCAGCCATACAGAGCACCCATCAGTCCAATCAATAATCCGAAGAATGCCAGAATGAAAAACCGAGCTGAAGACACTGAAGAACTTCCCCATCGTTCAGCGAAATCATTCAGGCCAGGGTCTTCAGCTATGAATTCAGATTGCGGCAAGTTATAGAAAGACTGACCTTTTGCTCCCTTTTTCTTCTTAGGGACAGCATCTGAAATTGATTCAGTCGAAACATCATCTTCATCAAATAAGGAAGCCTCAACATCGGACTGGCCAGACCGACCTTTACGTTTATTTAGAAGATCAAAGAATCCCATGACTAATAACCTTGCTGATTTTGTAAACCGCAACACAGACACATACCAAAATGGCTATACCTGCAGCTATATAGGCTGGTTTGTTGCGAGCAAAAACAGAGTAATTTGCTCGCATTACTTGCTCGGATAGGGTCTTTTCGTCGCATTCAACACGAGTTTTTTCCAGAAGCATTTCGTGTGCCTGCATCAGCACTCTGCTTCCACCTTCAATAAGGCGTGCCCCAGCCTGCTTCAGTACGATGTACTGAAGTTCCGGGGGAAGGTTGTCGAACGTCGCGGCCCAGTTCATGTACTCATCAACTGTGACCTGGTTGTCGTCGGTATTTGGTATACCTTTATCCGCGCTAGATTGATTGTCGGCCATGGTTTACTCCTACACATACTGTGCAGGATGCACACTGCAAACACGGCATCAAATTACTGCTTTTTTAAAGTACAAAGCGCTGTTGACGCACTTATAACTCTCAGTTAGAGTCACTCCTGCATTTCGCATTGAGCTTTATTTGCTCGCACACTCAACCCACAAGGGCCTGATCCTTGTGGTCAGGCATCATCAATGCCTTTGTTTTTTCTTGCTCTTGCTGGTTTGGCCATTTATGGCTATTTCCATCTGCCCACCTGGCTACAGGGCATAGTCCTCGCTTTTGGCGGATTCTTCTTGCTCTGTGCTGTTGGTGGTTTCATCTGGCAGCTACTTTCGCAATCAGTATTGCGAGTTCTTCGCAAAGATGGTCAGCCTGTTGATTCAGGACTTAGACTACGCCAGGATTCAGGTGCTCCCGCATCGGAGTCCAGGGATACCCCCCCCAGCCCCTCCAGCTCGTCCTGATCCGCAGTCGCTTCGCAGGCATGCCGAAGAAGCCGCGCTGTTCGAAGACGAGTTCCTTCGCTGAAGGTCGAAAAGAAAAAGCCCGCCAAGTTTAGACTGGCGGGCTTTTTCGTTTAGATGAAGTTAGTAAAGTCCGGTTCTCGCTGACTTTTGATTCCTTTGACCACTGCTTTCTTATAGGCCGTGTCCAACCAGTTCAGCAAATTCGCTGCCGAGAATTCTGCTGTTGCGTGGGCTAGACGGTCTAGACTTCCAATTACGGCATCCCGTGCAGGTTCATTCTTGGCGGCCCATTTCTGAATCAACTTCTTGCGCGTAGAGAAGTCGGGAAGCTCAAATTCCACACGGCGATACAGTCGGCGTGCAATAGCTTCGTCCACCCCTTCACCATCATTGGTTGCTGCGAGGAACACAACATCAGGTACAGGCTCGCCAAAGCCATCTATCACGGTGAGAAGTTTGTTTGTGTGTGCAGAGTAACGCGATGAGGTTCGATCCTTGATCAGCTCCGTTGCTTCATCAATGAAAATCACGCAAGGGCGGAGATCCTTGGCCTGCTTGTAAATCGCATCCAGCTTGTCAAAGTCAGCCAGTAGATCAGGCCCAGCCACTTCCAAGAATGCCCAACCAGCATCTTTGGCGATGGCCTTGGCAAGTGCCGTCTTACCGGTACCAGGAGGACCAACAAATAGGCTTCCCTTAAAGGGAGAAGCTTTACGCATGAGCAGCTGGTCTACAAGCACCAGCTCTGCAACGAGATCCTCGATTACTACTGCAAGATTTTGATTGAAAGTAAGTTCAGCCAAGCCAGGAACATTTCGGAGAGCATTCCCCTTGCTACCCTGCAGCTTGCGCAGCGCCTTGCTGAAGTCCTCAATCCTCAACGGCTGTGACCCAGCGATACTCTGCGCGCCTTGGGCAATGGATATGATCCGTTTGACCGAGAACCCAGCATATCTGTTTGCCACTACCTTCAACACATGCTCGCTCAGTGGAGTAGTGACGTTGAGCTGAATCAATGCACTACGCGCCTCCAAGTCAGGAGACTTAACTTCAATTTTGTAGTCAAAGCGCCCTTCACGAACCGATGCAGCAGTCAGCCGCTCATAGTAGTTCGTAGCACCGAGGACAATGACAGAATAGTTGCGTATGTCCTCCAACTCAGTGAGCAAGGTGCTGCGGATGTCTGATTCGTCCTTGGTCGTGGAGCCTGCCTTCCTCTCAGTCAAGAGCGAATCAAGTTCATCCAGAAGGAGAACACACGGTGCATTGCGCTTCACAAAGTCAAATGATTCCTTGATCGCGCGGGGCGTCTCGCCAATCCATTGGCTTGTAACGTTCGATGCCTTGATCTCGAAGAAGGGCCACCCATAAACACCAGCAATGGCTTTGGCAATGGCCGTTTTCCCATTACCGGGTTCCCCCCACAGCAGAATGCCGTTCTTGTTCATGGTTCCAGATGCCCAAGACGCAGTGATCTCTTTGCAGGCATCTGCCACCTGCTTCTTCATCTCAGACATACCTTTCAAGTCCACAAACTTAGTTTTCGGAACTTGCAGTGTGGGGTACTCGTTCGCAATGCACGTGCTTGTATTGGAGGGAACTGAAACACTCGGCATCCCATCGCGTGAAGCATGCGAATGTCGATTGTCAGTCTTAGTCTTCTTGGAAAATCCGAACATAAAAAAAGCCCTCCTGTACTCATAGAGTACACGAAGGCTTGGTCAGTGCAACTCGGCGGCCCGCTACGGTGTTCCTCGTAAAGAAGAACCAGAGCTGGCACCCCCCCTACTCCCACTTCCAGTTGAAGTACCACCACGTCCAATCGTTGGGGCGTTCACGGTGGACCGGTTCATTAGCTTCTGGCCAGCCTGGAATGCACCCTTTGCAGCATTATTAACACCTGAACTCCCTCGGCTTGTCCCTGATGAGATCCCCCGTCCACCAGCACCACTCATCAAGGTGGAGACTCCTGTAAATCCAGCTCGTGCCGCAGAACCACTCAAAATGCCGGAGGCAATACCAGGCACCATGATCATCAGATAGGCTGCACATGCCGACATGAGAATAATTGCCACGTGTACAAGAAAGTTACCGGAAAACAAGGATAGAGCGTCGACGTCTGTATCGACTTTCACTTTCGTTGCTATTGTGGCAATGCCTGTTATCCAGTTATCAGTCAGCTTTATGAAGAATGCACCAATGACTTTGAACATGCATGCCCCTAAAAAAAAACTTCAACCAGCCGTCGAATAGGAAACTTGCTGAGGGTAGAAGTAGCCATGGGATCATGATCGGCGCAAGTGCTTTCGCAATGATGAGCGATCCATACGCCAAAACTACATTAGCAACGAAAATAGCACAGCTAAGAACTACGAACGCGGCAGAAATAAACTTTGCGAACACCTGCAGAATTGTTTGGGGTATTGCAACAAGCACCTGAGCGACATTCCATCCACTGTTACTTTCAATTGATGGCATAGTGAGAATATCAAGGCAGGCTTTGAATGTTCTCTTCAGCGACGATTCGAGCGTTGAAGAAAGATTCGATAAATCGTCTCCAGCAATGTTCGTCGCAATGCTATTAATGAATTTCTCAATTCCGTCAATTCCGCCACTCCATAAAAGAAGCTGAATAATACCCATAACTAAAAGTAGTGAGATGGCCTCTTCCAGAAATGCATTAATACCTGCACCGAACATAGATCTGACTGATGCCCAAGCTAACATAACAGCCATAAGCATATACATGATTGTCTGACCAACATCATCAAAGCCAGCATTGTTCGCCAGGTCGTCAAATCCCTTCACTACTGCTTGGAC
Organism: Comamonas sp. w2-DMI; assembly: GCF_040187735.1. NCBI lineage: Bacteria > Pseudomonadati > Pseudomonadota > Betaproteobacteria > Burkholderiales > Comamonadaceae > Comamonas > Comamonas sp. w2-DMI. The sequence goes on along the minus strand of NZ_JBANEL010000013.1, from coordinate 109,939 downwards.
AATTTCTGATATGACTTGCTGGATAAGCGCAGCTCCAGGGTAAGTAGCCTGGGGCTTCTTCTCACTGGAGCTGGTTGCAACAGCCTCTGTTCCATCAAGTGATGATTGAGCGAATACGTTGAAACCTGAAAGCAGAATAACGCAAACGAAAGAAAGCAGCCTAATTAATCTATTTACTTTGCACATTTAGGCGCTTCCCGGTCATTGCATTGAAATCGTCATTAAGCTTTGTTGCATTGGAGGTTGCGGTCGCCTTGTCCAACGCTTCTGCAAATTTTGCAGCGTGTCTAGCATTGGCTACTGCATCAGATTCTTCCTGAGCCTTCTTTACGTTTTCTTGACCAAGCTGAATGATCTGACCGATTCTGTTCATTGACACCAGAAGTTTATTCATCTGGGTATTCATAAGTCCCAGGCTTTGCTGCGTACCCTCGCTGAGTGGGATTTTCGTAGCCAAGTCTGCCACGTCATTTAGATCATCTTTCAAATGCTCAACGATACTCTGTTCCTGCTTAACACGTGCAACCGCCTGTTTCTCTTTGCGCTCGATCTTTTCCCCTTCATTCTGTATATAGTCTTTGATACTCAAACCCTGGTTATATGCCTCCTGATAACGCACCTCGATTCGTTTACCAAGATCAGAAACGTTCCCATAGATTGACTCAGAAAGATCAATCATTTTCAAGAGGTTTCTTAAGTCCTTCTCCTTAGCCATCCGCGCTAGACGAGTGACATCATTACCAATGCTCTTCAGATGCAATATTTCACGTTCGGCAGCCTGGTAGAGCTCGTACAGTTGTTTGATCTGGGCCACCGTCTGTGATTTGGCCTCGATAACCTGCATCATCAGTTGACCATTATTCAGAAGCTGCGTTATTTCAGTCGCCCCAGCTATGGCTCCACTCGCGTTCGCATTCTGGGAGGCAACACTGCAAATCGCAATGCAGACGGATGCTATGTATTTCTTAGATTTGGACATTTAGAACCTCCTTAATATATTTCCTGGACCAATTGATTGTTCCATCCCGGACCATTTCAAAAGCCGCTTCTCTTGCTTTCTCGACAGCACATGCGTCGTTGGATGCTAGTGTGAGTTCAGGCATCTTTGATATAACAACTTTCGTTATATCTGGCTGCTTGATGATGTAGTCACGCTTTGGAATTGCGTTTTCAATCATCTGAAACTCATCATCATTGACGCCAAATACCTCCTGAAAGCGAATCCGCTCTTTCGCGGTCATTTCCGATACTAATGGAGCAAATATTTTCGTTGGGCACAGATTGACGATCATGTCTCCACACGGAATTTCATCAAACTCTTTGGCGCCTTGAGTTGCAAATACGAGAAATGCCAGTTTCTTCCGCAGAGTTCTAGCCCAATCCTCAAATATTTCTGCAAATGAAAGATTTTTAAAATAATGCCAGCATTCCTCGATATAGATGATCGTTGGTGTCGAGCCATCCAAGCTTTTCTCTATGCAATACGTGACATAGAAAAGAAATGCTGGGCTTATCTCTTGAGACTTGATAATCTTAGTACATTCAAAGCACATGATGTCAGATATGCCATACACATCATCATCTGCATCGAAGTATCCAGAGAACAAGCCTTTACCGCTTAATCCACTATCTTCGGATATGTCAACGTAGGGTCGCAGCCTCTTGGCCAAAAGAGGATCTACACCTCGCACCATGGTGTAGAACATGGTCAAATTCCAGCTATCTTCACCGCTAGCCTGCGTCTTCAGGAGTGCATTACTTAAAACTTCTTTTTCGGCTCCTGTTAAATTCTCTCCTGAACTTTCAATAAGGATGCGGAGCCAATAATTTGCATTATGCAGGTCGCCATCCTTAAGGAATCGCTTCAAAGGATTAGAGTTAAGAGCTCCAGGTGTTGAGCCGTCAAGGTGCTTTCCACCCATCAACAACGTGGGAACCGACATTGAATAGTCTTTATCAAAAATATACGTCCTACAAGGTGTATATTTCTGATGTTCCGTCAGAGCCAAGTTAACAAAGGTTGTTTTGCCAGAGCCAGTGGTTCCAACAATAATAGCGTGACCAACATCACCCACATGGAAATTGAACTGAAATGGGACATTGCTATATGTCTCAAAGCTCATATGACATGCAACTTCGCGCCCTAACTTTTCACTGAATAGCTTGTGAATTGCGTTACCTTCATGCTTTCCACGCATGGGCATTAGGTCAGCGATCTTTTCAACAGACGAAAGGTACTTACGTGGGTTAACCACAGTATTGCCAGGCAGAGTAGACAGAAAAGCGCCGAAAAGACCGGTAGTCTCGGGTGTTAAGGAGTAGCCTTTCACCCGGAGCATTGAGGCAACTTTACCTGTGTCCTTTCTAAGATTTTCTTTGTCATTACCGTATACCAAGAGTCTCGAAGAGTGAAAACCATATTTCTTGTTCTTGACAGTAATGTCAATCAAGGCATCTTGGGCCTCATCTGCCAGAACCTGATTACCATGATTCTCCTTCTTTATCTCCTGATTTGTGAAGCGCTCGGCAATTCTTGTAAAAACATCCTTCACCTCACTTTGGTAATACATTTCATGAGATTGAATTAACTTCTTTGCCTTTTCTGTTTCGATAACCTGAAATACTTGGCACAGGGTATATTCAGCCTCAACATCGAGCAGTGCATCTATATGAATAGAGCTAACTTCATCCGGCTCTTCAACGATAGACAGAACATTAACGTACTTATCCATCGTTGCACCGATGAACTTAATAGTTCTGCCATCACGAACCATGGTATCGGATGTCATTCGCGATGGAAGATACCAGTTATTCTTAGGAACTTTTATAGGGCCGGCAATAGATGCAGGATTGGCCCGCTTGTGCAATTCGCCGTTTAGATCTTCGCCGATCAAGCGACGAATCTTAACGACATTACCAACCATAGTAATAAGGTTTGAAAGCATCACCTCGAAGTTTTCGAAGAGCTCACCAAACTGTCTTTTGATACTTGCGACAGTCCCTCTGCCGGACCATACATCAGTCGCAGCCTGGACTGCAGCTACGAGAATATTAGTATTTTCATCTGTGTAAGCAATTGTCTTGCTTACTAAGCTTGACGCCAAAGTAGGCTGTTTATAGCCAATGAAGAATGTATGCCTGAATGTCGAGTAATCATTTTTCTGTTTCTTCCTCAACTGTCCATGGCAAGTCTCGGCATACCAATTATTAAAAGTAGATGGTTTCCGATTAAATCCAAATCGCCTGTCAATATACGAGAACAATGTTGTTTTCTCGTCCAATGTATTCAGACACTTCTCCAACATTTCGATTTGGAGGTTTATATAGTCGTCTGTTTTTCCATCAACGTCAGTTCCTTCGAACTGGAATCCAGCCAATAGCATCCCATCGACTGTAAGGACAAGTCGATCACCAACGTTTGCATACCATGGGCACAAGTCTGCATATGACGATGCATTGCCAGTAGGTACAGACAGAATTTCTTGTAGTTTCACCATGGCAAACCTTTTCCCCAACCCCGTGGCAACTTTTCCCAAATACTTTTTCTAGGTAGGGAATCGTAGATATGTTTTTCTTTCGAAAAGCTTTGAAATAACTCAATGAAAGCCGTATCTTGCTGTGTCGCCTTTTTCATTGCAAACCAAATTATTATTAATGAAGGCAAAAACAGATATTTACGGAAGACCAATATACCAATTGCAATAAGAAGCAGCAAATAGAATGCGTTTTTTGGAATTCCAATATAGAGTTTTTCCCTTTTCAATGCTCTTCTAGAGTTACTGCTTCTTCTTGCCATTTAAACGCTCCGCAGGCAGCTTGCAGTTTTCAAATATTTCGCAGCGGTGGGATTCTCAACAATCAGCATACCCAGTGACTGTATGAATGCAAACACGGCAACGATGGTAATGACCCTGCCCCAGTCCATGGAAGTAAAAAATCCCACCACAAGCGCGGCTGCAATCATCACTGCGAAACCCCATGCTGCCAGAGATCCGGTCAGATACTCATAAATAGCGCAACCGATATTGGTAATAAAGCCAGTATCAATTGTCACGGCATGGGCATTCAATGCAGCCATACCAATGAACAAGGCCACAAAAAACTTCTTCTTATCAACGATTTGTGTAATCTTCATATACGTAATCCTTTAAATCCTCAGTTCTACCTACTACCTTGCAAATGCCAGTTATTCGTCGTCCTATTCCTTCCATATATTGAACATGTATTACCCAATTAATTGCCCGAGCAATTTTGGCTCTTATTCCCTCAAGCGGAATATTTCGACCTGCTTGAATACACATGTCTTCAAGTCGGCCTAGCGCATCAAAGTGACTATTTGCGTGTAGTGTTGTAGCGCCTGGATGGCCTGTATTTGCTGCATCGAGGTATGTAATCGCTTCAGGTCCTCGAAGTTCACCTGAAATAATGTTGTGCGGCGAGAATCTCATTGCTGTGCGCAAAGCAGCGGCGGGAGTAACGCCATGATCCGGATCAACCTCCATCCGAACAAAGTTCCGCTCTTCATCAATTAGGAGCTCTGATACTTGTTCTATGACAAATAATCTTCTTGAGTGCGGTATCGCGTCGATAACCGTATTAAGCAGGGTTGTCTTTCCACTATAAGTAGGGCCTGAAATAATGAAAGTTTCTCCACTCTCAGCAATCTTCTTGATTGTCTGTGCCTGGCCCATTGTCATAACCCCTTGAGTGACATACTCTTCAAGAGTCACTCGTTTCGGGTTATGTTTCCGTATCATCATTGCGATGCCTCGTACTGCAACGGGTGGCAACGTTACTTCAATGCGAACCCCAGGTAGTTTCGCACTGAGTATTTTCTTGGCCATCTCTTCTTGGGATGAAGTGATATTTGGCGCAATGGTTTTGTCGTTTAGGGATGCGATTAATGTGCATGCCGCTTCGAAGCGGCCAGGGTCAACCACAGTGGTGGTTAACCGATCTTCCCCCTCATACCGCACATAGATATTGTTCGGGGTATTAATTTGGATTTCATCAACCTTGGGATCTAAAAAGAGATCCCGCACAGCATCCAGGTTCATCCAGATCATCTGGAGAACACGAGCGCTGTATCCGTTTTGTTGTGACTCTTCGGGCATGTCAGCATTTGACCTGCCCTCTCAAAACTTTTGAGCTCTGAAAGTTTTGTTTTTGTGCGTATTTAGGCCACGCGCTTTGCCTGCTCACGAGTTGGGATGAGGCCAGTAAACAATGGCTTTGTGCCCTCTTCACAAGAGATGCATCCGTAAACATCTGTGGTTTCGGAACTGGAACGTATGTACTTGCCTGCACAAACGGAACAGGTCTCTATGACTATGCTCCTGTAGCCTTCTGATGTAACGGCCAAGATGAAACGCTCAAGAGTTAACTTTGTTCCGTTTTCAATCGTGTTGTGAACGATCTGAAAGTATCGGTATGCGTTGACTATCGCCCGTGGAAGGGTACCCTGCATTGATGCCGCTGCAAGGTCTTGACGATGGTACAGACAGATGGCGGTAAGCAGATGCTTTCTCACTGACTTGTCGCGGATCGAAACGCTGGTTGCCTCACGTCCACGAGCTGGCTTCAAGTGGTTCTCCCGAATGTATCTCTGGAAAAGCTTCTCGCTGCCCCGTTCATATAGGCCAATACGCTCCAGCAGAGGCATCTTGACCCCGTTTGCTACCAAGAAATGAGCGACTTCAGAGAACGCCGGATCGTTCCATTCCTTCAAATATGTCATGAATTACCCAACCAATAGTGTGCAACGCCGCTCTTCAATGGTCATCTGCGGATTTAGTACAAACTTTTCGAATGCCTGAGGTGAAATAACAATTTTCGACAAGCAAGTACCTTTCCGCGCCAAAGCTTGAATCTGTGTGAAAGTTAATTTGCTCAGCGCTGTGAAAAGGTTGCTTTTCGTGTTGTACAGGATCTCGTTAGGGAACTTTGCAATGGATCTCTGCCAACGATTAGTCAAAATCAATAAATTGCATTCATACAAAATTCGCTCTTCGACACTCATTTCTGCATAGTAGATTTCGGGGGCTGCAATATCTTTGAAGTCACTCGGATCGCAAGTAAGAGCGAACAGTGTTAGATCAACTTCTGCAATTTCACGAACCTCAGCATCCGACAAGCTCTCATACAAACTTTGGTAATTCTTTTCTTGGTACAAGAGGTCGGAACCTTTGCGGGTATCTAGCAGTATTCTTCTTGCTTTCAGCAGGTGGTAATTCTCTTCTCGTATCTGCTTACTTTCGAAATCATTCATTCGTAGCTCCATGTCACAATATTATTCAATTAGTAACTAATTGTCTAGACAGGGGCTGGAACTGTTACACAATTTGTGGCTAAAGCCACAAATTGTGTTCCAGTTATACGTCCACGAAATCTCCAATACGTGCTGTATAGGAAATTTGGACCTTCAAACGTTGTCCGCTTGGAAGTTTCACTTTCCGCAGTCTTTCGGCTAATTCACGAGCCTTTGTAACCCCAGGGTTCCAAAAGGTTCCATCAGGGCGTCTCCGCCAGCCGTCGTTGTCTGCGTAGATGATCACTTTTGAAAGTCGATGCAACACCCATTCTGGTAAAACAAAGTTTGCCAAAACAGTGTTTGAGTGGCATGCCCACACAGTGTGGCCAAATCTCACCGCGCACTTGGTCGATGTTTCAATACCTTCAGCAAGCCCCAGTACGCCATCCTCACGAAGATCCGAGAGTCTGTAGCAGAAACTGGATGATCCAATTGATGTTTTGACTTTCTTAGGATTATCGACTGGTGCTTTAAACCCATCCGGTGTCAGAAATGTCGTATGCAGTTGCACACAGCGATCTTCAGAATCCATACCACGCACGAGCATTGCAGGATATTCGCCAAGCATCTTCATAACGCCATCTACCTTATCCCAATATTGGGCTTTAGGCATGTACCGAATTTCTTTTGGTATTTCCAAAAGCTCAGGAATACGTCGCTTCAGGTATTTCCAAACTGGATCACCCTCGGTTACTGCTATTGCCAGTTTGTCGTATATCCAAGCGCGTTTTTGGACTTCCCTCTCGAATGCCTCCTTTTCAGTTGCCGGGTCGGGCTTATGAACTGGAGGCCTGGGCGATACTTGCGCTGTACCACCCAACTGATTACGGATGAAGTTTGCAGCTTCAGCGTAAGTTGAGAAATCGTTAAATCTCTTTATGAATTCCAGAGGGTTGGAATATGCTGAGTTTGAACACCCCGCACAAACCCAAACCCCTGGCTTGTTCTTGATAGCTGTACGGAATCCATTTTTCCAATGGCAACCAGGCAATGGGCATTCGGCATGTTTACCTGTTAGGGCCTCCTCAGGAACACCCATATTGCGGAAAAATGTTGGCCAGTCTTTGACCAGGTCTGTAGGCTTATTCGTAGTCATTATGGCTCCAAGTGGAAATATGGAGCCATCGTTGGGATTGGCCCCAACGGGATTGAGTTAAAGGCTGGAATACCAGCACAAGCAAAGCTCGTATCCATAACTATACATGTATTTCAAAGTATTGCAAGGTGGTTACTAAATATTGGAATATTTAGTAACCACCCTGAAATTCAGGGTGATTTTTGTTTGGCTTAGGCCAAAACTTGGTTTTGCAGGGATCTGCGCAGTGCGCCTTGCAACTCTCCCAAGTTATTGATGGTTATGGCCTCAGGAATGAAGGTTTTGATTGCCTTCCCATGAACCCCAATCCCGATACCTATGATCTCAACGCCTAAAGCCTCCGCATGGAGCACTGCAGCTTGCGCTACTTGTGTGTTACGGGCTTGCCCATCGGTGATGATCACCATGAGTTTGCGCTCTTGACGTTGTGCCATAAGAGGCACCAATCGTTTGAGAATCGCAGCTCCTGTTGGGGTGCCACCACTCGCAGTAATGAAACTTAGTTTTGAGCGCACCTTGTGGACACTCTCTCCATGTTCCTTTACAACTTCCGACACCCCCACGTCACCGCTGAAGATTGATACGGCTGAACTCGATTTCGGCAGCCTCTGAAGAGCATCACAGAAGGAGATACTTACTTCACAGGCAACTTTGAGGCCAGCCCCCATACTTCCAGAGCCATCTACCAGGATCTCAACGGCAACTTGACTGCCTACAACCTTCGTTGTGTGCTTGAAGATCTTGGTATCGCCCAATTTTTTCAGACGCCACACATGCTTAGTCGAAATACGACGGCCCTGGCGCTCCAAGGTGTTGTGCCTCTTATCCAAAGACTGAAGCATCCTCAGAATTTCTGAAACTAAGTTTTGATTCTTTGCAAAGAAGTCCCCGTTTTTCTGAACCAAGTTTTCACGCTTGGACGAATCACCAGTAATCCCAGCAAGGAGGGCTTTACAGTTCGATTCACTCTCCTGCTCTTCGCTATGTATGGACAAAGCCATACCGGTAAGAGCATTCAGTGCATCATCAGCCTCGTTTTGTTGAGAATAGTTACTATTCTCACGCTCTTCCGATTCCACGGGCACATCTATGCGTTCTGCCTTCGCAACTGGTTCTTGAGATTCCAAGCCAGCGCCAGCATCATCACTCGCCCCCACTGGATCACCTTGATTGCCCTCTGAGTCTTGTTCCTGGCCAATGCCCGAAGCTTCACCAGTCAGCGCAGTGTCCTGAGGCTCGCCTGAGGCATATGCATCACTCGACGGTGTTGCATTTCCCCTTGGGTCATCTATTTGGACACTCTCTTCGCTTTCCGTTTCATCATCGGATTGGTCTGAACACTCTCCACCTACATCGGGAAAGAGTTGAGCCGCTATGTCGGCATAGTCTTTGGTTACTTCAGCGGTTTGCACCGAATCCATGACCTTGCCGACCATTTCAAGGATCTGCTGGTTTGACCCGGCGGACACAAGCAGGCCTTGGCAAGACACTTCAATATCCGGGAATCGACCTGGTGGAAGCTTTGAAGCACAACTTGCAGCCACCAGAAGGTTTTGCATGCTGGGCTTATCGCTTGTCACATCCTGACCATTAAGCACGCTCACAAGAAGTGCCGCTACCTTTCTGTCATGGATATGAGCGACTTCCGCGATCATTGCTCCGAAGTGCATGGAGAGTGCGGCCACACGCCGCATTGCCTTTGCAGGCAGGTCGATTCGTGTGGTTTTTACCTTGGTGTAATGGAGGCCCATTGCCAAGGCTAGAAGAGCATCAGATTCGCTTTCTTCGCAGTGCCTGGGGAGGCGCATGCGATTGATGGCGAGACCGTCGATGCAGTCCTTCAAAGAGAGAGCATCGGCGCTCCACTGGAAACGCGGCGCATTGCCGGTTCCCAGGGATGCCAATGCCTCAATGATTGCTTTCTCAATCATGCGAGGCACCTCTTGTTAAAAGCTAAGAAAGTGATCGATCCCTGCGTCAGCAGGTGCGTCAACTTGAACCATCACCGTCGAAACGGATGCAGGTTCTGGGATCGTAGGAATGAGCTCGATCTGGTTGGCCGGCGAACGGTCTGCCAGGTCTGTCACCGTTTGCGATTGAGCTGTGCTTGCGCATTGCCTCATCGCTTCCAGTGAACTTTCGAACCCTGCGAACGGACCTTGCACTGCAGGGGTTTGCACCGCTGTAGTCGTACCCTCAGCGTTGGCAGATTGTTCTGCTGGTGCTTCGGTTTCGGTCGTGGTAGTGATCAGATCCATCTGCAAGAGATGGTCGAACGCGGCTTCAGCACCCTCATTGCGCGATTTCTCGGCAAGTCGTGCAGCAGCTGCCGGCGTCGCAAAGGTATTTGCCATCGCCAGAACAAGCATCATCGGGCCATCGCTGATCCGGTTTTTCTTGTCGGCTTGAGCAAACGCCAAAGCTTGAGACACAGCAGTTTCGATGAGTTCAGCCGCACTGATCGCACTCGGGTCAAACGCTTGGAAGTCGCGGAAGCGCTGTGCAATACGTTTGATAGGACCGAGTGTTTTCGGCGTGATGTATTCACGCTTAGAGCCGTTCTTGTCAGCCAGGCTTTCAATCAGAGCGACAGCTTCTCGTGCTGCTTCGTTGTACAGCTCACCACGCAGGCCAGAAAGCTTGGTGGTGAACTCGGCTCCCGCTTCATCATCGAAAGAACCCTTTGGAGGCTCAACGCGATAGCAGTGGTAGTCAAAGGACAGTCGACCGAAAACGGTTTCGGCTTTCGGTATGCGATCTAGTAAGTGGCCATATCCAGGGTTTTCTTTTTCCCACTGGTGACGCCATTTTTTGATGACTTCGTCGTACTGAGCCAACAATTCGCGGGCCTGCTTGTCGAACTCCACCTTGATCGCATCGAGCTTGTTACGCACTTCCTCGTACCTGTGAGCGGGGATTGCTGACACCTTAAAAAGGGGCAGTCCTATCCCAGCAAGCAGGTAGTGGGCTTCACGTTTCAAAGTTTCGAAAGCACGGATAACTGCTGGGTCGCAGATCTTGACGCTTCCCAACGATGCGAGAGCGCTGTCGGGTAGAGCGATGTCTTTCGCAGAAAACTTCTTCAGTTCATCTGCCTTCAGCTGAATACGCCCGCTCCAGAGATGGATCTCCAGGGCAAAGCAAACCACATCGTGCGATGCAACAGTTTTGAGAGTATGGATGGTTTCCATGGTGAACTCCTTGCGGAAGAAGGAACACCACGGCCCAAAGGGCGAGGTGCCCTTGTGGGTTAAGTAAAAGAGTAGGCAAGCTACCTATCGAGCCAAGCGGCCAGATATCACTATCTTGCCAAATCGATTCAAAAAGTCAATCGGCAAATGAAAAAACCCACCCTTGGCCAAAGCCAAGGATGGGTTTCTCTTATGTCCTTGATGGACTGTCAATACTGCACACGCGGTTGACCGGAAGCACGTTCGAAACGGTTCTTCGCTGCCCCTTGCCCCTCAGCGCCTGAGCGCGGTGGGTTGTAGGTTGGCGCCGCAGCGGGAGCTGCAGCCGGTGTCTGTCGCGGTGATGCTGACGGAGAGGGTGCATGCTGCACAGGACGAGGGACAGGCTCACTATCGTGATAAGCCTCTCCACGCCCTTGGACATGAGCATTAGGACTTGCGTAGCGCGGTGAACGCGAGGCGGGGCTTTGCGGAGCTTCCCCTTGCCGTTCATCATGCTGCTGTCTTTGCTCACGATACGGAAAGTGCACATTCCCCAGCTTGAACACCCAATCAGAGTGTTCTTGCTGGGTGGATCTGCTAATCCACTTTTCAGTTTTGGGATTAGATCCGATGACCTCGACATCTCGGCCCTTCGTCAACTTCTCAGCAAGACGAATGGCCTCTTCTCCCCAAGCCTCGAAAGTGACTGTTTCGTAGTAGGTCCCAAACTGGTCCGATCCTCGCTCCTTACGCCGTTGCCTATCAACGACTTTGAACTTGATCTTTGCAGACTGGGGGCCTTGGCCCGTGTAAACGAGTTCGGGTTGCTCGGAAATGAAACCCGTTACAGTGATGGAAATCATTACTTGACCTTCAAGATATTGATTCGATAGAGATTCTTGTGGCGGTTGTCCGGCAGGTGCTGACGCCCCATGTCGATAACTTCCACAGTCTGGCCTGGTTGGACGCCGCGCTCAGAGCATTCGCGCTCCAGCTCGACACCGTAAAAGGGAACATGCGTTCCCCCAATATCCAACTTCAAACAAAAGGTCTTGAATCGAGCTTTTGTGTCACCAAAGCCGCCACGCCAGATAGTGCCGAATTCCACGACAACACCTTTATGGCACATACCTACAGCAGCACGATTCACTGACCCTTGTTGAGGGCCAGGCTCCGGTTGCTCAGCTACGTTTTCACTGCTTGATGGTTTCGAGAACACCACCGGCTTTTCAGCTTTAGGTGTGCTTGGAACTTGAACCACAACCGGCGCGACCTTGGCATCAACTTTCGTCGATTGCTTGCCCACCGATGGACTCTTGATACACAAGTTCTCGATTTCCTTCACAGCTTCCTGGGCCAGCTTGCGGATATCTTCTTCGGAAGTATCCCCAATCCAGTCCACGATTGGCAGCGCTAATCTCTCTCGTTTGATACCCAAAAGCTTTCGCACTTGGGAATCGTCTGCAACAAAGTTACGCTTCACCTTGCCTAGTTCCTTGTAGAACTTTAGGTGTAGTTTTCCAATGTGCACATCTTTCACCTGCACAGGAACAACGCGAATCGCGTCGGCTATAGCAAAGTTTGATGTGCATTCGCGTGTCACGATTACCTCACCGAAATTGAGATTCCGGCGGGCAGACTCGAACTCGCGTCGCTCAACGACGGTAACAACCACCGCAGGCACTTCCTGGACCATTTGCACAGTACCAGTACGTGTCAATAACCGCGCAACATCGCGGGAACGAATCTGCATAACTCACCTAAAAGGGAAAGCTCAAAGGATCATCTGGAAGTTCAGATACCGCTTGAGCTGGGTTTAAGAATGGCCGGTTAGACCACAGCAATGAAAAGGTTTCAAGAACCTTAGCCTCGCTGAACATTGGAGAAAGCCACCTCACCCACGACTGCTGATCAGCAGATGGGGCAGCAGCAGGAATGCCAGGCCTGGATGCATAGAGGCACAACGATTTCTCGCGTGCATATTCACTCAGCGCCAGCACGGGAGCTGGATCATCGTCAGATGCAACGAGGTAGTCACTACTCAGGTCAAGGCTTCTCAGCCAACCGTCAAAGTGCTTTCGTTGATCCCCACGGAGCCCCTTTAAGCCTATCGCCTCAATTCGGGCGACAGCAGATTGGACGTTGCCTGTTTCCTGAACAAAGACCAAGTAGTTCCTGTTCTGAAAATCGGCATGGCGCATCGCAAAGGTGCAGGCGGACTCATTAAAGAATGCGCCGTTGAGAGTGTGGTCGAAACCAGAACGATTAAGGGCCGCTATATGCGACCCTAACTCGTGCAGGCAAATGACCTTGGTGTTTACCACAACGCCATCCTTTATAAAGATGATGTTGCGGCTTTCACCAAATTCACTGATGCCGACCTTCTCTCCGTCGCGTTCGAAAACGCTGAAGAGTTCAGCTGGCATATGTGGTGTTCCCGATGGTGCGTTCGATCAGTTGTTCAACCGCAGTCTTCATCTCTGCAGAAGCCCCCGAAAAGGCTTTATGCATCGAGTAGATGGTTGGATCAACTCCCTTGGCATTTCGGTATGCGTATTGCAACTGTGCCCAGCGCGTCAAAACACGTGTGGACATTGGCTTATGGTAAGCCGCGTTTTCAACCAGTTCGTTCGCACGAAACTTCTTTCGAATTTCGTTTGCGACCTTCACCAGATTAGACGCCGTGGTTTCCACCACAGATTGCTCGCTCTTCTTGTCGAACTTGCGGATGGCTGCAACAACCACCTTCGTCTCCAGATCTGCGGGCAGATAATCGACCTCCATTTCCATGAAGCGATCATCACTGGCGGCATCTTGGACATAGCGTCCTTGAACTGCCGTTTTCCCATCAATCGGATTCTGTGTAGCGTAGAACCGCACTTTCGGATGTGGCACGACAACCTCCCCTGTTTGAGGAATGGTTACCGTATAGCCTTCCAACATTGCGTTCAGCATCGTCGCGGCATTCGGGTTCAGGTTGTTCCACTCATCGAGCAGCACACTTCCCCCATGCCGATACGCTGACATCACCGGCGAATCAACCCATTTCAGGGTCCCATTAGCTTGAGGAACAAACTGGCCGATGAAATCAGTTTCAGTCATGTTCTCGTGGCAACCAATGATGAAAAGTGGCATGCCCATGCGAGCGTGCCATTGCTCAACAATGGAGGTTTTGCCAGCTGCAGGGTCACCAATGATCTTCAAGGCACGATAGCCCATCACCCAGAACGTCAGCATGTCCCGGAAACGGTCCAATGCAAAAACGTAGTCAGGGTTCAGCTTCGGAGCAAAAGGATTGCCCGGAGCCATGCCAGCAAGCTCCATCCCACCTACATCAGGAAGATTAAAGGCCGTGCTCACTGCGATTTTGGCCTCGGGATGATCCATGTGGTTGGACGTGAGTGTCTGGGTAGCATTCGCCCCCACAGCAAGGCCCAAAGCCATTGCACCTGCCACCTTCGGCAGTTTGAAATTTACGCTCATAGAGCGCACGGGTACAGAATTGTCCGAGTTGAACATTTGAGTCTCCAATTAGAGTCGATCCAAGAGATCCAAGTCCCCAGTCGATTGCAGATTTGCTTCGACAAAGGCTTGAATTGCTTCAGGGTCACAGCCTGTCAAACGACAGGCGCAATAGAAGGTGAAGGGAATGTTGCTTGTGAGAATCGGCTTATCGACCTGACGGCCAAGCACGAACCCTTTTTTGTAGGCATGGATTACTGGTTCACTGAAGATCCAGTCCAATGCCTCAAGCTTCTTCTCCCGCGAGGACGGGGGGCGACTGGCAAAGACTTCAAGGTGAGTATCGAGCACCCCCTGGTGCATCTTCACGATGTCGTCATCTGTCCAATCAAACTTACTTTTCCCTTGATCAGGAAAATCCTTGGGATTGAACTTGCGTTCATTCGAGGTGTTCTGCTGTCCGTTGCGGACGAGCAGATCCAAGGGTTCTTTACTGAAGAAAAGTTCGAAAACTGACTTCACCTTTTCGGGCGGAGTCAGCGAAGCACTATCCAGCACGCGCGGCACTGGAACATCGATCATCCTCACAGGATCGCTTCGCGTTTCGACCGCAGCCCCGTGAAGGACCGCTGGTTCGAAACAAAAAGCAAACCCCATTTGGCGATCATCTTTTACGAGTCGTCGCTTCATGTAGGTAACTCCTTTCAGTGCAGGCCCACAGGGTGGTTCTGGTCTTCAGGAGTCAACGCAAGGCAGCTTCTACCTGCGCATCAATGGTCGCAGGGCGATTCTTGACGGAGGCGTGAGCAGCTTTAGTTGCCGACAGGGAGGAATAGACCAGGAACATGGTCAATCCGATGATGGCAATCACAGTCAGAGTTTTCTGCATTTTCATCTCCAGGATGGAAAACGCAGGCCAGCCCTTGCGGGATGGTCCCGCGCGGGTTGGTTGAGTAAGGAATGCTCAGGGCATCAATCGAGGCAAGCGCCAGCGATACCTAAACAAACTTTCGCAAAACTTAGTTTTGCAAATTTCAGTTCGCTTAAGTATCGAGGCTTGTGGTTCGAAGGAGGCTGAGTGAGAGGGAGTGATGACCACTCCACAGCTTGGATCGGCAAAAGACGAATGCCGAGCCAAGTGTGGAGAGTCTTGTGAAGTATGAAATTGCTAGGACAGCGTGCCCGTGCCGTCGCACTGGGCAATTTGTTAGGCAGACCTTTTTATGCTGCTACTGCTACAGCTGCTAGAGAGCATTACTCTAAGCGTTATCTTTATATCAAGAATGGACGTTGGCGTCCAGAGCTATTCCTACCTTTCAGCAAACAACGGCTGGGAATGTGCCAGTAGCAATGCCAAAGGCAGCAACATGATGCTTGTGATCATTGGCAAATACGCCGGGCTGATCGTAAAAGGAAGGACCAAATAGACGAACGGAGCTAGGGCAAAGGGGATTACAAACAGCGACAAAGCGCTGTGCGTGGTGGGTCGGGTGGACTTGAAGTTGTAATACCTTATCTTGCGTTGGCCAATGCCATCAACACACGCAGCGATTAGCATTGGCGCAAGAAGCGTGAACCAGCACAAAACGATCATGAAACGGATGCACATCACGAAAAGCATCGCCCCCCATCCCGCTAAGAGTCGGTTGCCGTACTCCATGAAAATTTGTGTACCCCATGATTTGTAAATGAGGCTCTCCCCTTGGGCCTGGTCGTATTCCCCCTTCTTCAGAAGGTGTACACCCAGTTGAACCGGGCCAGACTTGATCAGTTGGGCTGATTTCGAAACGATTCCACGCCCCCAGGTATCGCCCAAGGCATCAATAGTAATTGCAGCTTCTGAGCGTACAAAAGAATGCATCTGCTTTGGCGTCCTGTAGAAGGGGCCAAGTAAGAATGCAACCATGATCATGAAGACCCAGAATCGGATGTGAGTTGCATTCATAGCCGGCTCGCAATGCGTCCAATAGTTTCGTCTTCGACACCAAAGCAAAGGAGCCTCAGGGCCAAACCCAATTTCTCCAATTCGCTTGCTTCAACCTCATGCTTCTTCACAAAGAACACACTCTTCCTAGTTGTCTTGAGCCAGGCGCTGAATGGTGACGTTGTCATGTCCCATACGTGCTCCTGGTCATCAACATGAACGTAGACCTTCCAGTCACGCAGCATGGCCACCGCTTGCACAAGAGACATCACAAGCAGGTCCGACAGTTCCACGTTTTCAACGATCTTGCTAACACGATGCTCTTCGGCCTTCGCAACAGCGGTGACAATTGCCTGATCTAGGACTGACAGCCCATTGACGCTGATATCAAAGCCTACGTGCTGCGAAAGCACTTTGGCCATACGCGAAAACTGCGGGAAGGCCTGCATTAGTTTGCCTGCAACCTCTCCCTGAGACGCGGCCTTGAGATGCCCGGCCAACGTCTGTGCTTTGCCTGCCACTTGCTGTGTGCGATGCCTCTGAGCACCGCTGAATTCGAATATTTGTGCCATTACGCATGCACCACTGGGATGCGGCCTTTCCAAATCTGCGAGCGATTCACCAGCGCTATGTAATGCAGATCCTCAAGATTTCTTAGGATGTCCGTCGATATCAACGGAACCTCTTCGTTGATGACGTTGGCTGAACGGTTGGCCGAGAAATCCAAGCCTCCATCATCGGTTTTAGTCCCGTTCCCTTTTCCTTCTCCTGCCAAAGACTTGATGCTGGTGGTGCCGAACTGTTCAGCAAGCATTTCCAAAGTAACCGGGTCTTGCACTGCGCCGCAAATCAAATTGTTCATGTTGCCCATGAACCGCCTCGCGCTTGCTTCATCACCACCAAAGGCCACCACTAAGTCAGCGAACGTCTGCCCCATACCCCACAGGTGCACTTGTGCCCCACGTCCTTTATTGGCTTGTTGCACAAGGGGCTCGCACATTGCATCACCCCATTCGTCAACAAAGATATGAATGCGCCTGTCTTCCTGCTTCTCTCCTTTTTCCAGCTCGAAACCGTAGTTGTAGATCTCGGCGGATACGGCCGCAGATTCCGCAATCAACATTGCGGAAACTGCCTTACCGATAGTGGAGTCTGCCAGCGCGTTTGTACCTACGTACAAGACATGACGGCCATCGACTATTCGTTTGCCGTCCATGATCGGCCTTGGGTCATTCACATCTTCATAGTCAGGCGACAGCAAACCCTTCAAGTCATCCGTGGTGAGCTTGATCAACAAGGGCAAGATCGAGTTGATCATCTTGCCGAACCACTCTTGAGACGAATCCAGGACGTTGACAATGCCGCTGATGTCGTCCTGCTTGTCCTCCACATCAAGCTTGAACACCTGAACCATACCCGTCAATTCAGGCAGTGAGGTTTGTGTCTTCAGCTTGTTTGGCTTCCCCTTGGCAGCCTCAGTGAGGGCAATGTTGTGTTCTTCCTTGCAGCGGTCGAGCAGATCTCTGCGCTCTTCCGTAAAGTATTTCCGCAGCATCTTCAAGGCGAGCATTTCAACGGTGCTACGCGACTCCATGTGCCGTTTCAACGAAAGCAGAGACGCACGATCACCGATGTACTTGAGACCATTGGTGATACGGTGTACAGCTGACCAACAAAAGGACTTAAAGCTGTCGTCTTCACCCGCGCCCAGAACAAGGCCCAGGCGAGAGGCAACCTGCGAGGTCGAGTCCCAATTCTTCAGCAGATCCAGACGAATGCTTTCGCTCGCAAACGACGGGTGAAGCATCATGAAACGCTCGGGGGTTCCGGCAAACTCACAGGCCTCGCGGGCAATGTTCCTCAGATCCTTGTCACCCTTTGGATCAAGGATGATGACGGTATCGCCTCGCGCAACCAACTGTGTAATGATCAGCGCCGCCAACCGGGTTTTGATTGCGCCTGTGGTGGCGATAATCGCACAGTGACCTTTGAAGGCCTTGAGCGGAGTCAGCACGTCGGCTTCCTTATCGCCCATTCCATGAATCCACGGAATGCCTCGCGCATCGTAAGGGTCAATCTTCGATTTCGTGAGATTCAGAAGCCACTTCGGCGGGTAGATTTCCTCAGGCGTCCTGCGTCGCAATTCGTGAGCCATTGCAGTGTGTGTGGGATTCCAGCGCCAGCCCTTGCCCATCCACAAATTACTACCCATCTTGGGCATCGCTCTAAGCAGTGCGCCAGCCTTCAAGAACTGGATCTCAGTGCCCGAAAAACGCATCTTCCGATGGAAGTTCCTCTTGGCTTGTAGCCCTCGATAGATCGACATGGCTCCACACACTCCGCATAAGCCAACAGCCGAGCCATAGCCTATCGAAAGACCCGTAGAAAGGCCTGCGCCCCACAGCGAGGCAAAGGCCCACGAAGCAGCACTTACGAGCTCATAGTTCGGGCGAACAATCGTCTGAAAATCTTGGGTGTTCATCGTCAGCTCTCTGATTTAGAAAGGCAACTGCGCCTTCTTGATAAAGCCGCGCGTGAACATCGCGTACTTCATTTTGTTGCTGCCGCCAAGTGTCGTGCTCAAGTCGTGAACCATCAGGCGAGGCTTCTTCGGATCTGGGTGCAACCAGCCATGTTTTTGCATTGCCGAGAGGAAGTCCGCCGGGGATGAAATTGCTTCTTGGATTGCATCGAAAGGGATGCCTACGAATTCGCGCTGCGTTGTGATGAGAAGGCTTTTGTTTTCAGGCTTTTCTACCTCTTTCACGATCCTGGCCAGCATCAAGGAGAGAGCTTTGCCAAGCTGCTTTTCCACATCATCTGGGACCATATAGGAGCCCTGGGTTTCTTGATGCGCAGGAGTCGAAGCTGGCTCTTTTCCATCGCCCTTTGCAGGAGCAGCGCCTGCAGATTTGGTGGACTCAGGCACCGACGCTAGGGTCGGTGCAATCTCTGCAGGTGCAATCGCTGCGGGCGCAGGTGCAATAACTTCAGTTGAAGAAGCAGGTGGTTGCGGAGTAGGTGTTGAACTTGCAGGCGATTTACCGGTTGGCACTGCCTCGGAGATGCCAATAGTTGCAGCAAGCAAATCCATGGGCGCGGGCGGTGGAGCATCAGGAATAACGCGCTTCGGTTCAGGTGTTAGGTCTGTGCCGTGCTCCTCATCTGCCGAGACAGGTTCAGGGGGCTTTGTCGTTTTGGCCGGCTTCGGCTTCGCTTTTTTAGTGGCGAGCTCGTTTTCAACCAATGGGTCATTCTTAGCCACAGATTGAGCGTCTACCAGACCTCGGTAATCATTCGGCGAGTACCCTTCTATGCACGACTCGGGCTTGATGAGTTTTACCGCCAGGTGCAGTTCACCATGCACGTCTGCTACATCCACGTACGCAGACTGCTGGACATCGATGTGAAGCATTTTCTCGTCCATCATCGCCTGCAGCAACCCAGCTGGTGTCGATGGCAAACCCTTGAGCTCATTGAGCTTCACGCTTTCCAGCAAGTCTTTCGCTGCCTTTGGCCAGATGAGATAGACGCCGTTCGGATCAGCCAGGACCGTCTGCTCATTCACGACCCATTTGCCGGCTGCGATGCACTCGCGCATCGCATCCACAATCAGTGGCGCTATGTGTTGGCCAAATTGCACACGACCGTAGTTTTGAGGAAGCCGCGAAAGTTCATTTTTCTTGAGGCTTGCCCAGCGTGCGGCAACCAAATCAAAGGCAATCGCATTGAAGTCTGTGCGTACATTTGATGCGATCTCGGTCATCGCAGTGATCAACTCAGCACTTCCCGCTTCGATGAATCGAATGCCTTCCAAGCCCACCAGTTGCAAAGCGAGTGATCCGCCAACGACACTCGGACCTGGTTCCACATCTTCCTTAGGCCAAGAGATGAAGTAGGAGTCTGTTCCATGAGTTTCTGCCCACGATGTAATTGACTCTGCCCGTGTGAACCAGGTTGAGCCTCCTTCATCCCGTATCCGGATCTTTTCGAGAATTTGGCCAAGCGGGTACATCAAGCCGGCCAGAAAGCACACATAGCGCCAACGAGTCTCCAACAAGTGCCTGGCTTCCACTCCCAGCTGACCCGTGAAGATCTTCCCGTCTGAAGATTGGAAGCTGAAAAACCCACATTCAACACACGCTCGAAACAAGCCACCTGGTCCTCCGTAGATGCTGTCTCTCGAACCAGGTATGTTGGAGATGTACGCTGCAAGGTTCGTAAGGGGAACCTCAAACCGGTTGGTGAAGTTGCTTGGCAACGTTGCAGCATGGGTCTTCAACCGCTTGATGGTTTCCGCTTGAGCTTCAAGCAGCTCCTGCACTTGAGCAATTGGTATGCCGTTGTGACGAGGGGGATAGGTTGCGTGCACCAGTGGCCTGGGAGGCTGTACCTTCGGTGCACGACCAGCTTCTGCGGTCGTGCCATCTGTTTTGCCGATTCCGAGAATTCGCTTGATGAAACTCATGCCAAAATTTTGCCGGCTGAGTCCTCTCGTTCACGGGCCTATTGATAACAAATATCGCCCAAAAAATTCTTACCCCACACGGCTCAACGTTCCTTTGCTATATTCCGTGCACAAGTTCATCTTGCGGCTGCATGCCAGCCCTTTATCTAAACCCCCTGGGGCCAAGCCCCTCATGGGGCATGGCTCCATCTACCAACGTACTGGAGCCAACAATGAGCATTGATAGCTTTGCCTGCCACGCTGTCCGAGCAGCAGTCCTTGACGGTGATCTGGACAGCAGCGCTGGACAACTCCTGAGCCTCTTGCCAAAGAGCACTCAAGAAACAACTCTGTCGAGATTGATGAAGCTTTCGGAAGCGCCCACCGGCAAGCAGCTGATGGGAAGCCTGAATGCCATGTCTATTGACCTAACGAAGACCACCTTCGCAAAGTCCGAATGCAATTCGTGTCTGCACAACTCCAACATCGCTAATAGGTTTTGTGGGGATGTTGGAGAGTTCAAGCCGAATCATTGCCTCTTCCCACTATGTGCCCAGCATGGAGCCAAAGACCCTGAAATCCTTTCCCAAAGAACGATAGTTCCTCACGAAAAGGAGCAGAGTCCATCGGCTGTGCAAGATGCGCCTGATGCAACGGGGCATCCTAATCCTGATGCGGATTCCAAAGACATCGCTCTCGTTCCTGTCGAAGGTATGACGGTAGCGTTCGACTTTGAAAAAGAAGCGCAGATGGATCTCGGAGAGCCAGACCATACGGAGCCCGATCATTCGGACGCTGTACCTGGCCTGCAAGGTTCCCCCGAGCTCCATGCTGCTAATCTTGATAACGACGCGAATTTGCCACCTGACAGGCCCAACACGGGCATAGAAGAGCCAGCACAAAGCGCGACCTCGCCAGAGCCTCAAGCAATGGTGATGAACTATGTGGATGAAGTACGAAACGCCTGGTGGCGCAACGCTTTGAAAGTGCGCGTTGCTGATCAAGGTACCCATAGGGAGTTTTTGGATTTCCTGATCTCGTGCTTTACCGCTGGGTTTAAGCCGCTGAGTTCAGACCACGAACAGTCGGCTCCAGACTACTTCTACGCGTTTGCGCAACCTGACGGCGCGAGACATCTTGCACCCCTTGTGGCCAGCATGATCGATGCGCTCCCGTTGGAAATGGTTGGCGAATTCCTTCAGGTGTTCAACGTAGATCTCACTGAGTCTGGCTCCATCAGCGTCAAGCTGCTGGCAGCGCTGGAACTTGATGAGTTAGCGCATATCGCTGACGAATTGAATGTCCCAGACACAGATGAACTCTGCAACGCTTATCAAGGTGGCAGCGCTTCGTTCGCACAAGCTCTCGTAGATACAGTAGGAAGTAAGGTGCTCTCAACTTACATACCTCCGTCTCTTCGACCATAAAAATACCCCGGCTGCAGTATCAACTGCAGACCGGGGTTTTCTTTTGGGAATCACCAAAAATTCAGGCTTCTACCTCTTGCTCCTCGTCATCCCACAATGTTGGATCTTCTTCTCCTGCATTAGCAGCTGCGCCAAATGGCTTGGGTGAACTTAGCAAGTTCTCCACCTTAGCCTCCAGCAGAAAGAGTGGTGTCTTGCCTCCATAGGTCATCCATAGCGACTCACGAGCACGCGTCATCCCAACGAAGAAAACACGCCTCTCGGAAGGCCCGAGGGTAACGCTTGAGTGATCGTCGGTTTCATCGCAGCCGATCATGTAAACATGATCCCATTCCAGGCCTTTGCTGCCATGCATGGTCATCAAGCGCACAACGCCTTCCTCGGGCTCTTCCTTCTTCTTACGCGTAAGCAACCTTACCCGACCCTTCAGATCCCCCCGAATGCGAGTCAGCGCCTTCTCGACACTCGTCAGCCCCCTCTTCAGCCGGGTCACCTGCGGATGCTCACTGCCACTCTTTTTGGCGACCGCCCCAAGCATTGAGTACCAGCGTGAAAACTCATGAGAGGATTCATAAATCACAAGGTCGATTTCACCCTCTTTGGCATCGTTTCTCCACTTCCCCATGCACTTCGACATCTGGTTGATGACCTGGCTTTCGATTGACTCAAGCCCGTCTATTTCAACGCCATGGCCACGCCTGAATTTGATGTGGTGGCTGCTGAGTTCTTGCATGATGGCATTCACGCTCTGAGACTTGAAACCTAGCAGACCGAGCGACGGAGAGAGAAGGTCTGCAGAGCCTTTGCACATGAAGAGCAACATCGAAAGGTAGGCAGCTATATCGTCCCGCTCCCATAGTGAGGTGCCTGCGCGATAGCATGGAATTCCAGCGGCTTGTAGCGCGGCTTCAGCGATGTCCAAGAGAATGTTGGTTCTCGAAAGAACGGCCACGTTGTATGGAGCTGTGTGGTTCTCTGCTATGTGGCCAGCAATCCATTCGGCCTCTGTCTCTGGATCATCTTGGTGGCAACCTCCAACAAACCCACCTGCCCCACGGATTGCAACCTGGTTCTTTTCCACGCGATTTGGGTTGTTGTACCTTATGAGATTCGAGGCATGGAAAACAACTTCCGCTCTGGATCGATAATTCTCACCAAGGCGTACAACCTGAGCCTTGCACTCCTGAACAAATCGAATCATCCCTTGGTAACCGCATGCCGCACGCCAATCGTAGATCGTCTGGTCATCATCGCCTACGAGGGTCGTGACAACATCGTTCTGGCCATGCACGATGGCAATCAAGAGTTGTAGTTCATCGCTGTCCTGGGTCTCGTCAACAATCATGTCTGTGAAAGGGAACAAGGGCACCGTCCCCTCGTATAAACCAAGTGCCACGGTGCGCTTGATCGTTGCCAAGTCGAGCATGTTGCATGCCTTCAAGAAGGCGTAATACTCATTGATCAAGACCAACGTATTGGGACTCTCGTTCTCCAATTTTTCAATGAGCTGCGTGCGGTCCCTTGTCGATTGGTACGCATCAAATAGCTGCTGGTGCTCGTCTAAGTTTCCAAGGCCGAACTCCTTACAGATCCCACGCAGTTTGGGGTACTGGCTTGCAGGATTGAGGAGTTTGAACTTGTCGCCGATGGTCGATTTGTAGTGCCACAGACATAGTGAGTCCAGCGTAGACACTCTCAAACGATGAGGAGCTGGAAGGGGCAGACCTGCTTCTGTCATTGCCTTTTCCAGCCGATGCTGCATCTCCTGTGCTGAGTCGCGCGTGAAAGTGCACATAAGCAAGCTACGGTTTGGATTGCTCAATATGCGCAGTGCCTTTTGTACTGATGTCGCAGTTTTCCCAGATCCCGGGCCAGCGAAGATGATGGCGTTCTCGTCGCAGGTGATTGCTGCCTGCTGCGAAGGTGATGCTTTCATGTTACCCCCGTAAGGAAAAAAGCCGCCAAGGCATGACCATGGCGGCTTCGGATTCGTAAAGGGAATCAGGCGGCAGTGGCTTCTGCTGCTTGCTCTTGTGCGAACTCGTTCATGGCAGGGGTATCCGTAAATGCCACGCCGTCGATCTTCGCGTTGTTCTTTTCAACTACTGCACCTTCTGCAGCCGCTCGTGTTTGCGTGTCGATTGCCGAATCCAGTTCCTCGTCATGAATGCCTTCACTTTGCATTTCATTTCGAACACGAGTGGCTTCCTTGCGAAGGGTGATTGCCTCATTGCGAACGGTGTTGCCAATTGCCCGGAAGGAGAGAATCACCTTGCGCTCGATCTCGGTCTTTTCGTTGGAGTCGATAAGCCCAGACAAGACCCCAGCCGCAAGCTTCATGAAGAGCTGGTCAGCGCTCAACAACAGATCCAGGTACTGGCGGGCCTGAGCGTGAATCACTGGGACCAATTCCTTGTACTCACGGAGGTAACCGATTTCATCATCGGTTTGATTGTTGACCTTCAGAACATGGTCCACCTGGCCATGGTACTTGGTGAGGATTGCAGACACACCCCCCAACTTCTTGGCCATCAGATCAAAGTAGCGCACCAGGAGGTCGCGGTTGTACTTTGCACGCCGACGATACACGTATTCAGAGAACAGATTCTTCGACATGAAGGCGTAGTTGTTCTCATAGAACTTATGGATGCGATAGTTCAGGAAACCGACGCTCAGGAAGTGAATGGGGTCGGTGAACCGTTCCATGTAGTTCCCGCCGAAGCACTTTTCGAATGCTGCATTGCGCTCTGCGCGCACAACTTCGCGCTTCGCCGCTTCGTCAGCGAGGGAGGGGGTAAGGGTTTCAGTAGTCATTGATTGCTCCGCAAAAAGCCAATCTCTACTTTCACCTTTCACTCTCGAAAAAGGGCTGCCTAAATATTAGGATTTGACGATGATTCGGCGTTTAAGGCGTTTCCTTTGACGGATAGTTCACAGCCCGGACTACTGCCCTATCGAACATCTTGGCCATTCCAAGTGAGTGCAGTCGCTGAATTTCAGGGAGGCGCCTATCGGTTGCAGACCAATTGCTTGAGATGATCACGGACAAGTCATGCCCGCCTCGAAGTTCATCAAGCATAAAGAGAACTGGTATGTACTCCTCATAGCAGACCATGATGCGCCCGACCATCCCGCTGCCGATCTGCATGGCAGTATCCCTACGCCAATCCATGGGAAAGTGCTCTGCATTCCACGGGCGCCACATCGATAGAAGTGCGGGCTGTCTTTGATCGACCGTCGCACGAATCTGCCCGTCTTCGATCAGTGCGGCCTGGTTGAGGTATCCATCTTGCCCCAGTGCCAGCTTGCCAACGACTGCACTTTTTCCGGCCTTCTTGAGCGGTCGCAGCACTTTGGACTCCACCAAGAATGTTAAGGCCGGATCGTCCAAGTTCAGGGAGTTCTCAGGCAGCACAAGCACCCTCGCATGCTCGCCATCACCGCCCTGCCCTATGGACTTCAACAATAAATCTTTGATGGCTGAATAGCGCTCTACTTGCTCGTCGTCGTTAGCTGGAGGCTTGCCAAAATGCGTATCAAGTCCAACAACCCCTTCCACCGCTCGGTAGGTAGGCACTTCCTGCACCGCACCTGCAGCTGTTATGAGTAACAAACACGCGGCAATGGCATAGCGTTGCAGAACCCAACCTCGTGTCGAATAAACTAGCGCCGCCGCAAAGCCAGTTAGAGCAATCGCTGTAGCGACTCCAAAGAATCCCCAGCCTTTTAGGATGTACCCCCAAGCAACGACCGGATGGCCATCAAGTACCAGGGCAAACGGCGGAAGCAATCCGATGAGTAGGCCTAGCGCGACACCCACGCCAGCCCGCACTGGAGTCGATGTGCATGAGCCCTTTGAGAGCAAGGGCCACACAAGCGAAGCAAGCAGTGCGATCCCGCTCCAAGCAAGAGCGCCCATCAACAAAGAGTTGTCGAACCAACTGGCCGCGAAACCCATCAGCCCATAGACGGTTGCACCGTGGTAGCCGAAGGCGTATGTATAGACGCCGGCACGACCTGGCATAAGAGGGAACAGCATCGGGAAGGCGATTGCTGCCAGAGGTACATTTCCAAGTTGCCATGCTCCTGCACCTATGGCAGAACCGATAAGCAAAGGCCAAAAATATGGGCACGATGCCCTATAGAGAGCGGGGCAACGAGGCAGCGCAGAGTTGCCTGATTGTGGCGAGGTCCAAATGTTCATCGTTGTATTTAAGTGCCTCTAGTGCCAGAGACAGGATTTGATATCTGTGCTCCTGACTTACGCGAATCGGCCACCTTTTCCCACCTTGCTCAAGCTTCAAAAAGATGCTGGCCGCTTGCTCTTTGGCCCGTAGGTGTTTGTCGCGCGTTCGTCCATGGTTTCCAACGGCCCAAACTTGCTCTGGTGCCAACTTTCCTAGAAGAACGGCGGTGAACTGGGGAAGTTCAAGCAAGGTGAGCTGGAAGGAAATTCTTCCTTCCCAGTCATAGCTGCGTTGTGCAATTTGGAGGGCCGCTTCAACCGTCAACGTTCGCTTTTGCTTGCCATGCCCTGGCTTAGCCTTAAGCCAGTCCAGCTCGAACATGAAAGCGCACTTCTGCCCGTAAACATAGTGCTTCTTTCTGAAGACCTCTTGCTCCTGTGCGGTTCGCATAGTGCTCCTTGAAGGAGTCATGCCCTGTGGAACAACACTGAAGTCATTGGCTTCAATTTGGCTCACCTGGGCGACGGTATTGCGCTCAACCGAGTGGCAGATCTTGGAAAGCAGCAGGTCCCGGCTGCTAACCTTATACCCTTTAGCCAGCTGCGTGAGGTCACCGAAAAACTGCTGGCTCAGTTCGTCATCCTCACTCCTTGCCACGGCGTGCAGATGCATTTCAACCAAGCAGAGGTCTTCAACCGAGAGTCCGTTCAGCAGAGGCCGATACTCGTGAGCCTGCGCAGAAGGAAGGCCCCTACTACGGAGCACCAAACAGATTTTCTCGGAAGTAATCGTCATCAGGGGAGTTGGAGCAGGCTTGCAGTAATGGCCGCGCCAGCGTAAACCTGATAGTCCTTGGCATGCACACATCCGGTGATGGTCGAGCCCTCGGCAAAATGGGCCTTGCCTTTGATGACAACCCGCTCAGCATGAATGGTGCCCAGAATGTAGGCGTCACCGTCAATTTCTACCTCACCGGATAGCAAACCGTCATGTAGAAGCACAAGAGCACCCCCTACTCTCGCTTGCTCCTTGCAGTTCAGTGTTCCCTCCAGTAGGAGCCCACAAGGGAATTGCGCATTGCCCTCGATGACAGCTCCGGTGGGAATTCGAGAGCGCACATTGAGTGCATTGAAGTCTAGATTGAAGGCCGACATTTTTAGTTCATCCCGTAAGAGCCACGATTTGTTTTGATAATGCCGCGAGCGGCGTCAAGCCCATCCACGACCGCCCCATTGGGCAGGGTTCCGCCAATGACCACGCGCATTGGGAGTTGGGTATTGGGATTGGTCACAAGGGCATAGGCCGATTCGACATGAACAACTTCCACCGTCCCACTGCTACGACCATTATCACGACTTGCATTCTGGCGAGGCTCCGCATATCGAATTGGTGCCTTCTCTGCCGGCGTGGTTGTAGGGACTGCAGGAGAGACTGGGCGTCCGTTCGCATGCACCTCTCGTATTGGCAACGCGAAGCCCGCTGTATCCGCGTCTTCACGCTCATTTTTTGCAGTCTTGGCCTTGGTTCGATCTTGGTTAAATTCCTGCTGTCGAGGCTTTGCTTCTCCCCTTGGCCTTTCTACTTTTGCAACAGAGACTTGCTTCGGGTCACTGGACTTGACCACATCCGGCTTCTTGGCGGCAATCGCTACCTTCGGGGACTCGGCGATTGATTGGACTGCGTCCTTAGCAGAGACCTTTGCTTCTGGCTTTGAAGCTGACTTTGCCTCAGCCTTATCTTCAGTAACGCGTGCCTCTTCGAGCGGCTTGGCCAACTTCGAAGAAGGTGCTGTGCTAGGCACTGCCGATTGCTTCAGTGAGGCGATATCTGCCGAAGTCACACTATCACTGGTTAGGGGAATATCCATGGATGAGCTGTGTTTATCCAGGGTTGTGGACTGGCTTGGTAATTGGGGTGCTGCCAGCGGCGTGGAAGGCTGCTGCGGTACTTGTGGCTTGGTGGTCGGCTCAGCTTTGGCCGAAGCAGCATTTACTGCCACGCTCCCCGCTGGCCCCGGCATGGCCGGTGGTTGGCCAGCCAGCGCCTTTGGAAGTGTCCCTGCGGTTACTTGTTCCAATGACTCAAGTGGCATACCAGTACCTGTAGATGTCACACGACCCAAGACCGAATCAGGAACGACCTTGCTGCTTGGCTCAGGTGCCAACATATCCGGCATAGCCGAGGCTTTAGAGGATGTTGGGGTGGCAGGGGCTAGTTGCGCAATGTCAGTGGAGACAGATGGGGCATCAACTTTTGTCTTCAACTGCGTGCCAATGACAAGTAGCAGTGCCGTCACTCCACATACAGTGGGCAACAAGTATTTCTTGGTTCGGGAGGGGGGCTTACGTGCAGAGTTTGCACGACCTTCATCTCGTTCTCCCATAAGACCCAGTCCTGCTACACCAGCATCAGCGGCATCCGGGATTGGTGTATGTGTCTTTGCACCCCTCTTGGCGAAGCCCCAAATGTCCTTTTTGGTCGTGGCAGGAGCGTGGAGAGCTTCTCGCTCATCAACCGGGGTTCCAAGTTCGACGCTCAACCTCCTACCCACAACTACGCCGTTGATCTTTTCTTCCTGAGTTACTTCTTCGATGTGGTCCATGTCATCTTCGCTCTCACTATGCCGTCGTCACATGCTCCTGACGATTGAAGCCAATCAGGGCTGGAAGATTGAATAATGACTCCATGCCCGCTGGAACAGGCAGGGTTTTGGTACGAGATTGCACATGTTTCGACCCGACGATGGTTTGCTCCACGGGCAGGGGCAATGCATCAAGGTCCACACCAGCACGATGAAACTTGCTTTCCCATTCACCAAGTAACTTGTCCCCATAAGTATTCATTGCCGCAGAAGAAGGCTTGGCCCCTGGTGCAATCCCTGCATACCGGATATCTATGGTAGTAAAGGGCTGGTATTTCGAACCACGCGTACTCTTCTCCCACACTGTCACATCCAGCAAAGCTGCATTTAGCATTCCGTTAGCCTTTGCCTGTGCATACTCCAATCCGGATAGCATGGCCAAGAATCCGTTTTGTGAGTTACTTCGGATTTCAATTGGCATTTCATCAAGAGTGGCGTTCAGCCTAACATCTATCACGCACGGGGAAGACCCATTGTTGGCGATTGGGCAGCGTGATGGGCCAAGACAACGCCTCTTAACTTCTGTCTTGTCAGCCAACGTCTGATTTGCGACTTTTCCGTTCCCTGTGCAGACAGGATGGTCCAACTCTGTATCCGACCACTTCACAAAGGCGGCTCTTAATACATGAGCAGGATTATCAAACTCAACCCTGACACGGATTGAATCAAGTTTTCTGGCATCGCCTTTTTTGGCGTTATGCAGTTCGTGCCTTTTGAAGGCCGGTGACTGCAGTGATGCATTCGGATCACCAATCTCTTCATGCACATGAGTGACTATCTCAAGACCAGCCTTTTCGCCTTGAGCCGCATTTTCCACCCTGATGATTGCGACTGGAGATCGATACGCTCTGTGAAGATCAATATGCATTTTTTAAGATTCCTTCACTACATCAAATCACATTTCTGGCTCAGTGCAAGTTTTCTGAAGATACAACCACATTCGAGATCTCCTCTGCCAAGCTCCCCATCCTCGAACTAGCAAACTCGAAAATGCGCCGTATGGCTTCCATCGACACAAGTGAAGTATTCAGGTGGAGCTCGCGTTTGTAGAGTCTTGCACCCTCAGTCATAACACTGAAACGGATAATGAAGTTATGGCTACTGGTTAAAGTTGCGTATGGCCTCCCTGTCAAACAGGT
Source organism: Comamonas sp. w2-DMI (assembly GCF_040187735.1). Taxonomy (NCBI): domain Bacteria; kingdom Pseudomonadati; phylum Pseudomonadota; class Betaproteobacteria; order Burkholderiales; family Comamonadaceae; genus Comamonas; species Comamonas sp. w2-DMI. Next base: position 80,133 of record NZ_JBANEL010000013.1, on the reverse strand, counting down.
ATCTGCCAGATGTTGGATTAGAAACTTCATGCCTTCTTCATATGCATCAGCCAAGTTACTTATCGCGCCTACTCGAATATCTGATGTGGAGGGCAACTTCATCATACTGTGAAGCGCCAGGCGACCCTGCATCTCTCTTGAGAATCGCTCCCGCTCCACCAACGTTTGCTCATTAAACTTGGGCATCCGGTTGATCCTTGATGCCGAGCCCACGATGAAACAAAGTTCAGGTTCCATACCTGACTCTATACGCTCCGCTAATTCCAGTGGCATCTTGAATGTAGGCATGACCCCATCAAATCTCGCATCCTCAGCCATGGCCCCAAAGAACTTTGCTTGGTTGGAAATCTCCATCCCTGAGATCAGGTCAGCATGCATTACACCGCTAAAATTTCTGATACGACAATCATGGCCAAAATACTTCATGATCATTCGCCGAGCATCATTATCAATTACTTCGATGGCTTGCCCCCCTGTGGAGACAAAGCTCGACGCTGCCCTATAAATCAGCACAGGCACAGCCCAGATGACTGCATTTATCGTATGCGCAAGCCCTTCCGTTTCTTTTACGTAATTGCATAAAGCAAACCGGAGGCTATGCCCGAGCAAATCCCGCCCACACTCACTCCCCAATAAGGCTTCGATTTTTTCATCGTCCCCTGCGGTCAGAGCTGCTCTGAGCTCAAGGATGCTTCCAATGTTTTCGCTGTGTTGCTTGATCATTTTTTCTCCGTACCATTCACTATACGAACAACGTCGTTCAGTGCAAGTCTTCGGCGGCGCACTTGCACTGCGAGCTATATCAGGTATCTTTAATGCATGAACTCCAAGATCCAGTGCATCACCAAGATCAACAGTAACCGCGAATACCATGCGGATGTAGATATTTATTCGTCCACCATGCTCAAGAAGGCCATTGATTCGCCGGCCACTTTTATTCAGGGGCTGCTTGAGCGGTATATCACCAAAAGGTCTACAGACTTCGGTTCATTGATGCACGCACTGGTGCTTGAGCCAGAAACAGTCAATGATTTAGTAGCTATATATCCCGATGAGTTCACCAGGGCCAAAGAGTCAACATTGTTTAAGGAGGTCAATAAGGGGCGTTTTTGCTTAACATTGCGGGAATTTGTCCAAGCACAAAACCTAGCAGACAAAGTTCTTAATCAAAAATTTCGCGGACGCCCATTCCATCAGTTTGTTGCTGAAGGTGTAGCGGAGGAGAGTTATTACTTTACAGATCCGACTACAGGCTTGAGCTGCCGCACAAGGCTGGATCTCCGTCATCCAGAGACCACGTTCGACCTCAAGACTACACGGTACTCAGAACCGGATAGTTTTGCAAAGCAAGCGGTAGACTTACACTACGATCTGTCAGCGTACATGTACGCTTTGTCACGCCTGCTCTACGAAATCGCCCACCCTGAGGAATACTCTTCCCCTACGCTAAAACCCTTCGTTTTGGTCTCGATTTGCACCGAAGCACCACACAGTGTGTTCTTCCGACCTGTATCGTCTACATTTATGGAAAACGGCAAGAAGAAATATGAAAATGCACTTGCTATAATCAAAGCCTGCAGCCAGGTACAGGCTTGGCCTGCGATGGGTGGCGAGATCGAGCTTGATATTGCTCCATGGCAGAGCTTCACTCCGAACTCTTCTGCAAACTTGTGCGCGTCTATTTGATCGGAAACTACATGTCTACTTACAAAGAACTCCTTGCCCAACGCGAGCAACTGGAACAACAGATCGCAGAGGTTCGCAAAGCCGAACTCGCTGGAGCTGTTGCCCAAGTACGCACGCTCATCGCTGAATTTGGCCTTACCAAAGATGATGTGTTCCCCACTTCGCGCCGCTCCTCGCAGGCTGGCACCAAGGTGGCACCGAAGTACCGCGACCCTGCTACTGGTAGAACATGGTCTGGCCGTGGCAAGGCCCCCAAATGGCTGTCCGATCTGCCCGAAGATCAACGCCAGTCTTTTCTCATTGCCGAATAATTGGCAACACCAATCAAAAAGGGTGCCCAAGGTTTTTTCCTTGGGCACCCTTTTCTTTGTTTGTTTCAAGCCTATGACCTCACTTTTCTTGATGGGGCCATACGCTTATTTCTCTGCCATCGATGGCTTAGAAGTTTTCTGATAACCAAAATGCTCAATCTTGCGATAGAACTTCTTCAAATCAAACTCCCCATGATTCCAGTCTGTGACATCGCTCGTGATCGCATCTTCAACTATCTGCGGGACACCTACGCCCCAGCTATCGAGCTGATTAAATAACGCAGTTTCTGTCGGGAGTGGCTTGGATTTTCTGACGGGTACCGAATCGATGCCGCCGTCATAGATTGCTCCAAAAAAAAGTGGCCGTTATTGGGCAAAAACCTGTCATAACAATCGAGGTTTTTCCAGCTACCTTAGTGGTAAATGTGTACTGTGACATTCAGGCCTCTCAATCTTTGAACAGGAACTGACTCAGTGCTTCCGAATCGTTCAGGTTCAGCTTTGAAGGGTCGATGTCTTTCTTCTCCTTGCACCCTTTGAGGCGTGAGGTGATCTCCTTCCTTGCTTTCTTGGGGTCAATAGGCAAGGTGCAGGGAACCCTGATGGGGTCGAGAAATTTAGGATTGGCCATATGATGCTCCTCTTGGGTAGTGGGCATCACACGCCAGGGCGCTAGATGCCCTGAGTGGGTAAAGGTTGAACAGGTCAACAATGACGCACAAATGCGTTCATAAATATAAATATATCAGCAAGCTACTAAATAAACAAGTCATTGGTTTGTTCTGCTTGCCAAAGAATAACTTCCACGCTTTTCCCTGCTGCTCGAATTTCAGAAACAGCCCGCTCCCCGCGCTTTTGGCCTTTGCGATCAAACACGAAGAAATAATCTGGAGAAGTATGTAATAACTTTACTTCATTCCCGACTAACCTCTGATCCTTCTTGCCTACATAGCGAATGGGAATTCCCTCATTAAGAGCATAGTCATGGATAAATTGGTTTCCGTGCCGCCCTCTCCAATGAACTAGAGACCACCCGCCTTCAAATCGCTTGGAAATGAGGCGCAACCGGCGATTTAGATTCATTATTGGCACAGCTAGTTCAGCAAGAATGCATACCGTTGGCATCCTGGCCATCCAAACCCCCTGCTTCACCCATGTAGCCGCCATAGGCTCAGATGCTCCCGAGCGCATGACTTCCTTGATGATGGAATCTAGGAAGAAGTCATTCTCCCCATGCTCTATGCAGTAGTAGGCAACACCAAGAGCAATCGTGCGAGGCCGGATCAATTGCCAGTCAGATCGCCAGCAGTGGGTATGCCTCCGAGAGAATTTTCTCGCCTCGTGCTCACCCGGCATCATCAAGAGCTCTTGGACCAGTTCAGCATGCAATCCCAAATCGAATTTTTTGGCCTCTATCCAGTGAGACAAGGTCAAGAAATGCGCCGGTGCACCGTTCTGCAGCTGAGCAATTTCAGGCCCATGGAAGCTGCTCAGTGGTTGTAGCAACATGCGTTTCAGCAGAAAACTAAGTTTCGAACTTTTCTTAAACTAAGTTTTGATCATTCGGGCATGTGGTGCTCTGCCCTTACCTTGGCTCCATGTTGGATGGCAATTTCTTCATAGTGAATCTTCCCCTCAACCACAGCTCCCCCTGCTATTTCGAGCTTTTTGGCAAAAATCACCCCCTTGAAATTGCCTGCGATCAACACAGCATCAGCCTTGACGGTGCACATCTCGGCACGGCCTGTGCAATCCAGATGGAAGAGAGATCCGGCTGCCAGCGCAACCTCGCCTGAGATGATCCCGGACACCAAAAGGCCTGCATTGCTCTGCTTTGATGTATACACACCATTGAAGTCAGTTTCGCTGGTCAACCGTGTGGTCACGCAGGCCAGTTCTCGCTCCGTAATCAAACGAAAACTTAGTTCGCTGCATCGCTGTACGAGTGGCACATCTTGCACAGTCTGCCCTCGCATCGCGGAAGGCTCTGCATTCTGCCCTCCCAGCTGAGTCTCAGCAGCATCAGATTGGGCACCTGGCCTCGCTCCAAAATGAAAAACGGTGGAAGGGGGGGTAACTGGTGGCATGGAGAGTGTCATTGGATTTCCTTGTAAAACTTAGTTTTGATCAGCGTGCCAGAAGTCGCTGCTGTGTATCCTGGTCTTCGCGTAGCTCCCTTAGTGCTGGATTCCTAACGAGTCTCGCTCCTGACAGTCCACCTCTGATGCGAATGTTCCGGTACTCGATCTGAGCAGCAACTTTTGCAGTCTGTTCAATTGCGATTGCAGAGGCTGTGATTGCCCCTTCCACTTCGCCGTAGACCAATGCATTAGAGGCATGAACTTCGCCGCGAACAACAGCCTGTTCATCAACATAGACATTTGCCCCAGATGCCATCTCGGTGATCTGACCACTGACACGCCCTTCAATAATCACTCGACCACCAACTTTCAACGTACCCAACATCACTGCATCACCTGCAATGACTGTGTCCGTCGGCTTCGGTTGTGGGAAAGGCGAGATTCGCTCCTTTTCCCTGGTGTCCAGGTTTAGTTGATTCGTAAGCGGTTCAGAAGGTACTGCTTCTTCTAGCTCAACGGCAACCGCCCTACTCTCAACTATCTGGGCTCTTTTCCTGCGGAAAGCCCCGAACATCCGCTCAATGAATTTCATTGCCACACAGCAAGTTATTTATGGCGTCAGCATGACCGACGAACTTAGTCATTCTTCTCATTTTTACGGATTGCGCATGGATTTTTGTTCGGTATTGCTGCAACTTTTGAGCCCCCATCGCATCGCTGTAGGTAAAAACTCTGATCCATTCCGAGTTATGGGGTAGTTTGCAAATCAGGTAGGGCACTCCTGATCCCCATTTGTGATCCTTCGTGACGTGCAATTCATGGCCACTCTGTACTAAGGACTCCACCAGCTCCCGTTCTATTGGTAGCGATGCCGGCAGCCAGCGCGATGACACCTCAAGTAAAGCCATATCGAGCACGTGTACCAGTCCAAGATGATCGATGGCCACACACAGAGCCACTACAGGCCTGTATTGACTACCGAACGAAAGCTGCTGGAGCTTACTTGTCAACCTTGGATCTATCGCTTCTGCCGCTTCTGGGACCAATCCAAACTCTTCGAAGTGGTTTCGTACGCGGAGAACCCAAGTTCCTGATGTCCACGCAACTGAAGCCAACTCTCCGATCACCAAAGATGTGGCGTATGGGGACTGCGAATCATCTGGTGAATAGCTAAAGGGGTTTTGCAGCAACGGCATGATGAAATCCTTCCAAGCGTTGTTCAGTTCTGCTTTTCTCGCTTGAGAGAAGGTATCTGGGACAAACAAGTGCCTTGCTACTGCCACACGATTCACCACCATATTCTTAGCGGCTTTCAAGAGCCTATGACGAACAAAACTCCAATCACGTCCCCAGCCGGGTTTCCATGACGAAAGTAGGGCGCTCTGCCAAATCTCTGAAAGCAACCAATTCAGATCAACATGCGTCTGACTAACATCTGAGATGGCTTGATGCAGCCATTCGTCACTTCGCCAACCATTGCGGTACATAAGATGATGGTGCTCATCTTGCTTCGAGTCTGTGTCATCCCTTGGGGCATACGTGGCCTTATACGTGCCTCCGAATGGGCAACCGCTGACGTGAAGGGCAGCCGTTCCAGGCCAAGCAGCCAAGATGTACCCTCCAGACAGCTTGCGCACTACCAGTTGAAGTTGTTTTGCACCATCGCAAAGGCATCTGGCATTCTTTTTTCGTTTGGCTTGAAGCATTTCTGACTGGTAGAGCTGAGGCTGTCTTTGTGCTAGCGCTGCCTCTACGAATGCACCATCTAATGCCACGATATAACTCATAAATCCCCCCCTTTATCCATAAGACGTATTCCGCAATACATACAGATAAGGGCAGACTGAGTTGTTATCAGACTACCCCTTTTTGTCGCTACTAACGTAGATCGGACCTTTTTGTCAGAAAACTGGACTACAAATTGCTTGAAGCCAATAGCAATAGCGCCATCAGCTTTTCTTAGGCTTCGAGATCACCCCAACTACAGCTATGTAGCCTATTGGAGCCATGTTGAACATTTGTCTTCAACGGCTGATGCAACTTTCCGTTTTTCTCACGCAATTGAAGCATCTCATATCTTGTCAAAAAATTCTGGGCGCCTGATATCAAAAACTCTTGCAAAAGGCTCCTTTCAAGATCGTTTTCCTCCGAAAAACGGCCCCAGCAATGGTCATCATTCGGTTGTCCGCGCGGTATCAGAAGGCGCTGGCGCGCTAATTTGCCAATCAACATCCGCCTGAGTTCTAACGAGAATGTCTCCACACAGAGATCCTCCATTGGATGTGTAATTCGACTCAATCTCACACCTCGTCGTCAAGCACAGGAAAGACCCCAATGATTGCTTACGAACGATAAGTCTCAATGTCAAACGCACTGCATCCACTTTGCTTATCCACATGATTCTCCAGCAAAGCGTATGCACATGACATGCAAATTGAAATCTGTAGAAATCCAATCTCAATTACATCATTACTCCATTCATCGCCACTAATACATTGCACCCGCACCTATGGCATCCATTGATGCATAACGCGGTTTCAACCACCATTCAATAAAACGACTGGGCCTTAACAATTCCATCAAATGCAATAGTAGAACTGACACAAACATGACCTCAAAAAATTGCCAAAAAACCACGAATTTTGAGGGATCAGACCTCGATATCCAGACCCTGGAGGAATTTTGAGCGGAGATTTTTTAATGCTCAAAAAGGCAATTTCAAGCAACAATCTTGCACCATCCAGGTATCTATCGCAATATTCATGCTTAGTTTGCTATTTTCGCATCCAGGCGGAGGTGCAAAAAAATGCACGAGAATTGAGTCTCTAGGCTTATTTTTAGCCTTCGGCTGAATTTTTCGCCCAATCCTTAATTTTTCGCCTATGATCTCGGAAAGGAGGTCACATGGAAACTGAACTACCCCATCCTGACGAAGTTTCGCTGAACGGACTGGTTGATATATGGGCTACAGCGCAAGCTGCTATGCAAGAGGGCAAGACCCGTATGCTCAGCCCGAATGCTCACAAGATCCCTCCAACCTGGAGTCTTGGTGATCTTGCGCAGGTGTATGGAGAGGACTACGACAAACTCCGAAAGCGTCTCGCCTACAAGGCTTCACGAGGAGGAAGTGACCTACCCGTTGGGTGGTTCAAGTCTCCTGATGGGGAATTGACCCCAAACGATGGCTCAACGAAGGGTCGCGTCGTATACAAGCTTGCCGAAGTTGCACTGATCGTCAAAGCATTGTTCCCAGACTGGGTCCGCCCGGATGGAGTTGACGGCGTTGTGGTGACTATCTGCAACTACAAGGGCGGTGTCACCAAATCAACATCCACTCTCGCATTTGCGCAAGTGCTCTCGCTCCGTGGGCTGAAGGTTCTGGTCATCGACCTCGACTCTCAAGCAACCACGACCAAATGGCTAGTCACAAAGCATGTGCGCGAGGAAGACTCGTGCATCAAGATTTTCGCGGAGCAAGCTGGCTCCCTTAAAGACTACATCATGCCCACGTACTGGCCAGGTATCGATGTAATACCCGCGCACGATCTGATTCAGACGGCAGAGTCTCATTATCACAACTTGCTTACGAATGTTGGACCTGAGTCTGTTCAATATTTCCCCAAGGAAGTACGCAAGCTGTGCTCCGAATACGATGTCATTCTGATTGATACTCCTCCGTCACTGAACAATCTGACTCTCAGTGCTCTCTTCAGTTCTGACGGATTGGTGATGCCAATCGTTCCCTCTAACCCCGATATCGAAAGTGCGTCGAACTTCTGGCGACTCTACATTGACACCTGCAAGGCACTTGGAGTTTCGGGTGATGCAGTGCTATTCCAGTTTGTGCGAATCCTGATTTCCAAAGCCGATATGGCCTTGTCCTCCACGCAGAACATGATCAATTGGATACAAGAGTCATACCCTGGGAAGGTGATGAAAACGCACATAACAAAGACAGCAGCCGTTGCACGAGCGGCTGATTCTTTTGGAACAGTCTTTGATGAAGCGAAGGACTTGACGAGAAGCGCCAAGGTCGCCCGCGATCAGATGCGTAGTCTCTACATCTCTGGAGCTGCTGAGCTTGCTCAACTAATTTACACCTGCTGGGACAAGGCCAAAGCCAAACAGCCTACACCCGCAACATCCGTCTAACCACCAATCAGGAGAATCAACATGGCCCTTCCAGGCATTGCAGAAGCAGCAACCCATCATCCCGGTCGCAACGTCAGCCCCACAGCGCTGCTCGATGCTGACCGTGTTGCCGAGGTGGCCCAGAGTCTGAAGAAGGAGGAAACTTTAGGTCTACATCCGACTGCACAAGCTATCGCAACGTCCAAGGCACAGAACCCTCCACCACAAAAGATTGATCCCAAAAAGGTACGGTGGTCAGCTTGGGGGAACCGGCTTCCCGAAAGATTCCAAGGCCCGGCCTTCGCTGAATTCGTTGAAGACATCCGCAGTACAGATGGGAACAAGCAACCAGGAGTAGTTCGTCGCCTCGCCAAGCCGGATGACAAAGGGTATGAATACGAAATTGCCTCAGGCCATCGCCGTCATAGGGCATGCTTAGAAGCCAACAAGTATTTTTTCGCTTTCGTACGAGAACTCGACGACCTTGCCCTACAAGATGAGCTGGAAACTGAGAACCGTAACCGTGCAGACACGGCACCAATGGAGCGAGCCATCCAGTACAAGCGTCAGATGAGCAGCTATCGCAGCCAAGAGCACATGGCTGCTGCAATGAAGATCCCGACCTCCACCATGAGCAGGTACTTGATCTTGGCGGAGTTGCCTGAAGAAGTTCAAAATCTGATTGAGGATCGTCTGCAGATCTCGCTGGAGGGCGGCTGCGACCTGATCAAGTTCATGAAATCCCACCCGGATACCTACAAACTCAATCTCGAAAAGCTTCAGGCGATGAACAAGAAGCTTCCTGCGAAGGAAGTTTTCAAGTTGCTTCGAGAAAACAATGAGGCGAAGAAGACGAAGATTACCGACAAGTCCGTGACTCTTGAAGCAACAAGTGGCGCTACCTTTGGAACAATGACCGTCAACCGAGCCAAGCAGTTGAAGTTGTCGGTCGATGACATTACACATGAGGAGTTCGACAAGATCCTGGAGTTCGTAAAGAAGACCTGCAAACGAAAGTAATTCTCAATTGAAATACTAATAAGCCGATGGAATTAACATCGGCTTTTTTATTCAATTTTCTAATAAAAGGTTCTAACTCAGCAGCTCCTTGCAAGGTCAAACATCAGTAAACGCGCCAAAACGCCCCAGAATCGATTTTTTGAGTACATAGCCACCACTGCATCGGCAGCGGTAAGAAATCCCGGTACAACCCCATCTGGAGGCTCGGGTATTGATCAATTTTTAAGCACTTGCATGTCTTCGTGCAGATCTTTGACTGTCCCAATCAAATTTGGACATTAAAAAACCCGGCTGCATTTAATGCTTGCCGGGTTTTTGCTTTGTATCAACGAGCTTTGCGCTCCTGTCTCAATTCAAGCTTAAGACGTATCTCCAACTCGAACATGTGATTGGTCAGGATCACGTCGCCATCCGAATGAGGGGAGCCATCAATGCTAATGACTCCTCCTGTCGAAACTCCCACCTTAAAGGATTCTTCTTGCAGCTTCAGCGTGGTGTACTTCCACTCGACTGCATTGCTTTGCTTCCATGGAGTGAGTTCTGCGCCCAGAATTTCTGAGACACGCTCGACACAGCAGATTCCTTCAAGTTGGTTGTTTGCACGTTTGCCAGGGTCACCGTCGAGGCGATAATTTTCAAGCCAGGCTGGACCGTACTCGTTTCGGATTTGACGCAAGAGCGCTCCGTGTTTTTCTTTTGCATCCGCACCTGACCACCACATCGAATTCAGACGCAATTTCCAATTGCGTCCATACCGATGTGCGAAGACACGAATAGCTGCCAGATGTATGGCCGAAATTTGCATAACTCTTCTCCAGAAGGAAGAGGGCATGCACCCAGAGGGTGCATGACCCTATGGGTTTAAGGAACCGCAAGAAATTTACTTGCGAATTAGTTTTGTGACTTGCCGAAAGCGTTGCAGGTGACTACATAGCCATCAACATCCACACTACCAGGCCAGGATTTCTGGCATGAACTGAGCTGGCCAGGTCGATAAGCACAATGATTGCACGTAGAGCACAGGTCATCATCACTGATAGATCTGTTGGGTGCGAGCGATCTCACTTCGTAGCCGTTGACTTCGGTACTCATAGGCGTAACCTTTGGGGGATGCGAACACTGGCTACCTTGGTCGAAAGTACCCAGTAGACTGAAATTAAGCGTTACGCCTGTGGCTTACAGGAAGTGGAAGCCTTGTGAAGATTCGGCGAATCAACTTTCGAACGATGTTTTGCCGAGGCAAAGCACTTGTTCATCGGTTGCTGAGGAGGCTTTTGAGGATGCTTGGGCCCAGAAACAGCGCTGAGAACGCTGAATAGATAGAGGGCAGGTAGTGTCTTGAGCATGCAGGAATTTCCATGAGGAATGTGGGATGCACGCTCACCGTAGGAAGCGTTATCCCACGGGATTGAAAAAAGGTGAACTTAAGTCCACACATTGCTTGGAAGCAAAGTATTGAATTTATAGCACGTTCACCATGCATTGAGAAGATCCTGCGCGCGAAACTTTCTCCGTCAAGGCACGAACCTCACAAGTCCTGAGCGGGAGGCTAAGGCGTTGGCTTCGTTAAGCAGTAGGTGAACGATCCCCATCTCTGTCTAGTGCTTCATATCACGGGAGGGTTCCGCTGCCCCCCCAAAAACCCTCAAAATTTTTACCAAATAGGGCTCGGGTAGGCCCTGCTGACCCACTGAAGGTTCATTTCACCCGCTCAAAGCATCAATTTTTTGCCGTTTACCCGGTTTGGCCCTCACTTGTTCACACACACCCGATGACACCCCTTGAGCCCCCCCCTTTTTTTGCCGGAAACAGAGCAAAGTTAGTTTGCCATAGGGTAGAAGCAACTTATGAGTAGCTTTTTCACTAGGAAATCCATGAAGTAGGGGAGGGGGAAACCAATGGAGGGGGGATGAGTGCTAAGCAAGAGACCAATAGGAGGGAGTTAAGCAGAACTTTTCGCACACGCCCCTTCGCTATACCAATCCAGGGGAGGGTGATGGTCAATTTTTTCTGCGAGACCACGCACCAACATGCAGACGTACCAATAGGAGGGGGGGGGCAGGATGAAATTTCCGCACGCTATTGATGTACCAATAGGAGGGATGTAAGACCCAAAAATTGCGCGATACGCCCTAAAACACACACCAACGTAAGGGTGGTGATAAACCAATAGGGGGGGGCAAAGCGTACCAAATAGAGGGGTCCAACTGAAGGTTTTTTAACGATCTTCTGGGGATATCAAAGGACTGATACGACAAAAAATCGCACAGTGCAGGGGTGGAATCTCATGTGCTACTGCACAAAACCTAAGGTAAAAGCAGCACATATCAAGGTGTGAAACAGCACATATCAAGGGTTCTAGCAAACCAAGGCGTGGGTGAAGTAGTACCAAACAGAGGGCGTCATCGTACCATCAAAGGGGAGATATACCGTTGTAAGTCGTTGAAAACAAAGAGGAAATTACCCCCTTTATTGTATTTATGTATCAATGTTTTAATGTTTTAACAACACGCACGTGGCTCTGAAAAAGGTCGTGGTTCTTTCAGGTAAAAATTTCAATTTTTTCGGGGAGGAAGAACAACCAAGCGTCAGCATTTTTTTTTTCCGAATGACCCCGTTCGGACCTATGCGTCCTCAACTGTTCTTCATGCCCTTCAACTCATACCAATGGCCGGGTGAAATGGAGTTTTTTTTATCAGGTACCAACAGGAGGGAGAATTGGTACCAAATGAAGGGTGCTATAGAGCCAATTTCGCACGTTTTCAGGGGAGGCTTCGCTTCACCGCCCAGACCATTCGTCATAAGCTATGCCCAAAAAAAGAACTCATCTAGTGGGTGCAATCCAACACCTTTGTACTCCTGAACCTATCGGTATGAAGGGTGTTAAACAGCAAAATCATTGGTTAGAAAGAACCAAACGAGGGGTGTTGACGTACCAATAAGAGGGTTCTACGAAACCAAACGAAGGGGGTTTTCTTCGCGTAAGTTATTGATTTATAAGATTATTTTTGAGAACCTTTCATACCTTTTTTCTAAGCCATTTCCTTCATAGCTCGACTTGCTCAACCGAAGTGGGGACTTGCCAAGTTATCGAAAATTTCCTAGATTAGATGGGTACAAGCGAATGGCTGTTTGATACAATTTTTTCCGAGACCCGGTGCTATTCGGGAAATTTCAATGGGTTCATCGCTCCACCACCATCGAGGTTGATAATGGCTAATCTTGAAGACGGGAATCTTCAGCTGTCCCAGTCGGAGGACGGTCAGATCGACTTAGATGGATTTCCAGCAGGTGGAAAAGCAAAGAGGTATCGCCGGATCAAGGTTCGGGTTGCAACACCAAATGCTGTAACGATCCGGAAGAACTACCCGCTGATCAATTCGCTCAGTGCGTCACTCCAGACCAACAGCCAGCAGAAGCTATTGAACATCATCATCAAGTGTGTTCAAACGCAGACGCCTAATAAGCAAGGATTCTGGTCAATACCTTTTTCTGATCTGAAGGTTGCGCTCAACATGAGCACGAACAACCGTACGCACATTGCTCAAGTTGCGAATTCGATGCAAAAAATTCGCATGCATTTCGATATTGAGCAGGAAGATTTGAACAACCCAAAACTTGCTTGGATCGTTTGCGTACCGACTATCCTGTATGAGCAGGGGCAAATCCTATTCAAGATCAACTCTGACATAGAGCATCTATTCTCGAAGGATCATCGTTATGCGCTCATGGAAGAGCGGGAGATGGCTTCTCTGAGGTTACAGTGTTCTGTGCCCTTGTATGAGCTTGCCTGTCAGTACGCAGGTATACAGCACAGCTCTTTGATGCCATGGGAATTGCTTCGCGGTCTTATTATGGCCCGTGAGATTCCTAAGAAGGCTGAGACCTGGAGCGGGTTCTCTGAGCGCTATCTTATCCCTTCGATTAACGAGGTATCACAGCAAACCAAATACAACATCGAGCTGGATGTCATTAAGCGTGGGAAATTCATTGACAAAGTTCGGTTAATCATAAAACCAAAGGGCAGCCGTCAAGAAGTTCTATCGGGTTTGAGTGAGTCACAGGCCCATGCACAGATGAGAGGTTTCTTGGAAAAGTGGCCCTTAACTAATCCAGACATTCTCAACTTGTTTGGTAAGCACAAAATTGAGGACATACAGGCTGCTTATGCACATACTTTGTACCGAGCCAAGTTCGAAAAATATCAGCTGAAATACCCGCATCGGTACTTCATCCGGTCACTGGAGAACGGCTATTACCGAGAGTACCCTGATTGCGCCAAAGTCATGGGCATTGTCTTTGTCACGCCCAGTCCTGCTGTGGCCAAGACGCAAGCAAATGAGACAAATGTAGAGGATACAGTTACTAACGCACAGATTGAAGAATTCGTGATGGCTCGACGCAAGCAATCCGCTATTGCGGATCTTGAGGCAATGACAACTGAAGCAAAGCATGCATGCTTCAAAGAGTACAACGCTACGCTCACAAATGACAAGCTTGCGCTCAATATTGGCCGTCGAAATGGGCACGGAAACATGGTCTTATTCCACACTTGGTACATCAAGCAGTATTACGGTGAAATTACTCCTGATGAACGAGAAATGGCGAAGCAAGAAATTTTGGCAAACCAACGCAATTTGACATTGGGCGCTGCATGACTGTCTATCGAGACCGCCTTACTCGCGATTATGGCGATGATGTAGGCAGTATTGTGGGTTGCGGACTTGATCGCTTGGGACGAGACATAAGTACAGACGAAATCAAGAAAGCAGTAGACCATTACATCCAAAATCGCACCGAAATTGATGCTCTACCCATTGGAGCTCGACGCGGTTTGATTGCGGAATTGTTTTCAACACATTAAATGGGGCACCTCGATTGGGGTAGGGCGCTCGCCTATGCCCTTAGTCGTGGCTGCTTGAAGCTGGTGGGCCTAGCCTCATGAATGCGTTCTGGGTCTTTGAAATTATTCACTGTGACCCCGCTTAGCCATTACCAGTGCGCTACTGATAGAACTGCAAACCAAATCAACTACTGGTTTCATGCTGCGCATGTACTGAATTGCACCGATGAGGTCCGCCAGCACGTATCCATCGCCTGTTTCGTTGACTTGGCCATAAGATGAGGGAAGGATTTCATCCCAACCTTCAAACTTCGGGAAAGGGACAAGATGATGTTTGCCTCCACGCGCTTGTACCCTGAGCCAGACAGAGCCGTCTGGCATCTTGAGTAGCAAAAGAGAACGTGCTGGATCAACCCATGCCCAAGGGGATGGTGAGTTGATGATTGTGCCATTCTTGATTCTTGGATTTGGAGCTGTATACCGTGCTTGCCATGGCGGAATCTTTGGGATATCGATGGCTGAACGCTGCTCAAATTCATTCCTCAGCCTCTCAATAAGCGCTGCAGTGTTTTCAATCAGCATCAGTCTTTCTTCTGGACTAAGGAGTCTTCCTCCACTGCCACCTTCGGTATAAGCAGGTTCACCCAGGTTGTAGCTGTTGCTGTCCTTGGTGATGCACGTTGAGCCTATAAGCAATATTTCCTCCCCGGCCCTAACAACGTGGATACTTCGGTAAATTGGGTGGCCACAACCTGGATACTGGCACCTAACTTTTTTGGACTCTTCCACTGAGACAATTGCCAGCAATTTGCGCTGAAACATACGAGTACCTTTCTCAAAACACATGAAAACACCACCCCCTCTACCATCAGAAGAGTCGATGAGCACATTTCTGGGCAGAAGTGAGATCCAGACCATCTACTTAGCGCTGACATTAGTCGAGAAATCCTTTGACGGCGACACAGCGGCTGGTGTGCATGCAATGTTGCATGATGAAAAACAGCTCAAACAGAAATTTCAAAAGTACCTTGCAACTAACTTAAAGCGTCTGTTGTTGAGGGAAGGGATACGGATGTTGCCGAGCTTCTTGATCCTCGGCTATTTCACATTCGAGATGATCAGGGGCAGAGTGGAAGACCTGTTCATCCCGGCATTCATCCTGCTCATTGGTACTTCCTATTTCTGCATAACTTCATTCACAAATTTGCGTATGCATCTTGCAATGAGAAGACACTGCATTGGCTTCTATGAAAGTCTTGAGCGCTCGCCGCTGGGTATGAACTACGCTGCCTACAGAACGTTTCTGAGCAAGAATCCTGAGCTCCAAGCATACGCTGCTTCTCTAGGCCAGAATGGCGGCCTTTTACTTAGAGACATGGTTGCTATCAAATTTCGTGAGCTTCAGATTTTGGGGGCTGTGTAGCCAAGCATATGGTGCGGCAGGTCAAGCACTTTTCATTCAAACGATGGGTCGCTGTTAGTGATCTTGAGCGGGCCAGACGTTGGATGCAAAAGTTCAGCCAGGCATTGGGAGCGTTGAACCTTCCTGAAGTATCGATGGCACTAGGAGAGAGGCGCTCAATGCAACAGTGGATGCGCAAGGATGGTTCAATCGTTCTAGCTCCGCATGGTGTGCAACTTTCGTCCGCTCGCAAAACTGTCTACGTGATTCCTCAAGTGGAAGTTGAAGTGAGGGCCATGCTTCCAGTTTCAAACGATGGATTTGGGATCTCTTCGAACGTGCTTGCAGCGATCTACAAGCGCTTTGAGGACTTCATTGAACCGGTTGTCTATGCCACTCCGCTAGAGGTTACATTCATCGACTTCTTTGCTCAACTCACATACGCATTAAAGGCAATCGAAGCACCTGGTCATGCGGGATTCATCACCGCAGAGCACGCTTCGTTTGCTATCAGAAGATTGGGAGTTGTTGTCCCACAGCCTGCAGAAATGAAGAGGGCAGAGGAGCTTGTAGCGATGGTCTACGACCGCATCACACAATTAGGCAGAGGGCATCCTGCACCAAAGGACAGCTATCGAAATGAGAACCTGTCTTCCGACTATCAGCGTTTTTTTTGAAGGTGGTCTGATCTCGGTCGAGATGGGGAAGCCCGATGTGCAAATGGCGGTGAGGATCTATGCATGGGTTTCTGGATTTCGGGTGTCCCCCCTCTGGTAGGGGCTCAGTGTTTAGAGGCCACAAGACTCCACATACCCAAGAAAAAAGGCTGCCGGTTGGCAGCCTTTTTTGCATTTGAGTCTATGTGTGCTATGCCTGGGGCTCGTTCTTCAACTTGTGAAGAATGAAACCGGTCAAAGCAACACCCACGACAGCTATAGCAGTGAGCCAGTTCAAGAACTCGCTGAAGCTGATCGATGTAGTACCTTCCATTGTGAACCTCACTTCTCCTGGTCGACCTTGCGTTCTTCAAGACGAGCTCGAATTTTGGCAAGGTTCTTTCCAAGAATATACAGTAGCAAGAAGGTGCCTGCAAATTGGACCTTTTCGGTCCAGGGCATAGCACGCATTTCGAGGCTTACTCCCGTTGTTGCGACCATGAAGGCCGTGAATGCAAGGTTGTCGCTCATGAACACAAGGAAGTCCAAGATCCATGCGCGAAAATGCACTACGACTCGCCAAAGCAACTTTGTCAGGCCATAGAGGCCGAAGAGTAGGGGGGTCAGCACGATGGCTAGCAACACTAGCCGAAGAAAGATTTCCATATTGTCTCCTGGTTGATAGGCAATGCCTCCGTTTGCGCCAGGAGCTCCCAACTGGGGAGTTCCCAGCTGGGTTGGAAAAGAGCCTTACTTCCGTAGCGGCTCAGGGTGAAATCACTCGAAGTAGGCCGGGTGAGGGCGCTTCCAGTGGGGTACGGAACACGACGGAATTGCTCGCAATTCAGCATAAAGGCCCTGCTGTTGCAGATCCAGAATCGCTGCTCTGTCGAGTATGGCTGTCGTTTCACGCAATGAAGTTTGGCGAAGTGCTTCGTCTGCGACTTCGATCTCATAACTAGCCATAGCAGTCTCCTTTAGTGAAGATGGCAGGGTAGCCCCATGGGGCAGGGCCCTTCCGGGGAAGAAAAGTCTAGCTATGAGCTTGACTCATAAGGCTAGAACCCGACTCACACCAGCCCAGTTGCCAGCGCTCGATCAAGATGCGTTCGCCTCTGAACATGATGGGGTGCTCAACGTGGCAGAAGCTGTCGAAATCACCAAAGCCAATAGCTCGGGCTTCCTCGATGGCCTCTGTGAGTAGGACTTGATATTGAGGGGAATGCTTGCCATAGATGGCCGCTTGCACGTTTGCCTGTGCGAGCTTTACGCGTGCAGACAAACCTCGCAATTCTGAGGTGTTCATGATTCTCCATATATGGAAAAGGATGAACACCATCCACCGGATGAAGTTCATCCAGCGGGTGAAGTAAAGTTTGTTTAGCCGTGATAAGGGCAAGGGTCTCCAGCAGCAGTTTGGCAACTCGAACAGTGCCGAATTTCATCTAACTCTGCGGCTGAACTCCACCCCATTCTCCAAGCCTCGATCAGGCCAGGCTCTCCAATGAAGAGACCTGGTACATCTTCGATAACACGAGTCCGGTACTCTTGATAGCCAAGAGCTTGAGCCTCCAAGAAAGCCTCAAACTCAAGATGATGGCCGTTAAACTCGTCGGGGTCTTGACTATGGATCACAGATTGCACTTTTGCTTTTGCAAGCAAAGTTCGAATCTCGATTCCACGTATGTTGATTTCGGTCATATCCATCTCTAAGGAAAGACGGAGACCGAGCCAAGAGGGCAGATAGGTGCCCGTCTGGGTTATTGAAAAGTTTGCTGGCACGAAACCAGATATCAGCCGAGGCTTGATGTATAGATCCTAACGAAATGGGAGCAAAAAAACAAGCCTGAGGGGGAGGAGGGGGAGCTGGTAGCCAATGAACAAGGACCTAGGAGATTGCCTTGCTACGGCATGAAAATGAGCGAAATGAACCGCGCGAACCTCTTAAGACCTGTTCTGAGGTGCGTGGCAGGGGCTCTCCAAGCAAAAATTTGCAGCTATATCTAGCCGATATATCAAAATATCTAGAGAATAATTGCTTGAAATTGGTACTTATCGCATTAAAATTGCGTTCGCACTGCAAATCTCAGAATTTTTATGTGCATGATTTGCTGGGTCCAGGGGCGGGATCTGTGAACGTTCTTTAAACGAAAGTCAATCCTGTAGACGCCTCTTTGGGGATTTGTACGGCTTCCGGCCTTAAGCGTTTCTGGCTAATTTTTGACTGTTTTTCCGTCCATTTATGCCTGCGCCAATTTTTGCAACGGACTTGGAGACAGTACAAATGCGCGCTTACTACTCTCCATCGCCTGTACCGCACGAGCACTCTTGTCCATGTGAAAACTAAGTTTCTGAATTTGGCGGTCAGACCGACAGTGCGTGTACAAGCACCCGAGGGACAAGGAGGTCCCGGCCCATCCAACCAGTATGGGCAAGCACACATCGCGTTAGGGCGCGGGATGCCAGAAGCGGCAAAGAATTCCCCTTCCAACCCAAAATTGGAATAAAGAAAACTTAACAACCGGAGGGTGCTGTTAGAGACTAAGAATGCGAGCTGATACTTTTTTCAGCACTCCAGCCGGTCACTTGAAAAGGTGGCTGGCTTTTTTTTATGTCATAAGACCTCCTTGTCTGTCTGCGAAAGAAGTATTTGGCGGATGTAATCTGGCGTTCAAGTCAAAGAAGGTGCAGTCTTATGGCCAAGCGCCACAGCGATCTTGAAGCTCTGACCTCTTGACGCCTTGTTCCGTCCCGTTACGACTGCATAGACCAATCTCTCGGAAAAGCCGTAGGCCTGTGCCCAGTGCCTGATGGAGATGCCATGCGCCACTCTGCAAGGCTTTGCAGATTGCCCCTTCGGCATATCGACGCCATGCGGCGCAGCTGCGAGAGCCCTATAGGCGCTGCGCCCGCGCTCATCGCTACGAGATGCTGATTTCGCAGACCTGATGCACGGTCGAGCGCTTGATGCGCAAGCTGGGACTTCGTGGCGTGATGCGCGGTAAGGTGCGTACGCACCACGGTCGGCGATACCAAGACTCGATGTTCGTGGGCAGGGTCAACAGGCAGTGCCGTGCCGAGCGACCCAACCAGCTGTGGGCCAGCGACTTCACGTATGTCTCGACCTGGCGGGGCTGGTTGTACGTGGCCTACGTCATCGACGTCTTTGCCAGTCGCATAGTGGGCTGGTGTCGGTACCAACTCAGTTTTGTACTCGGTCTCACGAAAAATCAATGACTTAGCTCATGATTTCTCACGGAGTTTTGTACCCGTGTCTCAGTGAGTTTTGTACTTTCCAGTTTCCGTCTCACTGAGTTTTGTACTTTTGGTGCGATCCGACTGGCGAAGCAATCGAACTCTGCTCGTGATCTGAACACCTGCTAGCCAAGACCCGCGCGGCATCCATAGATGCGATGCCTTCACCAGGCCGTTACAGCGACAGGGCGCGACCAGGCCAAACCGCGACTGAGAACAACACTGAGTGAGAAAAGTACAAGACTCAGTGAGAACCGACAAAAGTACAAGACTCAGTGAGAACCGACATCAGTGAGAACCGACACACATTGAAGCTAAGTCCTTGTCTCGATTGATTTTTTGGCTTTCTATTATTGAACTCATGTATTAATTTGCTAGATACTCAATTGCACTTATGAATCTAGCATAAATGTGGAAAAAATACGGCATTGCCGTTTCTGAACAAATTTAGAGCGCCCTGAGGCCTTTGGTGGCTGCCCTTGATCGGGTGTTCAGCGAGCTAAATCCTTGTCCTTATTGAGTTTCGAAGCAATTCCTTGAATGCTCGATGAGCCTAAATCTGGCATCCCTTGCTGTTTCGAAGACCCTAGTGAGTGCTATCGTCCGTGCAAATAGGTAACGATAAACGGCCCGCCCAGAACCTATCCCAGACGATCTTCCTCAACACCAT
Organism: Comamonas sp. w2-DMI; assembly: GCF_040187735.1. Lineage (NCBI taxonomy): Bacteria > Pseudomonadati > Pseudomonadota > Betaproteobacteria > Burkholderiales > Comamonadaceae > Comamonas > Comamonas sp. w2-DMI. Next base: position 60,078 of record NZ_JBANEL010000013.1, on the reverse strand, counting down.
GGTTCTACTGCGAACGTTCAAAGTCAACAAACGTCTAGTTCACCCTAACGAACCTGACTGCAATGGCTCTTTGCAAAAAAATGCAGGGGGTGAAAAGCGTGCGGAAGCACATTTGCGATGAATAATTGTGCATGCATTCGTCTTGCGCAGTTTTCATGCATTGATATCGCTTGGTGGAAAAAATTATTGCTCATTGTCTGGCTGATCCAGAGGTGGGATGCGCTTTCGCAAAGTTACTTGCTACAAAAGCGATGCCCGCCCCAGTCCGGAGACTGTAGGGCGGGCATCTTTTGAGCTGCTTACGCGGCTGTTAGGAGCAATTGCTCCTGTGACTGATAAGACAGTGCGGTGCCTGCGTGGATACCAAGATCCACTTGTACTTTGCAGACGGAATCAGAAAGTGCAGAGATGGCATGTTCATACTCTTCCCTGCGATCTTCGCTCGCTTGGAGGAGCCCATAAACTAGGCAATGCTCGCCTTCACGGCTTCGCTTTGAGAACTCTGTCTGGTACCGTTCTTTGAAGGTCTCTGCCTGGCTGTACTGCGTCCTGAAGTCGGCGTTGGCCTCCTCCATGTCAGTTGGCAACCATCTTCTAACCTTGCCTACAAACAAGTTGATCTTCTCAATGACATCATCATTCTTGGGAAAGAAATGGATCGTGCCACCTTTGTAGAGCCGAAAGTCAAAATACTTTGTAGCGTATCGAGCCCCTGGCTCAATCTTCTGAGTTTTGAAGGCATGGACCAGGCCATTGAATGGCCCTGGCTCATTGGTTAGGTAAGCAGAAATCTTGTCAAGGTCGGCTAGGAACGACAGGCTAGTTACACCCCGTTCGCCAATGTCAAAGGTCCTGAATCTTGGAATGATGAATCGGCTTCGCTTCAAACGTACACCAAGACTTTTATGCCTTTCGTTGGACTTCCAGGACTTATAAAACATCACATTGTCATTGGAAAGACCGCATATGTTGTCGAACATATCGCAGATCATCACCTTGTAGATCTCTCCCAAGTTCTCCATAAGACCAAGGAGGAAACCTTTGATGTTGGCGACGGTGAATTCGAGTTCATAGATGGTCTCCGCTTGCGATTCAACCTTCTTTTGAGCTTGTTGGGAGAGCTTGTCAGTCAGAGCAGTTGACCTGATTGTTGATTTCCACGCAGAACTGACCCGCCATTTCCATCTCAAACTGACCCACCCTTTGGCTTGAGCCGGCAGGCTCAAGATGTGGATAAGGTTTTGTTTCTCTCCTTCTTCATGGGCGGTTGTTGGACTGCACTGCTGTGCTTGAAGCGGTAGCTGTCGTTGCCTGTTTCCAGAATATGGCAGTGGTGGGTCAAGCGGTCCAGCAGGGCCGTGGTCATCTTGGCGTCGCCAAACACGCTGGCCCATTCGCTAAAGCTCAGGTTGGTGGTGATCACCACGCTGGTGCGTTCGTAAAGCGTCGAGAGCAGATGGAACAGTAGCGCACCACCAGATGAGCTGAAGGGCAGATAGCCCAGCTCATCGAGTATCACCAGATCCGTATGCACCAGCCTGTGGGCGAGCTGTCCGGCTTTGCCCTGTGCCTTCTCTTGCTCCAATGCATTAACCAACTCCACGGTCGAGAAGAATCGCACCCTTAGGCGGTGGTGCTCAATGGCCTGAATACCCAGGGCCGTAGCGATGTGCGTCTTGCCAGTACCGGGGCCTCCGACAAGCACCACATTGTTAGCCTTCTCGATAAATTCACAGCGGTGAAGGCTGCGCACCAAGGCTTCATTAACCTCGCTGTGGGCAAAGTCAAAGCCCGCCAGATCTCTATAGACTGGAAACTTGGCTGCCTTGAGCTGATAGGCAATAGAGCGCACTTCTCGCTCTGCGCTCTCGGCCTTGAGCAGTTGCGACAGTATGGGGTGTGCCGCTTCAAAGGCAGGAGAGCCTTGCTCGGCAAGTTCTGTCACGGCCTGGGCCATGCCAAACATCTTGAGTTGGCGCAGCATGATGATGATCGCAGCAATGGCGGGGTCATGACGCATGGTGCACCTGTCGGAGTTGGTCATAGCGCACGACGTTGGCCTGGGGCTCAACGATCAAAGCCAGGGCTTGTGGCGAGTGGATGGGCTCAGGCTGGGGCGCACCGTCAATCAGGCGGTGCAAGACATTGATGATGTGGGTCTTGCAGGGTGCGCCATCCTCCAGAGCCAACTCGACAGCGGCTAGGACGGCTTGCTCATCGTGCTGCAACACCAAGGCAAGCACCTCCACCATCTCACGGTCGCCGCCAGGCTGCTTGAGCAACAGGGCTTGCAGACGTTTGAACGCGTCTGGCAACTCGGCAAACGGCGCACCGTTGCGCAATGCGCCAGGCTTGCGCTGCAATACGGCCAAGTAATGGCGCCAGTCATAGACCGTACGCCCAGAGCCTTGGTGATTGCGCTCAATGATGCGCGGGTGTTCACAGACGAACTGGCCTTCGGCCACGACGACCAGGCGGTCGGCATAAACCTGCAAGCTCACAGGCCGGTTGGCATAAGAGGCTGGCACGCTGTAGCGATTGCGTTCAAAGTGAACTAGGCAGGTGGGCGAGACCCGTTTGGCATGCTCGACAAAGCCGTCAAACGGACGAGGCATGGGCATCAAGGCTGGGCGCTCCTGCACCCAAACATCCGCGACAGAGCCAGGCAATTGGCCATTCGCAATCTCTTGCCATAACTGCTGACACCGTTGCTCTAGCCAATCGTTGAGGGCTCTGAGTGTCGGAAACGCTGGTGCAGATTGCCAGATACGATGGCGAGCGTCCCGAACATTCTTCTCGACCTGTCCCTTCTCCCATCCCGAGGCCGGATTGCAAAACTGTGCCTCGAACAGGAAATGGCTGGCCATGGCACTGAAACGGGCGTTGACCTCTCTGAGCTTGCCACGGCCGACACGATCGACGGCTGTGCGCATGTTGTCGTAGATCCCACGCCTAGGGACGCCTCCAAACACCGCAAAGGCACGGTTGTGGGCATCGAACAGCATCTCATGGGTTTGCAGGGGATAGGCCCGCAGATAGAAGGCTCGGCTGTGGCTGAGCTTGAAGTGCGCCACTTGCAGCTTGGTGCGCACACCTGCAATGACAGCCCAGTCCTCACTCCAATCAAACTGGAAGGCTTCTCCAGCGCCGAAGACCAGGGGCACAAAAACGCCTCTGCCCGTTGTCTGCTCAGCCGCATGGCACTGAGCCTTCCAAACCCTTGCAAAGGCAGCAACTCGGCTGTAGGAGCCGGTATAGCCCAACGCTTGCAAGTCCAGAAACATCTGCTTGATCGTGCGTCGCTGCTTGCGAGAGCGGTTAGCTTCTGTGCGCAACCAGCCAGACAGCTTGCTGGCAAATGGATCGAGCTTGGTAGAGAGCGTGCGCTGTGCAACGCGAGGCTGCACAACATCGGAGCGCAAATACTTGCGGATGGTATTGCGAGAAAGCCCAGTTCTGCGGGCGATCTCCCGGATGGACAGGTGCTCACGAAGAGCCCAGCGCCTGATGACACTCAAAGTAGCCACGTCAATCACTCCTGCTCTCCTGCTGCACATAAAAGCAGCAGGCTAGGGTTAATGCGTGGGTCAGATTGAGATGGAAAAACCGGGGGCTAGTGGGTCACTTCTGGGTGGAAATCAACACTTTATGGCAGCGAAGCGAATTTGTGGATGGAAGCCTGCAGAAGCAGGTAAGCGGCCTTCAAGCCACAAGCGCGGGCATCCACGATTGGAGCCGAGCTTGCGGATAGACACTGCGTGTACATGAGACATGGGAGACTCCATTCAGGAAGGAGTCGGGCCATGCCCCATCGGGACACGGCCCGACAGGGTTTAAGAAAGTAAAGGACTGGACTTGCCAGCTACGCCCAAGTGATTGGGAGATGAGGATTTATACCAGGTATCGCCATCCAACTCCAGGCTGATTTGGCTGTTTTCGGTAGCGTTAGCACTTGACTGCTCGCAGGGAGGCTTGGCCATCCAAAGCTCTTGTGCTGTTGGCTTAGATCCGGCAGATAGTCTGCTGGCCAATGGACTTGAGCGGGCCTCGGTATGACTTCGGAACAGTGACATTGCTCAGTCCAATTTTCATCGTGTGGACCTCGCAACCGAGACTGATGCTCTGGGCCTCATACAGAGCGATTTGACGAAGTGCAGAGAGGTTTGATGGCGTGGCTGAAAAGGCCTGTCCAGCTTCAAACGCAACCATTGCGCCAGATGGATCTACAGTGATCGAGATGCCGCTGGCGATGCACTCGCCGGTATTGTCGATGACGTTGTTTCCGACGACGTGATATGTCCTTTGGCCTGCAGCGATTTCTACTTGGTCACGTTTGATCGCTTCGTACCCAATAGACGTAATGAGGAAGCAGCGTGTATCAGCATCGGCCTTGGCCAAGTAGGACGCCAGGTCCGCAGCTTGTTTTGGATGTGCGCCCACGAACTGCAGGTAAGTACCATGCTGGCCAATGCAATATATTGCGCGCGAGCCAGCCGATTCGAAGAATCGAGCGTGTTCAACGTCGGTGACCAGTGCCTGGGCCTTTTGGCCCGTTGACAGCAAGTTGGATGAGTTCACCAGAGTAGCCACAGCAGAGCTGATATTTCGCATTTTGATCACCAATGTTGACCTTTCCACTCTTCCCCCAGGGAGCAGTAGGGCCGGGTTCATTTGCATGCTCGGTGGATACACGAAGGCATGTTGAGGGGCGTTGTTGTGCTAATGCTGGCGCTGGTGGCTGCCACGCTTGCTCTGATCCACTCCTCTCTTATGCTTTTCGTATGAGGAATGTGATATCGCGTGAGATGGTGGCTCTAAAGGTGTAGCGCTGTGTGCCCCATGAAGACCTATCGCAGGTCGTTAGGGGGTGTGCGCTTTGAACGAATCACGAATACTCTTGGCCTGCCGAGCCAGGTTGACGCCTATGTCGCAGAGCTTGAAGCTCAGTGCTGTGCCTTAGCTGATGGCAGTGAAATTCTGTGCGTGGATGGAGCGAGCTCTCTTCCGCGATTCGTTGTTGTGGGCTGTTGCTTAGAGGCCGGCTGTGTTGTTGAGAATGGTTCTTACCATTTCAAGCAGCGCGACTGCCTTTTCGCTAAATGTTTCTGCGAGAGTGAAGTCCACCTCTTTTGACTTCATTCCGCGAGATCATCCGTCCAGTGTGAAGACTGTCTGGGTTCTAATTTTCTTCGCGCGCTTGGCGCATGCAACGCAGCCACTGCTTAGGGCTTCATCGCATCCTGCGTGGCTTGAGGCCCGCTCTATTTCGTAGACTCTTCTCCTTGTCTACGAGGGTTTGCACAGACCCTTCCTTGCGCCTCAGATGAGGCTGATGCCGTGGGGGTAGCATCTAGCTCTGCTCAATCACTTGAACCAAGAAACCCTTGGTACTTGAAATACCCGAATGCAATTGTGCTCAGGTGGTCCGGTTTGCACCGTTTGCTTGTGAGGATGCCAATTTGCTTGGCAGTTGTGTATCTGGGCTGCTTGAAGGCTCAGCAAAGAACCCTGCAGCGGCATTTGGTGGCAGAAGCCTTGTGTTCCTCGTCCTGGCCACGTGGCCAGGACGAGGAACTGAAACAGCCTTCGCTCAATGTTCACTGAAGCGGTGCGCAGTTTTCTGCGACAAAAAGGCGTGTTGCGGGAAGTAATGATCGCTTGACCACGTTGTCTAAGGCACATGCGTTGGGCTGATCAACAGGGATCGCGTTGAGCTGTGCAGTTCAGATATGTCTGAGGGACGCGGACGTGGAGGATCATTTGGATGGCTGGGCACTATTGCCAGGCCTGCTTCGGTCAGGAGCGAAACACCAACGGTGAGACGGTCGCATGCCTTAGCAGCGCTACTGGGTCAGGTGCTGCACAGCGCAGCCGAGGGAGATGAGCCTAAGAGGCTATTCCGAGTCATAGAGGACGTTTGAATGTCGTCAACAGCTAGACCCGATTGGATGCTCAGACATGCAGCAGCTGCATGTGAGTTGTGGCATTGCCACTGAAAGATTGTTGGTTCTTGATGGAACCAAGACCGCACTGTGACCGAGGTCCGTGGGTAGAGAAGTTAAGGTTGCACTAGGCAACATATCTGCCGAAGCAAGATGAGGCAATCATACATGCAACTCCTGCGCTCTGCAACAGGTTTGATTGCAGGTGCTCCTCGAACCGACAGATTGACTGCTAGATATAGCACTTGGTCATTAAGTTTCTGGCCGTCTTACTAGCCTAATTTTCGAGCTCTCTTTGGTTGGTGAGGGTTCAATCGCAGGCCAGGATTCGCCAGTCCAGTGATAAACTGTTAGACTAGAGAGAGTTTGATAGGAGAGGTATCTTTACGTAGGTATTTAATATGTTAGGCGCTTTTACTGTGTCTTTCGTATTTTTATTTTGTAAGGGATGCTCATTCATTAATAGAATATGGAATGCTTGGTGAATTCCGACACAGCGCGCAATAAAAACACGGACCAAGGCGGAAAAAATAGGCCTGTCCCGAAGCCAGCGCCTAAGCCAATTTATTTGGTTGAGGCTGATGCTGCTCAGTTCATTAAACACCAAAGATTTAGCGCGACTATCTGGAATACGCGTGAGGCTCGCGTGTTCGGTTTCTTTGTTGAGTATCTGCGTATGCTGCAGATCAACTCTTATGAACAAATTGATCCAGGTTTTTTCAATACCCTGCGCCATAACGTAATCCAGACTTACTATGAAGGTGCTCTGAATAACCAAGGTCTTATATCATTGTGTACCGGGATAGACGACTTTCTCAATTCGAAATTTGATTCGGGTCTTACGCCTCTCTTTTTTGAGGACGAGCTTTTCGATCTCATCCACGAGAGGAAAAAGTACGCGCGTTTTGATGCAGACGCCTTTGAAGATGTTCTAGCTGACCTGCGCTATCACTCCTTGCACACCGAGTCTGCTTTGCTTGAGGTTGTGCGCTATCTGGGCTTGACGCTCAAGGAGGCGATGCTGCTCAACCCCGCCCTGACAATAGACTATGCCCGAAAAAATGGAAGCATCGTCATTCGTAATCAGGATGCTCAGATGGCCCGTCGAATTCCTATCTGGAATGAAGAGCAAATGAGGGCTCTTATTAGGTTGGCCACCAATAGATTAATTCATGACCCAAGTGAGGAGTATAAAACCAAGCGTTTCGCTTATTTATTCTCTCCATTAAGTCAGGTATATAAATACTTGGGAAATAACGAGCTTTCCGTTTATTCGCTGCGCAAAGCCTATTTTGATGATGAATTCTATCGAAATGCAGACGTTTCCATGTCTCTTTCGGATATTTCAGCGCACGCGCATATGACTTCGCATTTATTGGGGCATCCGTACTGCTTCGATGAATCTCTGCTAATAAAGCCGTTGGATGAGCGTAAGATTGCTAGCGCTCAAGCTATTTTGGAGAAGCATCCAAAACAGCTATCTTTGCCTGATCCAATCCACGATTACATTCAAAATTACTACGACCAAAAGTCCAAGAACGAAAACGATAGTTGACGCCCTGATTGGATCGAGGGTCTTGGTCTTTTGTTGCGCTAATTTGGCCTTCTGTTCGGAGGCCTGTGGTGTCCTTCACCAATGGGACGCGCTTCAGCGATGATGCTGTCCAAAACAGCAGCATAGGAAATACACGAAAAATATGCGGAATTGCGATAGTGCATTTTTCGTATAAATATCACGCCCTTTGACAGTCGGGCCTCTTTGAGGTCCGCATGCAGAAATCCCTTTATTCGAGAGACAACGACGAACTACTTCGCCTTCTTGTGAAGATTCGCAATGATCGAGGGATCACCCAGGTGGAGCTTGCGGAGCGTCTTGGCGAAGTGCAGCCTTGGATAAGTCGTGTCGAGCGAGGTGTAAGGCGCTTAGACCTCGTAGAACTGATGCAGTGGTGTGATGCCCTAGGCATACCGCTTCCTGAATTCGTGGCAAGGTACTATGAAGAGGTGCGACCAGGGCCCCGGCCTGGCCCTGAGTGATCCTTGAGGAAGCTCGCAATTTCAGGTGGTATTCTGGAAGGCCTGTTATGAGATTTCTTGAGATCAGGAAATTTAACTCGCATGCAACAGCGTCACGTCGCATTTGACGACCTACAACCTCTTGATTCCGTCCCTCTGCCCGTCGTCAAGCGCCGTGGGCGTCCCCGTGGCAGCAAGGTGCGAACCCTAGTTGGCACCGGTCAATCTTTCACTACAGCGGACTTCGCCTTCTTGCGGGCGCATTTGCTAGGTATGGATCAACGGCGAGCTGCCGTCCGCTATCTGCTGCACTTGGACATCTCCACAGCGCGAGAGGCCTCTGCTTACTTCGAGGCGCTGCTGGCGCGTATGGAGTCACTTACACGTGCTGATGCCAGTATCAAAGAGGATGCCAGGCCTACTGTAGAGGCTGCGGTGCGTCTCATTCTGCAGTGGCGCGCGGACGTACTGCAGTTCAAGGCCTTGGCGTCAACCCCAGCCACGATTGCCTCCTCTACCCCCAAACCAGCGCCAGCAGAACGTCTTCCCACCCTGGATGAGTTCATGCGGGAAGTGAACATGGACGGCTTCAGTGAAGCCGAAGTCCTTGAGGCCTATGAAGACCGCTACGGGGATCAACTTGCACAGGCCAAAGCCACGCCGGCAGTTGAATCCGCCCCCGAAGTTGCTCAGCCGTTGAACGACCCCTACACCTCGAAACGGCTTGGTCAAGTTGCTGATGCAATCGGCCAGCTCTACGGCTTGGTTTCCGTTGCACCGGTCGGGAGCGATACGGTCTCTGCGTGGCTGGCCCCAGCTCTTGCCGAAAAAGTGCGCCCATTTGGAGTGCTGACCCTGGCGGATCTGTGCAATTGGATAAACATCACGGGACGTAGCTGGCCAACTAAGGTCAAGGCCGTTGGCAAAGCCAAAGCGCACCGCCTCATGATGTGGCTGATCGACAATGAAAAGTCCATCGGCGTGGAGCTCAACTCGTTGATCAAGGAGTCTCTGCCTTTAGAGGATGGTGACGTGTCCAGCGTGTCCAGCGTGGCCAGCACAGCAAGCGCAGCGGGAAACGTAGTCGAGTGGCAAGCGTTGGAGTTTGGCATCGTCCCCATCGAGCACCTCGACTGGCCGTTGCGCCTACGTATTGATGGCACGTTCCGAAGCCGAGATAACAACACGATGGGAGCCACTGACGACGCTGATGCCATCAGACGCTGGTTGGCGGAGTATCACGACTCACCGCGCACGCTTGATGCGTATTCTCGTGCCATCGAGTGTTTGGTTCTTTGGGCTGTCGTGGAGAAAGGCAAGGGAATCTCTTCCCTTGTACGTACGGATCTCCTGGAATTCAAAAACTTTCTCCGCAACCCTCCACCGCACTGGGTTCAGACAGCGCGTGTGACCAAGGCCTCGAAGCATTGGCGTCCGTTGCGTGGCCCTCTTTCGCCGGCCTCTGTAGAGCACACGATGCGTGCCGTATCTGCCCTCTTCTCCGCGCTGTTCAAAGCCCGCTATCTGAATGCCAATGCAGCTGAGGGATTGGTCCGTACCAAGCGCACGGAAATTACGATGGATACGACGCGAAGCCTATCGAATCAAGACATCGCCGTGGTGGGTGAGACCCTAGCCAGCATGGATGACACTCCACAAAAGCGTCGCTATCGTGCATTGCTCTTGCTTCTTCAGTCCACGGGTCTGCGTAAGTCCGAGGTTGCTCCTCTGGTGTGGGGAGACATTAAACGAGCACGCATGGACAACAACGAGTGCGATGTCTGGCAGGTCACCTTCGTGGGCAAGGGGAGCAAGGAGCGGGTGGTACCGATAACGCAGAAAACTTATCAAGCCTTGGTCGATCATCGGGAGGATCGCAAAAACCTCGCCAAAACGCGCAAACTGGCCTTGCTGGCCAGTTTGAAGGATGAGGAATGGCCGTTGATTGGAATCATTGACGAAGCACAAGCTCAGGGGCGTGATGCGAGACCCGGCGACTACATCTTCGATGCACCCCGTGTGGCCAACACAACCGGTGCACTTTCCTCCGCACGCATTCACTCGATCATCAAGACGTTCTTCAAGGCCTGTGCCCTGAAGGCCCACGAGCTCAACCGTGATCCAACGAATTTTGAGCGCGCCTCCATGCATTGGATGCGTCACACTTTCGCGCACCAGGTGCTCGCTGCCAGCGGTAACGATCTAGCAGTCGTAAAAGAATTGATGGGGCATTCGAGCATTGCTGTGACCGGCATCTACGTGAAAGCGAACATGACCCAACGCATCAATGCAGTTCAAAAGGTCTCGTACACCTACTAGCCTATGACCGTATTAGTTGCTTACGCTCTACATGATGCGGTGGTGCTGGTTGCTGATGGACGAGTCTCCTATCCCGGCGAAGTCATAACTGAAGACGCAGTCAAATGGGACGTGCTGAACCCTTCGTTAACTCTGGGGTTGTCTGGTGTCGTGGACGCCTCTTCGTACGCGAGACAAGTTCTCAGCTCTTGCAATGCCCAGTCTGCCGATGAATGGCGCGACCAGATCCATGCAACCGTCATCGCTGCAGGCAATTTGCTTCCGCGAGTAGATGACCCTGTCGCGATGGAACGGCTCAAAGTGGGCATAGCAGGTGCTGGCTATGACGATGAGGGATTTTTCGTGGCAGCTACGTTGTTTGGCCCGGCCATGCAGGCTGCGCATTCGCAATTCATACGGGGATGCGTTGGGACAGTCAAATTTGTCGTAGTTGGTGGTGCCGATGGCCTTGACTTGCAAGGTCATCTAACGTCTCAGATACGAAAGTTGAAAATCCCGTCCTCGACTGAACCCACTGCAAAAGTCTTTCATCGGCAGCTGGCTGCTGCTGCGACCACAAGCATCCGTTATGCAGCCAGATCAGACTTCTCTGTTGGCTCTAAGGTGCGATACACGATCAAGCGTCGTGACCTGCCGGACTTTTCGGGCTGGCATGTCTAAACAGCGCGCGCTTTTAAGTTCCACATCTGTACAAAAAAAAGGCCTCTGGGGATACCCAGAGGCCTTTTTTGATGTCAGTGTCAGGCGAACTGCCAGACACCCCGCTCAGTAGACGTGAAACGCCCTGTTGAGTTGAGGACCTGTCGGCACTTCGCTTTCCACGAGGGGTTCTCAGCGATCTTTTCTGGAGCAGCCCTCGCCACTTCATCGTAGATCGATTTCAGGTCAGCTTTGCCACCAAGGCGCTGCAGCACGAGATTGATCACAGCCTTCCAAGTCGCCTTGACCCGTGCGGCTTGTTCCCTGGCCAGATTGCCCAAGAGAATCAGCACTGGCTGCGACTTCTTTTGCCACAGAATCGCATCTCATGAACTATGCGAGGGAGCTTCAAATTCGCGTAAGAACGCGAGTCTGATGTGCAGTTGTGTTGGGCTTTGATGATCACGGCCGCGAGCTCGTCGCTAGGCATGCGTGCGATCATTTCAGCTTGATAAGACACATATCGCCCGTTCTGGCGGTAATCGCCGATGAGCGTGCCGTAGAACATGCCAGGCTTGGTGGCATCGCGCTGGTTGAGCAAGACCGCCTGCATCTTCTCGTGGAACTCAGCATCGCTGCTGCATTGCGAGAGATCGGCTGCCATTTGCGCTTCCGTAGCCCCGCTCCACACATGCCCCGCGTAACGAATCATCGAGCCGTAGGGAGGGTGCGAGAAAACGAGATCACTCTGGTAACCCACTGCATTCAGGATGGAGTCGTTCACGGCATTGAAGCCCTGATGTAGATCCAGGCCTACACCGAGGATGCCCATTTCATTGGCCACTTGCACGGATGTACCAGAGCCGACCATGCAATCAACGAACGTCTGTGGCTTCAACTGCAGGAACAAGTCCCGCATAACGTGGCCACTCATGTTGCCTCGCCATTTAGCGTCACCCCAGGGGCCGCGATCAGGATAGGAGATGATGGAATTCATATGGTTGCCTCATAGAGAATCATGGAGCAACCATCCAGCAGGATGTGCCCCACTGGGTTGATGTGAAAGATGCCGCGAGGGCACAACTGCGAACAGTGTCGCGATGGTATTTCTTGCTGCTTAGCTTGGCAAGTCACCTAGCCAAAGAAAAAGACCCCGATTGCGCATGTGCGCGCTCGGGGTCTCTTTATTGTGGGCTATCGCTCGTCAGGTCCATAGGCCTTCACGAGGTGCCAGTAGCGAGGCCAGTCAGCACCCTCCTTGGCATGAGCCTTGGAGTGTTCGTACATAGCCTGCGCCAGCTCTGCTTGAGTCTTTCCAATCATGTCGCCAACCCCTTTCAGGGTGATGACTGCCGTTGGGCTGACCATTAGGAGGCTAGTGCCTGGCAGCCACTCCCTTGCCGTGGCAATTGCGTTACGCACTTTGCGAATCCATTGCTGAGGCTTCAGGTAACCAGAGGTGCCGTTGTTCTTCCAGGCAGACATGCCACCCTCAAAGTAGTAGCCGTGTTGAATCGCGCCAGCGATGAGCTCGTCGGCAGATCCAAAGGAATGTACATGCCACTTCCTTACTCGCTGATCCTTCCAGTTGTACGTTCTGGAGTCACCATCGAGCGTCAATTGCAGGAACTGATCTTCGGATGCACCGAAAAATTCAGCGGGCACGCGGACCACAGCATGTTCGTAGTAGATCTGACTAGACATTCTTTTTCTCCTTAAAACAGCGAGAGCGTTTCGGTGTAGCGCGGCAGTGCATCGACCAGTGGTGCTGGTGTTGCCTGTTCTAGACCTTCGCGTCCCAGCAGGAGGCGAATCTCTTTGCCACGGCAGTAGCTGTTCAGGAAATAAAAAATCTGCTTAGCAGATGTCAATGGCACTTCGGCTTTCACTTGCTCGCAGCCTTCGACTTCATAGGTCACAGCGCTTGCAAATTCAATGCCTTGGGCGCTCTTGCGCTCCATCTCTTCCTGGAGACTATCAAACATCATCCAGGCCTGCAGCCCATAGCTTGGGAGCTGGGAAATGCAAACACTGGGCAGTGCGTCGTAGTAGTCCAGGTAACGCTCGGCGTTAATGCGCTTGCCGTGATAGAGACGTGCTCCGCTTTCGATCTCGTAAACGGGACCGGCGCGGTACCTCATCATAGAACCGATGGAGAGCCAGTTGATGTTGGAACGGATCAGTTCCCAGGATGCCTCTTCGCCACGCTGGACCTTTGCAAAGGTCAAGTAGGAGCGTTGGAGCTCTTCGATTTGCCGTTCGGCTTCGGGGCCAGCTTCAATGCCTGCAGCGAATGAAGAGAACCCGATCTTCAGATGTTGAATTTCATTCATGTTGATGCCTTATGGAATCAGGCACCAACTCCTAACGGGGTTGATGCCCGTTGGGGTGGGAGTAAAGGTGTGCCAAGCACACGACTGCGCCAAAGCGAAGTGGGAGCAGTTTAACTGGTGCTCAGCAGCGCCACAAGAAAGTCCTAAAAGAAGTTGTAGCAGGCAAGGAAGCCAAGGGCGAACATCATCAATGCCACCTTGAATTGCCCTGTGCTTTGCCGGGGATGAGCCGTCTCACTGGCCGGCGTGGTGGCGCTCACGCGCTTCGCCAAAGCATTGCGGATCTGCAGCGCGTTTTCGGCGCTCAGTCGTCGGACAATGTGCTCTGCCTCTTCATGGTCCTGTAGTGCATGTACTGCGCGAAAGAAGTTGATGGCGTTGCCGTGCATCGCACCCAGCGCCATGCAGCCGTGCAAGTCACCGTTGTTGGCAATGTGACTGAACACCTCTTCGCGCTCCGCTTCCGTGCTGGGCAAGAGCACAGTCACTGTTAAAACATCAAAATCTGATACCAAATCGGTCACTATATTCGTCCTCCTCCATTCAAGATACAGGGTTCGTCCTGCAGTGCAAGTGCGGCGCCGGATTTACCTTTTCACTTCCACCAAAGGAGTTGTCATGACCAATTTGCTGAAACTAACCTCGCTGCCCGCGTTCAAGTGCAAGGACCCGATTCAGCTGAACCTCAGCTATACCCAAGCAATTTTGATCGGCGTTGCCCTGGGCCTCGGCGGGCTTGCTCTGCGAGTCTTAGCGCTCACGGGAGCCTTCTGCGGAGCGTAATGGCCTACAGATCAAAAAAAGGCCTCAGCTACCCTTTGTGGGAAGCTGAGGCCTTTCTCATTGTTGGATCAGTAGTCCGAGGGTAGCTCGATGGATGTATGCGAGCGATGCCCATTCGTGAAAACGTTGAACGTCTGATTCAGCGCGCTGTACTTGCTAAATAGCCGGTCGCCCGATTGAAGGGCTTCCTCGTTCATGTCTTTATCGTACTCGCAGAGGTCACCCCAGTCTCCTGTGCTGTGACGCCGCAAGATGTCATAGATGACGTCTTCATGGTCCAGAAGCACTGCTGCAGCGGCTGCAGACATTGTCACTCGGCCCAGCGGAAATCGCGGCAGAAGGCGACGGGCTGGAGAGCTGGTGGGGGTCGGAGTTCCGGTGGAAAGCATGTCCCCTCCTTCAGCTGGCAGCACGCACGAATGCGTAGCAGTCAGAGATGAAGTCGCCAGATCCTACACGGGGCAGATTGTTGGCGGTAGGGGATGCGCGGAAAGCAGCTGAGGCCGCTTTAGCGATGGGTTTTTTTGCCATGGTTGTTGTCCTATTGGAAGTAGCAAGCCATGGCCCCGTGGGCATCATGGCCCACATGGGTTGAGATAAAGAATTCGCTAGGAATCACAAGCTGGTGACAGCGAGTCCTGGCATCCTAGCGGACCAAACTTAGTTTTGCAAATCCGCCTTGCATGCAGCGAGGAAGCCTTCGTGCTTGTTGAGCACATATGAGCCACGGTGCACACCAATGGCTTGCACGAGTTTTTCCAGCCATTCAATGTCCTTTGCATGGACCTTTTGGCTGGCCAACTGCGCTGGTTCACCATAGGCCACGCCTGACCCACCATAGAGCTTGCTGTACATGAAGATATCGCGCGATGCCAGGAATGTTGATTCCGCATCCGGCACAGCCAAGCGAACCAGGTTGTTGTCCCGCGCAAAGGAACGGGCCTGTTGCCATGCTTCCGGCTTGTCCTCGCCAGTCTGGTTGTACGCGAATGTGGCCAATACCCGGTGCTGAATGACCACCACGCACGATTGCTGCGCATGGTCAACGAGCGACCAGCTATTGACTTGCTCCTTGCTGAGCGCGGCCCACACACGTGTGTTGATGGTCGGAGTTTCGAAAACTTCCATCTGATGCTGTCCTTAAGAAGGCAGGCATCACCACGTGGGTGATGCCCACATGGGTTTAAGTAAGGTTGCCACAAGGGCACATGCGTAATGCGAATGCCATTCTACCTGCTTTGTAGCCACTGTCGATGGGCGCTTTATTAATGTGTATTAATAAGAGTCGATGGCAGAGATTGAGAAAATTGCAACAGTGCAATGATTCCAATAGATAAGTCTTGTGCATAATCGACTGTCGTTTTTTTCGAAGGACTTTTGTGCAGAATTTTGAGTTTTCCTGGAAAATTCTTGGTAGTTTGGCCCTTAATTCGAGTCACGATATGCCATACATTCAAGCGTGCTTAGATCATATCGATAAAGCCGCTTTAAATTCAGCGCAGTTCATTCTGTGCGTCAAAGATGGCAAGTTGCCAATCAATTCGAGCACCCGGGGGCAATTGGAAGGCGCGCGAGCAAGTTTAATTTTCTTACGCGAGGGGCTTTCGAAGCTTTGTGATGAGACGCATGGAAAATCCCGTGTCCACCAAATCTATGAGATGGCCATGAAAAAACACTCTTCTCACTTTGCTACTGAACAGGTAGCGCTGAACTTACTTAGGTCCTTGTACGCGGGCTATGTCTAAGTTGGCGGTGCACACCTGTTGATGCGTAGAGTACACTAGCACTGTATATAAATACAGTGTCATCATGCAGCCGATCCAACTAGCCATGTCCCCCTGCTGGGTGCTGTCCTGCGACGGCACTCTGCGAGCTGGCTTCCCATCCCCCGCTGAGGACCATGCATGTGCGGCCTTGAACCTCACCAAGCGTCTTGTGAGAAACGAGCTCAGTACATACTACTTCCGAGTCGCCGGAGACTCTATGCGCGATGCTGGCATCTATGATGGCAGCTGTGTCCTTGTAGACCGCGCTGAGCAGCCGGTCCATGGGCGCGTAGTGGTAGCGTCTGTGAATCAGTCGGACTTCACTTTGAAGTTCTTGTATCGAAAAAATGGCCAAGTTCGACTAGAAGCGGCCAACCCAGCATATCTTCCCATCATCCCAAAAGAAGGTACAACAATCTCTATTTGGGGTGTGGCTAGCCACACCATACTGGCGCTTCCAGGCTTTTCTATATGAGCAGGCGTTTGTATGTATTGCTTGTTAGATGCAACCGATTTTTACGCTAATTGCCATGCTATTTTTGAGCCGCGCCTGGCTGATATGGCATATGTGGTATTGAGTTCAAATGATGGATGCGTAATTTCTCGAAGTGCCAAGGCAAGATCCATTGGTGTGAAAATGGGTGTGCCTTGGTTTCAGATTAAGCATCTGCAGGATTCGCATAATCTATTTTCCCTCAGTGCGAATTTCTCACTATATGGTTCTATCTCCTCAAGAATCCACGGAATAATCTCTGGACTTTCCGCAGAAGTGGAGGTGTTCAGCATTGATGAAGCGTTTGCGTTGCTAACAGGTTACCCGGGAGATCCTGCTGTCCGCGTTCAACGAGTGCGTGACCGAATCTTGCAGTGGACTGGCATGCCTACAGGAGCTGGGATCGGAGCCACCAAAACGCTGGCGAAGCTTGCCTCACATATCTCCAAAGCAACATGGCGTAAGCCTGGGTCTTACCCTGCACACATGGCCGGGCTCTGTAACCTGTGTGCTTCGCCCCCTGATGAACTCACCGACTGTATGTCGCGTACACCAGTTGAAGATGTCTGGGGCGTTGGATCTCGGTATGCAAAGCGGTTGGAGGAACTCGGGGTGCTGTCTGCTCTCGACCTTGCACGCATGGACCCGACCTTCGCTCGCCAGCAGTTTGGCGTGGTGCTGGAGCGGACAATTCGGGAGTTGAATGGTGTCGCCTGTATACCGCTTGAGTGCCAGCCTCAACCACGAAAGCAGATGGCGTGCACGCGTTCTCTAGGTAAGCCTGTGCGCTTGCGTGAGCCTCTGGTGGATATTGCTGGATCTTTTGCCGAGCACGTGGCCATCAAGATGCGACGGCGCGGGAGCGTAACGCGACAGGTGCTGGTGTTCGCTATGACCTCTCCTTTCAAACCAGGGCCGCGCTTTTACCGCACGACCGTTGTTGAGCTGGGGGCGTTCACAAGCGACACGCGCGAGATCGTAAGTGCGGCCAGGCACGGGCTGAGAACTATATTTGAGCCTGGATACAACATCGTTAGGGTTGGTGTGATGCTTCTCGATCTGGTACCAGAGACGGCCGCAGCGAAGCAAGAGGCGTTCGACTTTGAGAAACCCATCTCTGAAAGGGCTGCGCGCCTAATGTCGGCTATGGACACTATCAATGACCGCTTTGGAAAGCACACGATTCACGTGGCTTCGACACAGCCGACAGCACAGGTTCAGCGCCAGCAAAACAAGTGCCCTGACTACATGACGAACTGGGCGCAGCTGCCGATGGTCGTTGCCTGAAATGCGCGAACAATCGCAGGTTTATGACCCATGGTATCCGCTGTGCTTCGGTACTCTGAAGGGCATGGACTTCTATCAAGATAAAACCTACGCGCAGGCCGTGGAAGCCGTTTTAGCTGACCGCAGCACCAGTCACTATCTTCGTGAGCGCTTGGAGCATGACAAGCTCCGCGATCCTGTGGACGCAATGAGGGATGCCGAAATTCTCCTGATCTTGGCAGTGAAGCGCGAGCAAGAGGTCTTTGATGAGGCCAACATGATGCTGGCGCTGGCCGCAGCCGAAAAGCGCGATATTCAGTAGTCATGACGAACACTGGCGTACCCACACATGTCCTCAAGGCGAAGACGATGTGGGCCACCTCTCTGCACACCACGCAGGTCTTTGGAGGCGGTAGCACCCTCTGCTGATTTGAAGCCCCCTGCCGGCCCGCACGCTCCAAAAGAAAAGCCCTGAGATCCATCGCGGACTCAGGGCTATTTTGTTGATGTGAACCACCTTCAATGCGGTTCGAAAGTGCGTTCACCTTGAGGGGCGAATTACTTCAGGCGTTTACCTTGCAGGCCTGCAACGAACATGGCTCCCAGAGGGTCACCAGGCTGGATGCGGGTTGCCCGGACATTACCGCTTTCGCGGATGATGTAGATGGGGTCACCGACCTTGAGCACTTCGCCGTTCAGATTCGGCTGAGTGATAGATATTGTCTGGCGATCACCGTTGAGCACGATGAGAGCTTGGCCTTCGGTCATGCCAACAGCTTTCGCTGCGACGTTACCGGCCATGCCTCCAACGGCTCCACCAATCGACATGGCGGTAGCGCGAGTGCCCCACGACTTGTCTTTGGCAATAACGCCGCCCAAAGCAGTTCCCAGAATGCCACCGAGTGCAGCTATCCCGGCCTCTTGGCCGTGAGATGCAACGGACGCTTTCTGGGCTTGCAGGACAACTCCAAACTCAACAGCGCCGGAACCGGCTTGCTGGTGTTGATTGATAGCGCATCCGGTAGCAGTGATTGCCAGTGCTGCGATAGCGATCAGTTTGGAAAAAGAACGGAACATAGCTTTACCTCATTATCAAGGGAAATGGCAAAGCACCGGCCTGGTAAGGCAGCAAGTGCCCTACCGGGTGGGATTGAATCATTACGCGCGCAGCATTAATCGCAAGGAGGCAAAAACTCGGGTTGAGTCCTCGTCTCCTTTGCAATCAAAAGTGATGTCTCACGCGTAAAGTGGAAATAGCAGATTCGTGCTGCTGAAGAAGTTTCTTTAGGCTGAAGTTGGCCGGTGACGATGTCAACGGCTTGTTCACCTGCGAGAAACACAACGGGGACACCACGTTCGACTTGTTCAGTTCGAACGATCTCCAGAGACTTTTCGCTCAAGCAGTGCTCGAAAGAAGGTTGAATCAGGAAGTGTGCAATATCCGGCGAGATATCCATGCTGACTCCAAATGGAAGGGGTCAGCACGCCCCTGCTGGGTCATGATGACCCATAGGGTGGTAGAAGTTCTCTTGCGAGAGAATTGATAGCGCGAGGCTACGAAATTGCCAAAGGCAAAGTCATTTAATCGTAGCCGTTTTTTTGCGCTCGTCAAGGACTTTGTTCTTATCTTGGGCCTGAGTTTCCTGCGTAGCCATCTCCTTCAGAACTACGTCATAACGAGCTTTGAAATCAGTGGACGTTACGAAATAGGCCCCAGCGCCAGCAACGAGGAAAATTCCAAGGCAGATGAAGAGAAAGACTTTGGTAATACGCCAGAAGATTTTCTTTAGAGACTCCATAAAGCTGATTTTTAGTGAAATTTCACAAATTTAGTTGGACGAAAGGTCTGTTTCTATCGCTATATTTATTCCACCATTCACTGTGAAAGCGCGTATGGGCTACAGCGGCAATTCCGTGCCAGAGATTCAACAAACACGCAACGTAGGTAGATTGGATGGAGGGCTATCTCTAGCAGGAGCAACACAATCCTGTACCCTGTGCGGTAAGCACCGAATGATGGCCATGCTTAAAAAGCAACGGCTTTTCGGTAGCATCCATGCTGTCTGCAAGGAAGGATGTCGTCCACCAAAGGACCAATGAAAAAGGAGCCTCAGGCTCCTTTATTCATGATGCTGAGCGAAAGCTTCAGTCTTCGGGGTGGTGCTGGGCGTCAGGATCGCGCACTCGCTTCGTAGAAACCGTTGCTTTCTTAGCAGGCGCTGCCTTGGCTGCTGGCTTTTTTGCAGTCGATTTCTTCGACACACTGCTGGCAGGTTCTTGTGGCGGTGTATCAGCCGCACTACCATCCGCTACTCCTCCGTCAGGAGCTTGGCCAGGGTTCTTTGTTGCAGCTTGGGCTTTACCCTTTCGCGGGGTCTTTTCGGCCTGTTCCTCAAGACGCTTCTGCTGCCTGGCTTCACGCTCAGCCTTCTTGGCTGCTTGTTTCTCGGCCTTGGCCTTGGCAATGTCCTCTGGCTTGCGCTCCGCCATCTTCTTGATTTCTTCCAGGATCGAATCCAGAGTCTGACGATCCTCGTCGTCCATGAGCGCAAACACACCCTCATTGCTCTTGAGCTTCACCAGGAAGCTCTGCATCTGGGGGCCGAAAGCACGAGCGGCTTTCGTAGCCTGCTGTTCGGGCAGGAACTTCGTCGTGCCGGTTTTTTTTCCGGCTGCCTTTGCCGCTTGCGCAGTCTGCTCCAGAGTGGCGACAGCCGTTGCGGGATCGGCATTGAGTGCGGCCAGGGCAGCGCCAAACGAAACGGCGCCCTCTTTGATCATCGTGCGAACTTTGTTCGGAGCCTTGGCGATCTTGAGCAGCTGGGTTACATAGGCTACGGAGACTTTCAGGATATTGGCAATTTCCTTGGGCTCCCGTCCCCATTTCGCAAAGCGCTGAGCCAGAATGGCTTGCTCAAGGGGGGAGAATGGCTTGCCAGTGTTAGAGGTGGCCAATTGCACGGTCATCTCTTCGACACTCATGCCTTCGGCTGCCAGAGTGACAGGGATTGCCGAAATCTGAGCCCCACGCTTGTTCGCACGTGCTACCGCGTGGAAACGTGACTCACCACTGATGATCCCGTACACAGGTCGGTTTGTGCGCGGATCGGTTGTGGCGAAGACGAGCAGAGGGCAATCGTCACGAAACCCTTCACTGATCATCTGATCAGCCAGCCAATTGATGTGTTGCTCCCACTCTTCGGTGTCGAGACGTGGATTCATGCCAGGAACGATGTACAGGTCGTTCAGGCTGACGGAGAGTGGAGCTTTCAGGCGCGTGGAGCGCATGATGACTGGAACTTCATTGTGGCCTAACACGCGGATAGTGCTGTCATCAAAGTCCAGCATCTTCTGCGCCTTATCCGACTCCAGCTGGTCTACCTCTGATGTTGAGACAGCTACCACATCTGTCAGATCTGGCTGCAAAACCAGTTGTACCTGCTCATCACCGGCTGGGGAATCCACGTCACTCACGCTCATGTCTACTGCATCCTTTAAAAGTGTGTCTTAATTTTTTAGCACAAGACGAATTCTGTGCAACTGCGCCGCCGCTCACTCGCTCCCGAAGGGACGGATTGGAAGATCGACAGGTGCCGATTGAATTGGCAAACTTAGTTTTAGCTCAGCTTGATCATCGAACTCGCGCAACAGTTCTCTGTGCAAAGTCATGTTGCCTCGTAAAGAGCCTGGGTAGGCGGGCAAAGACAGAGGTGGTGGCATTGGAGCCCAGCCTTTGACCAGCAAAGCGTTGGGATTCCAACTTGGATCGACAACCAAGCCTGTGTTCAAGCTAGCTCTTAGTTCCGCATTGTATTTTTTGACTATTCCTAGAAGGTAGGTGGTTGCGAAAAAACTGATGAAACTAACTTTAATACAAAAAACCAAGATGCCTAAGAAGAGCGGTCGTCGCATGTGCTGTCGGTTGATCTTTTGTCGCCAAGGCAAACATATAGTGTCGCTCCCACAAAGCAGCCACAGTGGCGAGAAAAGTGGGCGATCACTACGTCAATATCCGCTTTGTATGCGTCGTAACGCTTGCGCGCTCGGAAATTGGCTTTCATGGAGCTTACGGATTCTTTGCTGAAACTAAGTTTTTGCTCGGTTGGAAAAACAACCAAGAAGGTTTAAAAGCAGATGAACTGTAGCCGAAAACTAAATTCGTTACAGAATGTGATTAAAACCCCTTAGTCGTCATGGAACATGAGTTCAACCCGTGACACATTGCTCGGCACGCTCTCATTGAGCTGGCCGACGCACCACAGCCCCAGCATCTCTTGGCAAACCGAAGCTAGTTTCTGGCGCTGCTCTTCGGTTGGCTGGCGCTGAGCGGGTAGACCACCTGGCTGGTAGAGACCGCAGGCGAGAACTATGGGGACGCCAACAATGTCCTTTCCGTCTGCAGCAGGCCCAGTGACGAATAACCGTAGCTCTACGCCAGGTTCCTCCTGTCGGGCCGCGCGCTGGATCTCACGATGGTGAAGGTGCAAAGCAGCTCCCTCCATCGTGAGTGTCGAATGCATTCTGGCTAACCGCTTCTGGTTGGCCCGCTCCATCATGACGTGCGATCCAAGGTAGTTCGATGTGATGGCCAATCGGGAGTGCCCCAGTGCTTCTGTGACCTGGCTGCGCGCTTTTCGATCCTGTTCTTTGCTGACGCGCTTGCCATGATTGACAGGCGAGGCTTCACCCGTCACTTGGGTGTAGATGTCATTGGCGTACTCGTGGCGCAGGCCGTGAGCTGAGACCCCCGCTTCTGCCTTGTTGACACCAGCTTTTTCCAGGATGTAGTAAAAGCGTCGATAGGCTTGCTTCTGCGTGAACCGATTCGTTCTTAGGAAGCCGTTGTGCTTGCCGGCGTACTGTTTCGCCTTATCCAAGACTTCGCGCTGGTATTGGCTCGTGATCGGCACTTGTCGCCCTCGCCCACCCTTTGCGCCGTACGTGATGGCGAGGTGATTGCCTCGGTCGCATTCAATCGGACGCATGGCGCATGCCTCCATGACACGGAGGCCAAAAGCTGCAACCATTTCTGCTTGCAATGCAACCAGGGGGTCAAGCTCATGGATCTTGACCAACTCTGACTGAAAATCCACGCCCTTCGCACTCCATGCGAGAGAGGTGGTGGCAGACATGGCCCGCTTGCCCCGATTCGGGTCCACCAGGGTCTCGTGCACGCTTTCATAGGGGAGCTTCACACGAAGCCAGCCGAAAAAGCGCTTCAGGCATGAAAAGTAAGTTGCCAGGGAGGACGATGCCATTCCCTCTGCCTCCCAATGCCGCATTACCGTCAGCAGGTGCCGACTTGTAAGGTCATTGACACCGTGAAGCTTGACGCCCTTCGCTTTCAAGGCGTCTATCAGCATGTGGGTAGCCAAGACGTACTTTGTAAGTGTCTTAGCGGAGACTACTCGGGCTCGGCCCTGGGCAGCGGGCACAGGGTAGTGCTTGTAGAAGTATGAAACTTGTTTATGCACATCCCCTTTGTGTTCTTGGATGGCATGGTCCAAGATGCCACGAGGGTCCAGGCGGATCTGTGTCGCGCTGTCTGCGCTCTTGCGCGCGTTGTATCGGGTCGTTTTGGAGTTGGCCTTTGTCGAACTGCTTGGCATGGCAGGCATGTTAAAAACCAAGCAGGACTTGGTGCAGTAGTTTTGAGAAGCATTTGAAGTGCTTTAGCTCATTCCAGCGCCAGCCCAGCTCTTGGCGAAAGCCGTGAGAACTTGCTTTACGCGGCCACTGCCGGGATGCTCCAGCGTTCAGCAAGCATCTCCATTTGACGATTCACGTTGACAGTGTGCCCCAGGTGTCCCAGCCAAAAGGTCAGAGGGTTGCCCTGGACATCAAGGAAATCCCACAGCGCATGTGCCATGTCGAGCTCCTGCTGATCCATCTGTAGAAACAGGCTGTCGCTCATTCGATACTTAAGCGGCTCATGCAAGGCCAGCAGAAAGTGTGCAATCGGCTCCGCAGCCGGTGTGAGGTCGTTCGCCTTCGCCCAGAAGGATTTGAGTGTCTGCAGGGGGTGAAAGGGGCTGCTGTCGCCATTGAACATCATCAGCCATGCGACGGCAGTGATGGGACTCCTGGCAGCCATATGTGTTTGTGCCACTGCGCGGCCTTCGTCTGTGGAGTGTCGAGTAATGAACCACAGCCCAAGCTTGTGCAAGTATGAGAGCGTGAACTGGCCTTCCATGGTTCTATCCTTGGATTATTTCCAGAATGGCAATGCGTGCGGCCATCGTTTTCTTGTCTTCCATGAGCTTGGCCAGGGTTGACCACTTCTGACAAAGCTGCGCCCACTGTGTGCTGGCAGATGGCATATGCAAATGAAATTTGGCTTGGAGCTCAGGCACTTCGTTGAGCAGCTCCAAGCATTGGCGAAGATCGTCGGTGCTCACCGGGTGGTAGGGGAAGCCTTTGGCCCAGGACCCTTTGAGCACTTGAATGCCAGTGAGGTGCTGGAAAATACTGTCCGCTGCCGGACCGCGCTCACCACGGCTCAGCCACGAATTTGCGTGATCGCTAAGTTCGGGTGTTGATCGTTTCTGAACCTCAAGCGCATGAGGGGCTAGCAGCTGACGAAGCCGCGCCAACGCCTCAGGTGTTCCAGCTGCAACACGCGCACCCGCCATGCGCGCAGTATTGGAGCAGTAGACTGCCTGATTCCCCAGCCGCAAACACTCGTTGCTCAGAGCCTGAGCTGATTGCGGTCCAAACGAAAGAAACACATTCCCGTTAACAGTAGAAGTCATAAAGAATCGGTCCAGGGGGCGATATCGGTTCTCTTTTGCGCATCAACGTATGCATCGCCACGGGGTCGAAAGTCATTTGGGTGTGGAGAGAAGCGAGTTAGCATCGCTATCAGGGTTTTACTGCTCAGTTGTCCATTTCCAGTGGCTTAAATACTGGAATTTCAGAAACAAACTTGCTCAGTTCTTCTGCTTCGGTCATCTTGCTTTCAATGTCAAAGCCAGAACTACCGTAATGCTCAAGTGCCCACTTCGCGGCCTTTCTGAAGCGCACCGGTTCGCTGGGACTTTCCGCGATCACCTTCCAAGCATCAAGCTGCTTGGCCAGGGCCACCAGAAAGATAAGCCGCTTAGTTGCATATGGTGCCGGCCCTTGGTCCAGCCAGTAGTGGCATGGCGCGCACCCCCAGACGCCGAACATATCCTGGGCCTTGCGCCCTCCCCCTTTTTCCATATCTGACCAATTAGCGTGGCAGAAAACGGTGGTGGCGGGATCATGGGATGGGTAGCCTGGGGCGCGTAGTAGGCAATCGCGCCCTTCGGCCATCTCCAGCAAAGCTGAGTTCCGCAACTTGGGAGTCTTGGGCTTCGCTATTACTTCCGATGACACATGGGTAGGCAAACGAAAAAGACTGGGGTCAGGAATCGTCACCACGCTTTTCACTCGCTCTGATTGAGGCTGGTGTTGCGGAAGCGCACGGGTGGACTTCAGTGGCCGTGTCCAGCCGTCCTCGTCGGTGATCTCTTTCGGACTGAAAGCGAGTTTTTTGAAACCACTTCCTGGCTTCATTGCGGAACGCTTGAGGGTCGAGGTTCCGCGTTTGAGGGGTGTTGATCTTGAGAGCATGTCTCAATCCAAAATACGGAAAACCGCATTCAGTGCAACTGCCGCCGCCTCTTGATGAATTTTCAGAAAATCGTGGCCTTTGTTAAGGCTTTAGATTTTTCGGTACACAGCGATTGGAATCTAAATTCCACTAGGAAAGCTCAAGAGCACCTTTCCTATTTGCAAGCAACGTCGCGTGATCCAGGCACGCTGTGTCGCTTAATACCATGTTCAGGCTTGCACGCCGTGGATCAACCCTTGAAAGCCTCAAGCGACTGGCCAGTCAAGATCTCAAACAACCAGTTTGAAGCTGCGAACTGGTCGGGGGTCTGCTTGGATCGGGTCATGTAGCTGACAGCGCTGGCGCTGGCATGCGTGAATACGCCGTGGGGAACACCTGGCTTGTCGCCCATCCACATGCGAGCTCGGAGGTCCACAATCTCGCTGCTGGAGAGCTCAATCCAACAGTGGATGATCGGTTTCCGCCCCTGGGCGCTCAGCTCCCCAAAGTGCACCAAGTGCTCAATCTTCGCATCTGCAAGCAAGGCAGAGATGCACCGTGTCATGCCATCACATTCAAGCGGTAATGCATCCAACTTCGGTATCCAGTTGCTAATGAGGCAAATGGGATCGTCGGTCATAGGCGTGTTTGCCTGCGTCATGTCAACAGTAGCACCTTGATACCGCCGCGCGAGACCTTGCGGCATAGGTTCCAGTCCTTCTGAAATTCGTCCTTTGCAATGCTTGTGGTGCTTAGTTCAATTTCCAGCCGAACCTTTCCGACCTGATCATTGTTATCCAGGCCTGGGATGCCTACCAAGGTATCGCCGTCCACATGGCCCTCAGCCTTTTTCGCTTCGAGACGCTTGATCAGTTCGTCTACGCTTACTGTCAGCATTGCTGCGCCCCTCTTGGTCGTGGCCGCTCGTTCGCCCAGAACAACAGGAATTTGTTTTTCTCTATCACACCCCAGTCAGTCACCACATACTGACCGCTTCCCCCACGCTTGCCAGGTTCCCGCATGAACTCAATGTGCATACCGAAATCACTGCGCAGGATACCTAGCTGCCGCTTGAGCGTGGACAGAGGGATGTCTGTTGTCCGCTGCAGCAGCTGGATATCAGGTTTTGGCAAGGTGGCCAGCGCATAGATGAGGTCGTACTTTCGACGCAGATCCTTTGCGGGCCCTTGCCCATGCTCTTGACCTTGCGCCATCACACCAGTTCCATCTGATCAGGGTTAGTTTCAGGTGCTTCTTTTGCAGCCATTTCACTCTTGAGCTTCTGGAGCATTTCCATGTCCTCATTGCTGATCTCCAGCATGAAAGTGCCCTTCGTGGTTGGCTTCGCTTGTTCCAACCGAGTGGTGAGCGAAACAAAGCTGGAATGCAACTGAGTGACCACCTTGCGTGTCAGGCGCGGCGTGGATTCCATGCTCTTCTTCGTAACCTTCTTCGGCTTCTTGCTGTCGGCCGAGGAGCCAGACTCAGGCTTCTTGGCCAGCTCATCCTTGATCATCTGAGTAGCGTTGGTGCCATGCTCAGCGAAGAGCTCCATGGCGTATGTGGCCGATACCTCCTTACGCTGGATCATCTTCTTCAGCTCAAGGGGGAGCTCCATCATCTTGAGCAACTGGCGGACGTTCTCCTGCGTGACACCGGCACGGGTGGCGATCTCGCTAATTTTCCAACCGAAGGCCTTGTTCAAGCGATCAAACACGACAGCTCGCTCCAACACGGACAGGGGCGCGCCGTTGTTGCTGGTGACGATCAGCAGAGTTTGAGCGTCTTCGTCACCGGACTGCTCCTCTACACGGATGCGCTTAATATCCGCGCCCTCCGACTTGGCCAGCAGGATAGCGCGACGACGGCGGTGACCATCCCGGACAAGGACGCGGCCATCTTTTACCTTGACGATAATGGCGGGGACCATGTCACCACGCTTATAGGCATCTGCGAGCTTACGGATCTCGTCAACGACCTCGGGTTGCGAGAAATATTCTTCCTTGCCAATGAAGGCTCCACGGGTGTTGAAGTCCTCTTCTTCCTCCAAGAGCTCCGGGGCAATCGAAAAACCGCTTCCCTTGGTGATCATGGGATCTTCGTCGGTGATGCCCTTTTGTTTGGCGTCGTTGCCCATATGAACGTGCAGAGACTTGAGGGATTGGGGAATGGCCATAGTGTGTTTCTCCAGTTAGGGTTGATGTTTATCGCTGTCTCACTTTATGGTACAGCAATTCGCTATCAGTGCAAGTGCCCCTCTCAAGGCTCTACTTGTTGCGTTGCTGCGCCTGCTGGGTCAACTTCGCGAGGCTGATCGCTCATTGCTGTCTCAATTAATAGTACACAAAAGCCGCTTTAGTGCAACTGATCAAAGATGGCGAAATGTGCATCTTTTGATGCATGCACATGCGGGGCCAGGGCAAAAAAAAAAGGTGCTGTAGTAGCACCAGGGTTTGTTGGAGATAGTTGAGAAGAGACTAGCCTTGCGCCTTCATGGCAATCATTGCAGGCATTCTAGGTATTCACCAGTGCGAACAAACAGCCCAGCAATGGTTTTTATTGTTTGATAGCAAATGAAAACTGATTACGGTTGTCAAAGTAATACAGCAGCTCCCTGCAAAATTGCGCCAAAGGCAACCATCCACAGAAACTGAGGAAACCGCTTCTGTCGTTTGTGCATGGCTATACGCATCATTTTGCCAGCTTCTCCTTGCAGCTCTGGGTCAATAAGGGATACGCTACCATCAGGGCCAAAAGCAGTGGTAGGAGCCGACCGAGCCGCGCAAATACTGCCAACAGTGATAAGAGAGAGTCCGGCTAGGTTTAAGAAGTCAGCTGTCGTCAAAGTTTACTTTCTTAATTGCTACGCTGAGCTTTTACGCGAAGCGTTGGGTTCATTATGCCTGATTCTTTCCATCGCTTCTTTTAGTGGAATATAGGCCAATGCATTAATTTCATTGGTTGTGAGTTTTATGTTCCTTTCACCGGGTCTATTGCCCGTTAACTTTTTGATTGCACTGTTGAAATACCAGCGCCTTTTCAAAGACCTTAGTAAATTTAGAATTTTCTTGCTCATAAATTACCACGTCCTGTAAGACTTGTATCGTTTACTTTGACGAATCCACGCTCCAGTAGTAGATTAATCAGTCCTTGTGGAGTCATGTCTTCAGGTTGACGAAACTGATAGCAGGACAAAAATCGACTGGTGTAAGTCTCATGCTCCATGTTGCCAATAACCTGCATTGGCATTTCCGTAAAGAGCCCCTCTTCGCGAATCCACTTCACCACAGCCGACCATATGGTAGCGTCGCTTGTGCTTTTGGCACAGCAGGAAACGGTTGTCTCACCATCCTCATCTTGGCGTGAAAACTCCAACGCAGGGGAACAGTGTTCAATTTTTCTTCCAGCCATTGTTCACTTAATTCTCTTATGTCAATCAGTCGCCTTGCCTTTCAGCAGGCAACCAGAACCCAAGAAGAGCCAGATGAATCCTGGCAGCCAACGGGCGTACTTTGGCGAGAAGATGACTTGTGTCGTCGTGTGGTGAGCCCATGGGCTCAACGCTGAGGCCTGGCTTGTGCCGTTTAGCCCGCCTAATCCACGCCAACTAGCGAACAAAGGTGAGCACCCCAAGACTCGTGACGCCGAAGACTACAAGGCCACCAACGACAAGTACGCTAAGCCGCGAGAGAAAGGAATCTTGGTCTTCTAACGCTGAGAGGACGTAAGGCAAGCCCAAGATTCTGAAAAGAACTAAGAACACGCACAGCCAAGCAATTGCTATTGGGTTTTCGAGCACGTAACTTCCCAGTTGAGCAACGGTTGCCAGGAATCCTATCTCAGCGACTTCCTTTTGAATCCAACCCATCAGCGACATCACAAGGTATATCGCAGCAGTGGCACATCCCACAATCAAGCCACTCTCTAGGTATCTACGAATGCTCTCTTTGGCCATATTCCTCCACATAGTTAATAACTGCACTGCAATGCACTACTGCGTTGTACTGGAGCCTAGGCCAGCCCTGTTGGGGCCGGTTGCATACCTATTTGTTTGTGCCTTGGCCCTGCTGGGGACAAAGCTGCTTGCATCCGTGCCGCTGGCAGCGCTTGCTGTGCGCAACTTCAGTGGCATCAATTGCCACCTCGTTTTGCAGCACCATCGGGGCACCGCACGCTGGTGTGACTCCATCACACGAAACAACATGCTAGCGCTTCCCGCCCGTTGTTGAGGGGCGTCTATGCCATGTCGCATCACGTTGAGCTTTCTGGGTCAACTCTGGACGAGAGCTCTACGCTGTCTATGCGGCACAAAATGGGCTATCCGAGACGTAATTGATGGCCAGTAAACAAACGATTTAATTCCTATCTGTTTAGCTTCCTTGTTGATCGTGGTTGTCGAGCCCATGCCATACAAATGAAGCTCTGTTGCCCCTGCATCAGCGGCCATCGCAAGCGCTGCACGGCAGGCTGCGATTTTGGTGGTGTATGCCGGCCCGCTGGGCCTGGTCACGGTTTTTGGATCGGCTTCCCTCTCCGATGGCACAAACCAATAGCCATCAGCATCTTCAAAGATGGTGAAGGAGGCCCGATGTTCTGTTGGGATCATGTCTGCTTTCCTAGATCAATCAGTGCCCACGGAACCAGCCGCTGAATCTGGCACGATGGGAACGTATGTGGAATCGCCACCATTAGCTGCTTTGCTACGGCCACCACGCGAGCAACGAGTTGTAACCCAGATCGGTATCAGCAGAGCCACAAGCAGCAGTGGAAAGCCAATAAAAATTGCCATGTGCTCGGACACCCATGTAGCCAGTTCCATGTGCTACTCCGAGCCGATTTTTTGCTCTATTGCTTGGGTATTGTGTGTGAACCACCCCGGAGCGATGGTGCGAAAGTGCGGCTCGATCTTCTCGGCTTGTGCCTTACCGTCAGCCACGTTCTTCACATGCCCACCTGCTTGGCCGTGTTCCCAATATTGCTTTGCATAAGCAACCATCGCATCAACGTCTTGGCCACGGGCACCTAATTCCAGCGCTCTCATGGCAGCTCCAACATGATCGCCAGCGCCTGGGATGCGCGAATCAGCCAGCGCTTGACAGTACCCGTGCCCAGTGGCCTGGTTCGCTTCAGTGAAGCTTGAGAAGACCCGCATGATCGCTGTGGCGAGCACTAATGGATGGCCTGGGTACACAGGCCATTGCCCCGTCAATTCCTTGATGATGATCGCACCCTGCTCCATATGATTTCCTTTGGATTAAACGACGCGAACTTCGCAGCGTGCAGTTTCGAATTGCAGAAGGTTCTCGGCTTGGATGCCACTCGGATAGCGCCAAGATCCATCAGGTGCCTTCCACCGGACTTCCAAGCCCGATTCTCGGTCCTCTTTCGTTGCTTGTCGCCAGCACGAAGCTGGGCTCCTTTTTTCAGTGCCTTGCATTGGTGATTCCCTAGTTTCTTTCAATCTGGGTCAGTCATCTGGCATTCTGGGACATGGTGTACCCATTCACCAGTGGGCTGTCGGTTTTGGTCCAGGACCTGAACGTTCGGCCACTCTGCGCACGCTTGGTCGTGGTCGTCGTCAAAGGTGCAATGCGGGCATCTGTCTCTACTTTCGGCCCCCAAACCATCAATTCGGGCGAAATATGGTGGGGTGCCGTCCTCATCATCGAGCACGACAACTTCGCCCACGTGTCTACGTTTGCTCATGCTTTGCTATGCAGGCATTCAAAGGCCAATAATGCGTTCAAGGTGCCGTGGAATCACAACGGCCTGGCCGGTGGAATCCTTGGGGCGCAGTGTCACGCGCTTGCCGCAGGAGGGGCAGTTCAGCATGTTGTGTTCATCCGGCACGCCAGCGCGGAGGTAGCGGGTGTATGGTTTCCCACTTGCTTCGCACCGCTGGCGACGAGAAAGGGGAATGGAAAAGCCGCTCATGCAGGGCTCACATCGAATTCGTCATCAAAGCGGATGCCGCGCCGGTTCGGATCGGTGTCCTCATCTTCGGGAATGCCGAATTTCGACAACGCTGCGCAGCGGGCCAGCTCTTCATTATCTTCACCCACTTGACCCAGGTTCACTGGGCCTTTTGCCGTGTGAACGCGGACGTTCCAAGTCTTGTGTGCCATCGTGGCTTTCCTATTTGTTTATGCCGTAGCTTCGCTAGGCACTCTGCGTGACCAGTTTGCGATAATGCCGGCCTGTGCCTGCTGCCGCGTTACTGCGTTGCAGATCTTTATTCGATTGGCTTCAGCCTTGGCTCGCTGTGCTGGTCTTTTGGCCTGTGCATCCCTATGCCTTCTGGATGAATGAAACGCAACCGAAGTTCGGTGCTGTTAAAAGATATGCCTGATAGCCAGATGCATCCAATCCAACCGCTTTCACGCCAGCAAACTCCGGCTTGAACACAAGTCCACCCGCCTCACCATCCTCGGGGTCATAGTCTTCAACTTCGCTGGACACAGCATAAAAGTTTGGCACGTTGGTGCACCAACCCAAACCGTTCCTCCAACCAGCACTTCCTTTCTCGGACTTCTTCCAGAATTTGCACTCGGAGCACTTCATCACGGTCCCGTTTTTTTCTTGTGCTTGAGTTACTTCCAACGCTGACATGGGTTTGCCTTTCCTATTAAAGGATCTAATAATAGCAAAGTTACGCGCGTAACGCAAGCCGTTGTTGTATTTTTAGCTTCTCTACGGCCCTCTCAAGATCGACCTTGGTATTATTTTTTTTCGGCGCATCTCATATCAAGCAGTTGGTCAGTACCTAGCCACAAGTGCATGTGATAACTATTGGCTACTTATGCCGTTTCATCTTTCCGTGGTCGGTCAGCCGCGCAAGGAACCGAAAAATCCGGCACGCATTAAAAAAGCCCAGTCACCGAAGTGCGCTGGGCTTTGAGTTGTGGCAATTAAAGGCCAGGGCTCGGCAAATAAACGTGATTCAGAACAAGATCATCGATCAGTTGTTCAATCATGTCATCCACCATCGCTGAGCTAGTGCCCAAGTTGTGATCCAGGTGCTCTTTACGAGATAGCCACAGGTCTGTAATCACGCCCTCAGACGACGCATTCAGATGCAGCTCAGCGGGTTCATCTTCACCAGGAACTGGCACGTCCTTGTAGATGATTCGCACACCGTTGGACGCAGGAAAATAAGTCTTGCCACCGTCGAGGCTCACGAGCATTACGGCCGATTCCTCAGCTGCTTCCCGCACCTTCCTTTGTTCAGAGATTTGGTCACCAAACTGAACCGATGTCTGGTTAGCAGGTGCCTGCTTAGCATTGATGCTTTGAATTTTCATATCCATCTCTTAGTGTGGAAGAGACGGACACCGGCCCCGCAGGGCAGCTAGTGCCCGTCAGGGGGGGGGTAAAAAGTAATGCTGGCCAAGGCCAGATCTTGCCGAAGCAAAAGTGAGTTGATTTTAGAAGAAGTAAGCCGCATCAAATGCGGCTTTTCAAGGCGAATTGTTGGTTACTTCATGACCAATGTGTCGGAGCGACAGACCGCCAGCGATTGCGAGCCTTCTTGAGCCAATACCATCATGTTCCTGCTGAAGTTCAGCCCGCGAGGATACTTGGTGCCGCCGTTCGCCGGCAGCGAACCACCCCCTTCAATCATCGAGACGATTCCAGGGGCAATGACGATCCCATACTTACCCACGGCTTGATTGAACGCCAGGGAGCCAGCTGTTTCGCCCAAGGGGTTGAGCTTGGCGTCGTACATGGCCTCGGTGTACGAACCATCGTCACGCAAGGTCAGAAACGAGCCACCCGTTGCATCGTGCTTCACGCACAAGTAGGACTTGACTGGGCTGGTCAACGTAAAGTTCTTAGCAGGTGCGGCGAATCCAGTCCCGTATACCACTTCACCCTTTGCATTTTGAACACGGTCCAGAATCAGGCTGTACTCAGCCCCATTGCGCGCCAGCAGCAAGTAGGCGAAGTTGATGCTCCTGCCGTCGATGTTCACCATAAGCCGCGCCATGCCCCCGAAGATCGAGGAGCCGTAGGAAGCGCTGTATTCGGTCCCGGAGCACACGTTGTTGGAGTAAAAGCCGTTGTCGCAGTAGGTCAACTGTCCGTTTTCGTTCTTAATGCCGAAGTCGGTCAGCTTCTTGGATGCGTGAGCGCTGGCCGCTTCAATCGACACCCCGTTGTAAGCACCCGAGATGGGCAGCTCGGATGTGCGGTTGATCTGCAGATTGGTGCCAATCACATTGGATTTCAGGTCTGCAATATCCACCTGGCCAACGATTTCGTCGCCGTTGGGGGAGGTGAAGATCTCGAACCAGGGTGAGCCGCTGGAGCGGTCTTCGTTCACTGAGGTATAGAGCGTGATGCCCAGTGCTGAATCGGTGATCTTGACGGGGATGTTCTGTGTCTCGGCCACGCCGAACAGCGTGTTCAGGGGGGAGATAGATGCGATGTTGTGTTGGCGGTCGAAGACGATGCGGAAGGTATCGCCGTCCACAGCAGTCATGATGAACGTGTCCTTACCCAGGTTCGAGACAGCGCCAGTCGCAGGTGGTGTTGGCTCGGGCTTGGCGGCCTCGTTTTCATCACCAGCACCGCCACACGCGGACATCAGGACAGAGCAGGCCAGCGCCAGGGCGCTGTACTTGATTTTGGTATTCATTTGAGATGCGAGAGGAACCCCACGATCTGAGGCTTTGCAAGCATAGAAGGTGACAATGAATATCAAGGCTCGTAAACATGTCGATTTCCGAACAATTAGGCCCTGCCCTGTTTTCGAGTGAATTTTACGAATCCTGTGCAAGATGGCTGTGAAGCCGATATAATCTTGCCCGCTAAGCGTTACCGTGCGTGCATGCAAACCCAATATGCTTAACTTGCCTGTTGCTCATATGCCAGGCGCGTGCACTGCCCTACTGCCTTAGTTCCCGCGCACCCCATTATTTTCAGCCCCTTGACGGCCGGTGATTCTCTGCGTGCGCGAATGAATTTGCTTGGCCAGCGGCCAGACCTACGAAAACAAGAATGGAGTCTTTTATGCAAAGCTTTATGCTCGCCACCTCTCAGCACGCGCGTCAAACCCCTCAATTCCTGCCGTCCAGCGGCAAGCCCATGCACCTGAAAAAGCAGGCGCTGGTAGCTAAGGTATCCCATGGACACGACATGCCCGATCTGGAGTTCGAGAAGGAGTCGCTTCGACTTCTCTCCGCCTTCCAACTACCGAGGCGCTCTAGATAAACCTTTCGGTATGAGACCCCCAACAGTAAAGGCCTGCGAGATGATCTCAGCAGGATGCAAGAACCGCAGCTGTGACCTCAGTGAGCGAATTCAGGGAGCACGTAATGGCCCCCATCGCGGTTGATCCTTGATGCCTAATTCGACGCCTAATATTATTATTGATTCCTGATCACAATATTTAGCGCCTGCGCATAGGTGATTTCAGTCGCTTCGTTCTGCAGCTCAGGAATAGGCGCTCCAAAGGTAAGCGCTTCAATCTTTGCTGCCTCTTCAGGGCTTACATTCACTGCAAAAAGGAACTCGTCTTCGTCGGATGGTTCTGTGTTTGCAAAAGGGTGAACCCGGTTCAGGCTGCAGATTGCATCTTCGACGGACGCGGCATGACCAATCCACAGTAGGCCATTGGTTGCAGCACTGAAGACAGCGAATAGGTTCATTGCAGCGTTGTTGATTGCACGTTGAGCAATGTTGTTGGCCAACTCGGATGAAAAGTGCGCAGACTTGGCCTTATCGGAGGTGTGTGCATATTCCGCACCAATTTCTTGTGCAGTGCTTGCTGCGACCACGGATTCCTCGGACTCACCAATCATGAGAGACATCGTGTTGCCTTGAGGAAAAGAGCAAGGTGCAATCACGGACTGAAGCCCCATTTTTTTCAAATCTTTCTGAACGGATTGCAGATAGCTCACAAGCTTTTCGTGTAGCTCTTTATTCATTATGTGTCAATTAATGCAATGAAGTTAAGTGGAGAGTCAATTATGCCTTGGAGCATGGTTTAGTCATTTCGGCCGCTAATTTTGCTAGGACGTGGCAGACCTCAATTGCAGGAATACCATGCAGGTGAAATTCCCAGGCTATCTCCTCAATGCTTTTCTTAAATGCTTCGGGTGAGTAATCACAAGCTTGTTTTTCTCGATGCTTGCCGGTAATTACATATTCCAGATCTAAGCCTAGCTTCGCCATCTTGGAAAGAGTGAAGGCATTCGGGGAATGAGCCCCCCTTCCCAGGTTGCGAACGTTCCTCTCGTTACGCCGCATTGTTCAGCGAGCTCGGCCTGGGAAAACCCTAGATAACATGTTGGATGCCCAACTTTCAAAAACAAACCCCCACCTACTTCGCAGCATGTGGGTGCGTATTGTGGATTGAGTTCGTGAACTGCAACCGCGCCTCAGGTCATTTATTTATCGGCCGATGAAACCAAGAATGTAGCAACGAGCGTGCCAGATCCAGCCCGGGAGCCCTTCAACCTCCTCTCCCAACCTCTCCGACACCTCCATGTCGCACGCTATCGAGTACATCCCACTATCGTGCCCCCAACGGGAGCGCGGACGTGAGACCGTAACAGGACACATACCAGTGAAGGGCGTTTCGGCATCAGGAGCAGTTTCAAAAGAGTTTTGTTCGAAGTCGTTCATGATTAGGTCGTTGGTTTCGTGAGCACCCACGAAATTTGGGGAAAGTGCCCATCCGGGTAGCTTCGAGCCATCTTCTGTGAGTATTCCCCACAAAATTTCAGCCTGAGATTCATTTCTTGGAGGCGATGCAACAGACGGGTTGCGATTCGCATGCGTTGAAACTTAGTTTCGACACGATTCATCTGGATTTGGCGAGCTCGCAGATACACCGTGTAGTCGATGAAACCGATGAGATCTCTGGCGTTTGATTTTTCATGGCCATCCCTGGAAAAGATGGGCTCGGCCCAAGGGCGCTGTGCCCATGGGGGCCACAACTGGGGCCGCGCATTTTTTTGCTTCTCTGTCAAAGTCGTCATGACTCAAGTTGAGCATGATTCATAGCGTGGAAATACGTTATTTGCAATGAAACTTCAACATTTCTCGCAATGTTGCAATAATTAGTCAAGACAAAGAATGCATCCAGGGGCGGGATGTGTGTGCGCGGTGCAAGGCTACGTGCCCGTGGCGACAAAAAAATGCCATAGGAGTTCAGTCCTATGGCATTTCTTTTTTGTTTCCCGCTTAAACCGGCTGAATCTGGCCGTCCAGCTCCTGCCGCCGTTTGAGCAGCACTGTTCGGAGCTCAGTCCTATAGTAGCCGTCGTTCGGGAAGGCCGTGATAGCGCGCTCCAGTTCAGCGATTTCTAGCTTTGTGGCACTGTTGATGCGGGCGCAAATTTGCTTTGCGGGCATCTCCAGCAGTCCATCAAGTTGGCCGTGCAGATCCTGGATTTGCTGGACCACCTGATGTGCAGTAGTCAACGATTCACGGTGCCCCAGATACTGGAGGCTTAAGTCAAAACGCAGCTGCTGGACCTCAGCTTGAAGCGCGACCAGGTAGCCTTGCTTGTCTCTGATGTCGAATACTTCGCCGGTCTGAGTGTCCAGCAGCTTCGTCCCTTCAATGTGTTTCACCGGTTTGCGGCTCATGCACAGTGACAGGTCGGAGCGGCCCTGCCGAAGCAGTTCGCACTGATATCGTAAGCGGTCAATTTCCTGAAGCAGCCGGTAGGCATCTACGATGCCTTCTGGTGTCATGAAAATGTGTCCACCGAAATGGGTTACTGTCGTCGTCATCTTGATCCAATCTGGAAGTGACGGGTGCCCGAAACGGGCATGCCCGTTCAGGGTTGAGAGAAAAGGTTTAGACCGGTGAAATTGAGCTACGCCACATTGCTGTCCGTCGTGGCCAGCGAAGGGGGAATGCAGACATCGCTTCCATCGACTGTTGGTCGATGAGAGCTTTCGGTAAGGCAAAGGCCTGGGTAGACAGGAGGGAAAAGAGGCCGTTCGAATTGAACTCGACATCGAGCTCTTCGAGAGAACTGCTGATCACTTCACCAGTCCTGGCGAACGTTGTAGAAGAAGCTGTTCGTCGGTTGGTCGAACCCTTCGGTAACGTGAAGGGAGTTGCGGACCGGAGAGCTGGTGGTGAAGGGGTGTTGCGACATTGCCAAAATTCCTGACGAGGAAGGTGGACAACGTCACCCTGAGGGCATGTTGCCCACATGGGTTGAGTAAGTAGAGAGTGGTCTAAGCCACATCGACCCGAAGGAAGAAGACGCATTCTATCCAGAACTTCGGGTTGAGCTGCTTTTTAGCACTCCTGATCGGTACCCCTCGGTACGACTCCAAATGCCGCCCTTAGCACGTCAGTAGGAGCCTGATGCCTCATAACTTTCATTTGAAAGAGTTTTGTGAGATACTTTCATCCAAGGCCCGCGACGTTGAGGGCCTCCAAGGAGAAAATCATGGCAGCTCTACCCAAAACCAAACCCAGTGCAGATGTTGTCCTGAGCAAGGCAACTCTCAATGCGGCTGCACACTTGGGCCTGAACAATGCCGAGCTGGCCAAGGTTCTTGGCATCAGCGAACCATCTGTTTCCCGCCTGGCTGCCGGCAACCGCCTCATCGACCCGCAGAGCCGTGAAGGCCAAACAGCCCTGATCCTGATTCGGATCTTCCGAGCTCTAGATCTGATGGTTGGTGGAGACACCAGTGCTCGAAATGCCTGGATGACGAGTCACAACAGGGCCATCGGCGGGGTTCCGAAAGCGGCTATCCAGACAATGCACGGTCTTGTCCACACCGTTGACTATCTGGACGGCATGAAAGGTGCCGCATGACCGGATCGCAAGTGTGGGGAGATAGCTGGTTCCGCGACACGTCCGAGCACATGGAAATGCCTGGTGCGTGGCGCGGAATCCTGACCGAATATTTCACTGCTTCATTGAAGCTGGTGGCTGATGCGGATGAGCTAGAAGTCTTGGAGGAGTTACTCCAAGCATGCACTCCCACCCTGCACTCCTACCAAGAGGACAAGCATCCTCAGTTGCTCGCGCCATTCAACTTCCGGCCAAAGCATGCCTCAAGGTTCAGGGCTGCAGATCGTTCGGGGTTTTGGTATGGCGCATCGACGCTTGAGGCCGCGCAATCAGAGGTGGCCTACTGGCGTATGATGTATATCCGGGACAGCGTAGGGCTCACCAAATCAGAGGTGGTCACAGACCACAGCTTCTTTAGGATCGACGTGACCGGTCTCGGTATCAACTTGATGCGAGAACCCTGGGTCCAGCATCGTGAAATCTGGCGTCACCCCACTGACTACACGGCGACTCAAGCACTGGCCGCTGCAGCAGAGGCGGAGAACATCGAGTGGATGCAGTATGAGTCGGTACGCGCGCCTCATGCACCATTGGCGGTCGTATTCACGCCGAATGCGCTGCGCGGGACAACTCAGGAAGTAAACGCCACGCTGCAGGAGTGGACCTGCAAAACGAATCTTGACCGGGTTGTTTTCGTGAACAGGTCTTCAGGCGAAATGATGGCCTGGACCATCGACGGGGACTGATCGTCGTCTGGGCCCCCTGGCCAGAGATCAACTCAGCGAGCGTGCTGACTTTGGCCCTGGGGACTGGTGGCTTTCAGTCTAATGAGCGCTTTTGAGTGAATTCAGAAAGTCGGTTCCGGCCTGGGCGATGGTGTAACTTCGCCGTTCGCGGCGGATAAGCCTTTCTTCGCACATGCGGTTCAAGATCTTGGCCACAGAGAAGGCTGCTCCCTGAGGGGCTTTGAAATAGTAGCCCGGGTATGCCACGTAACCAAGTGCGGATGCCTGGGACGATCCACCTCTTGCAAGTGAGCGCAAGATCCTGAGCTTGACCTGGTCCTGGTCGGTGTGGAGCCCTAAGTTTTTCTTCATATTGGCTATCAGCTCGTACTGTGCTCAATGGCCGGCACGTCGATGACGGCATCAATGACGTTGGCCACCCACAAATTCTTTTCGATATGGGCGAGAGCCAGCTCAAGCGACACAAAGTCAATTACCTCACACTCCATGTTGAAGCTCAACTTGACCACCTGGGCGTTACCTCGCACCGGAGAGAAGCGTAGGTGCCATGCGTAGTCATCTTCACGGGAAAGTATCAAGAACCTTGCCCAGCCCCCCTTGATGCGCTTTATTGCGGGTGCAAAGTATCGAATTCCGTTGGCCAAGCGCTCAACAGCTCCAGCTTCGATTCTGCGCATGCCAAAGCTAAGACACAGCTGATTCGTATCGGCCCATGTGCTATAGATGCACAAACCGAAACGGTTTGCCAACAGGATTGCAGCTTCGTATAAAACGCTGGACTCGCGCGGATCAAGCAGGGTAGCGAGGTCGGGATTGTCACCCCATGCTTCAAGTCGAGCATAGGCAATCTGTGATTTCAGCTCTTTCACATTTTCCTCCGCGCGATCCGCTTTGCGTTTGGCTTTGCGAAGGTCAGCATTGGCCGCAGCATGGATTTGCTGAGCGGTATGAAGCTGTGATTCCAATTGTTCTATTCGGCTGATGATGCTCATGCTTTCGTCTCTGCAGCAGGACTATGTTCGGGGTATTGCAGCCCGAGGTATGCGGATATGGTTGGGCACGGTCCATCCCATCAAAGCAAACGTGAGCAGCTCATAGGCGGCCTGGGCGCGCTTTACGCTGGCATAGTGGAATGCCTGGACGTTGCTGGAGCGGATGTCCACCCACTTGCTGTGAGCAGCCATCATGGAGGAATGCCGTTTATCCCAGCCTCGACGCAGGCGGGCTTTCTCCACGGTTTTCTGTCGCAGACCTCTGGGATCGACCAGATAGGCCAAGGCCTCGCGCACAAAAACATTGCAATCCTCGGCAACTTGCAGAGCCAGTCTCGACGTTTCCTCAGTTTGCCGTTGTTCAATTTCGGCATAAAGGCCACGTCGGATAGAGTTGTCACCGCGCTGGTTTGATGCAGCACCCATGTGTCCCCTCCCTCACTTTCGGATCTATATGGAAGCGCGCAAGACAGCTTCTCGCAAGTTGCGTACACGCTGAAGCTCTTCTTGACTATGCACCGTGCCACCTCCGTTCAAATCCAGATATAACTCAAGCAGATCAGCGCGGCTATCGAACTCATATACAGCCATTTGAAGCCGCAGACGACCTAAGTCAAATGGCGAGCCCTTGAGGGATTGAGCGGTAAGTTTTGCTTCACCGAACACCGTAAATTCACCGGCCAAAAACATTCGCAGCGTGGTAAGTCTCTGCAGGCCGTCAATGCACTGAAATGTGTTGTCGGGAATATCACCCGTGCCGGCTGTACTGCGTGTCCAGCCTGGGCAGTTGAACATGATGCGATTAGGCGCTGTCTTGCGGATCATCGACTCAACGAACGCAACACGCTGCTTGAGCGTCCAGACATGACCGCGTTGGAAGTCGGGCTCTAGCTCGAAAGTGCCACCGCTCTCTTTGATGTCACGCTCCTGATTTGCCAGAATCCTTTCCAGGTCTGAAACTATCCAATCGACCGTATATACCGGTGTGGGCAAGGGGCGCACAATCCCATATAGCGCCTTGTGGTCAGTGCTCAGCTTGTCCCAGAAGGAGGGATTGAGATTTATGGGCTGCTGGGTCATGTTGGTGCCTGTCGTCTTTGATAAAGAGACTATAGCACCGTTACGCGCGTAACGCAAGTTAATCCAGTTGTTGGACTCCTAGGCTTTCTTTGTAGGTTTCACCTTAGGCTTAGGCTTCATCGCAGCACGAGCGTCAAGGACCGCTTTAATGATCACTTGAGTTTTGTTTTCCGCATACTCGTTGTCGATCAGTTCTCTGATAGCAGTAGCAACGTCAGCTGGCAAAATGCTGCCAGGCATTCGCATCCCGCCAGCTTTGAGGTTCCGTTCCTCGAAGGCGCGTACTCGTTCGGCGATTGTTTTTGGCGTAGTTTCTTCTTTCATGCCTTCAAGTGTACGCGCGTAACCCGGTTCGGATTTGTAGTCTGTGTTTGATCTTGGAAACCTGGATGGTTCGGGTCCACCACAATGCTGGACTCGTAGAGATCTTTCCCAACGTAGCAATGAGCCCATTTGCGCCGCTGCGACGGGGTTCTCAAAGCGCATGCTCGCTCGTGGCGGTACTTCCAACTGGTGGCCAGCCCTTGCATGTCGCGGTTCATGATCGTGAACAGCCGAAACTGCGCTCCACAATGGCAGCAGCATGCGAAGCCGGTGTTACTGGCGGCCATCTTCTCTCCCTCAACCTTGGGTCAGCATTCTCAGCGCTGTCTCAAGGCGAGGTGTTATCGGTAGATGGCGCAGCTCTTGTTCAGTTGCCAATCGGCAGGTTTCCCCTTCGAAGCACCAATAGAACGGAGCAATTGAATTGCTGCCATCTGCTTCGCAGACCTGTCCCGAGTCACCCAGGTTTTTCTCGATAAAGTAAATATCGCCGGCAAAGACGATGGCGTGTCCAGGCTGGAAATTGAACGCCAGATCCTGTTCAGCGATAGCTCGCTGCAGCTCTGCTAAGGCATCCCGGTAGAGATCCGTTTTCCAGCTACGCCCCACGTAGGCTTTTGAGCCCATGGTTGCACGCACAGAGCAAGAGCCAAGAGCGTAGCCCCTGGCTTTCTCGTTCACTCGCACTGAGCCCAAGATTCGGCCATCGCTAGCCAAAGCCTCAATCTCCGTTTCTTGGCCGTGTGCAGTCGCCTTCCAACCATTAGGCAGATCAAGAGGCAAAGTTCCTTTGTCCATCCGATTCATTCTGATGAGGGGTTACTGCACCGGAAAAGGGTTGTTGGCGTCGTTGCCTCCACGATTGATCGTAGTGGCTTCGGACACCTGCTTTTCGAATGGCTTACGGTCCTTGCCCTCGATCCAGCGGGGAGGTTTGCCACGGCCAGACCAAGTCGCACCCGTGGCCGGATCTGTGTATTTCACTTCAGCCTTCTTCCGGGAAGGGAGGAGAGGGAAAACCTGCTGTGTAGTGAAGCCGAAGTCACGGATGAGCTCTTGAACTTTCGCAAGAGCTTCCTTGGCCTCTGTTGCGCGTGCTTCAGCAATGCGCTTATCCAGCTCGGCCTTCTTTTGGATCAGTGTTTGGTAGTCTTGCATTGGTTCTCCATGACCGGTGGCCATCTTGGTAGTGCCTTGCCCTGGCTGATGCAAAGCGGGTTTAGAAATGTTCGCATAACGACTATACCACGTTACGCGCGTAACTGATGGGGGTTGCTGATCTTTCTCGAAATTTCTTAACCTTGCCCATCCAGTGCCGAGTAATTCGGTCGTTCCATTGTGATCACCTTGGTCATTGGGGAGATTGAGTTTTGTGTGCAGTCTCGGAGGACTTCCGCGCGGCTGATGTCTGCGGTGTCTTGATGATCACCACGTGTTGTAATCCCCCATTCCTCAGGACCATGCGTTGGCCACCATAGATGCCCTTGAAATCTTTGTGAGTGGACTTCCATTCAGCCATCGTCATCTGGAGCGGTTCTTCAGGCTCCGAGCGCGCTCTTTCGACATCCTTACGTTGTGTAGACAACAGCGCTTGGCGGGCTCGTTCATTCACAATTTGTGCAGTAGTTGCGCGAGAAACGTGAAATGCTTTTTGCTGCAGCGCGCTCATGCGGCTTTGCCCGTAATCGCCTAGGTTGTGCTGATGGATGATCGCGCGGGCACTGTCGATAAACCACTGCGCCTCAGTTGCGACGCCCCTTTCCAGACGGCGTTCCAACTCGTTCAGCTTGGCATCTACTTCAGCACGCGGTTTGGCGAATTCGTCGTAAGTGGCCAGGTAGGCATATCCCATGTCAATGCCGAAGGATCGACCCTTGACCTTGAATTTGCGCTTGGCCTGGGAGATGCCGCAAATCACGGCTTCTTGGTATGGCTTTTGCCCTATTGCGACTTTGATGGTGTCCCCGAGAGAGAAGGTCAAGGGCTCAACCTTCCCCGTTACTTCATTAAAGCGATGAAC
The DNA here is from genome assembly GCF_040187735.1 of Comamonas sp. w2-DMI. Taxonomy (NCBI): domain Bacteria; kingdom Pseudomonadati; phylum Pseudomonadota; class Betaproteobacteria; order Burkholderiales; family Comamonadaceae; genus Comamonas; species Comamonas sp. w2-DMI. The sequence continues at coordinate 17,010 of NZ_JBANEL010000013.1, read as the reverse complement.
GGTGAAATGCTTACGGTCGTCAAGGGGCATCAACATCGTGAAGAGGTGCTGCAGAGTTGTTCTGCAATCATTATATCAAGTTACGCGCGTAACGGATCAAATTTAATCCAGCAGAAGACTATGGGGAGGACTTTTGCGGCGCGCATTGCGAGCCCTAGCCCGATACTTCTCGGTAAGGGTCGCTATCAAATCCATGTTGAGATCTTCTCTACCAATGACGAGCTTGGCGCTCTGATCAATATCGGCTTCAGTGATGATTCCAAAACCTACGCCTAATCGCCCCGCAACAGGCAGTTGTCCAATTTTCTGCATCAGCGCCAGGAAGCCTGCACAGGTCTGGCGCTGCTTGTCCAATGTCTTGTGGCACACGAATGGAACCATGTCATCAGCGAGCGAGGCGGCTACGATGGATTCGATGCGGCCGGGCTGCAGAGTGATGCCGTTTCCGTCATTCCGAAATGGACAGTTTCCGCAGGGACGCTTGGTTATGCACATGGTTGAAGTTGCTGGTTCAAATGGTGAAACTATAGCAGGTTACGCGCGTAACTAGATGGTGGACAAACATTCTGCTCTTAAATAGAAGCGAGCTTCCGAAGGCTATATGTTCGTCCAGCAAGGTCGAATGTTACTTCGAAGCGTTCCCCTGGGTTGACGCCTATCTCCTCGGCAACCTGCGATAAACCGCGAATCTGTTGATGGCTCATTACACTGATTTGGCGATGCTTCGCGCAACTGTGGCTGAACTTTCCCTCTACGAGTGTTTTCGCGTATGCAGGTAAATAAACAACTCTCCTGCCTGCGGAAACAATGGAATTAGATTGTGTGATCTCCAGTGTGATTGGCTTGGTCGGGTCAAGGTTAAGCGGAACAGCTTGGCCCCGAGCAGCCAATTGCTCAGCTTTTCTCCGCTCTTGCGCATCAGCATAGGCTTGAAGCGGAAATGGCCGTCCATTAACGCAGTATATAGAATGTTCAAGCTTGAAGACAATTGGAGATGAAGCCAATGTAATTGCTACAACGATGCTGGACTTCCCAACTTCATTTACCAGCGCATCCAATATTTCAGCCTTGGTAGCAACCCCCCCCTTTTCTTTCTAGGGTTTGAAGGATATGAAGCTCAGTCTCGTTCAGCAGTTCAATGTGAGAAATTGGTTTGCGTAGACGGTATTTATTGTGTTTGTCTCCCACAATCCAAGACCACGATGCAATGATTTTGCTTAAAACGTAGATTGGAGGAACACACAAGGCTCCTCCGTCGTTGCGTTCGATCCATCGGTCATCAGTAATCAGTGCATTTGCAATTACATCAATTCCTACAGGCCCCGTCGAAACGCTCATGAGCTTTCGAACCCGGTTAGCAGCTGTACTGTTTTCTGTTGGCCCCATAATAAACCAGCCGGAATCACCATCAATAGCACAGAATCCTGGCAATCCCTCAAACGCAGCTCTCAATGATTTAATATCGACAGCAATCCCCTGGGTAAGAGAAAGATGACCTGCAATGCGTAGATAGTTCGTAGCCCCTATGCAGCCGCATTCGTAGAGAACCTGTGACATAGCAGAGGTCATCCAATTAGGAGATTCTTTTGAATCCGACAGCACCATTTGAACTGGTGCGGGGCCAGTAAGTCGGCTCCTTTTTTTTAATGAGTTGGGCCTTGCCGTCCATCCCAACTTCCTTGGCGAAGGCCAAAGCTGCAACGACTCCGCCCCCATTGCCTAATAAGTGAGCAAGATGATTATTCATGAGCTGAGGAACCATTGGCGACAGTTCAGCAGCTGCAGCAAGTACCTTGGACAGTGCAGGCATTGCGACAGGATATTCAGTAAGCGCCGTAATTTGGGTATCACAAATTTGACGAATCCTCTCGCGCGTCATGCCCAGGGAGTCGCCTACTGACTTGAGTGTCTGGCCGTCAGTGCCTCCATAGCGCATTAAAAAAATATCCACCCAACGTTTAGCGTGCCCATTTGAGCCGGGTTTACGTGAACTCACCTGGATGGCAATTTCTGAGAGCGCCCGCAATTCCTCGCTCCATGTGGCTTTATCGGCAGCCACCAAGCGATTGCACAACTCAAAGCATTCATAGGAGATCTCAGGGCGCGATAGTTCGTTTGCCAAACAATCTTCTAATGTAAGGCCAGAAGGTCTTGGAAAGCGTAAATCCTGGCTGTCGAGGTCCTTGACCCATTGTTGCTGAAAGACGCGAAAAACCTGTGTTTTCCACTCTGGTGTCACTGAGACATCAATACCTGCCTCACGGCCAGTTATCCAGTACGAAGCTTCTATCTTCGCAAGAATGGCCAAGACCTTTACCAGTGGTAATCGCATTCCTTGCTTTATAACTTCGAGGCTCGTCACAGGGAAATTTTGTTCCCCTCCAATGTGTGTGAGAGCCATTTCCACACGGATAACGTCACTTGCGTCGATAGCATTCTTCCATCCGTCACGTAACTTGATTCCTGTGCTTTGACTCATCAAAGGCATAGGATTAACACGATTTCTCTTGACAAACTGATATCTGATCTCTTCAGTTGTTGTTTGAGTAGGCAATGGTCCGGACCAAGCTAACAAGGATTGCGGTTTTACGGTGCCTAGGCCGCAGCTGAAGTCTCGCTTGGCAAGTGCAACTGCAAAGCTGGGCAAAATCCTTGCATGTCTAGTTTCCATTTATTTGATTAATTAGGCTACGGAAGAAGTAAAAAACAGAAGATAGTACACAGTAGTGACCCTAGCCAAATGTCGGATCTAATACATCGACGCCATTTCCGTTTCTTTGCTGACTCAGTTTGTAATGGTGCTCTTCAGCGGCAATCAGCATTGGTGCCCATTTGAGGTACTGGGCGCGGGTTCGTCTGTCAGTGTAAAACCGGCGGAAGTCACCAAGTACATAGGCGTCCACATTAAAGAGTTCGCTGGCGGGCACGGTCAGGTTGCAAGCAACCGTCTCGCTTTGGATTTTGTATGGATCATGGCCAAGCCGTTTTCGCTCCCAGCGGAACGTGGCTTCGCCTTTAGCCTTGGACCATCGCTGTACCGGTGCGATATACCCAGGACCCGGATTCCCGAACGGGGTGTAGCGCGTCGGACGGTAACTTGATCTATTGCGATAGTCCTTATCCAGGCGCTCAGACTCCTTCTTGCCCTCTGCAAGTTCCCAGTAGTCTTCTTGGCCAATAGTCATTGAGCCAGCCTTCAGGGTTGCATTGCATCTTGCACGGTAAGCTTCAAAGTCGGGTGCCTCGCCGTTGTACAGAGTCTCCGCACCATCGTAGATGAGCTTGATAGCGCTGTCGAAACCATCTTGAGTCCATGACTTGACAGGTGGATGTGGGTGCAGGATCGGGGATCGATCAAAGAGCCCTTGTATGATCACGGCCACGCGATTGAACTTTTGAATCATCGACGCAATTTCAGCCTCCGCGTCATCAAAATAGACGCTGGATGGATCGACGGGGAACCACCTGTCGCGTGGATCGTCCAGCCCCCATGTGCGAAACGGATTGTGCATATCGGCGTTGGGCTTCCCCTTGTTAGCAGCAATCCATGCTTTAGATTTGGCTACTACATCGTCATACTCTGCGCAGTTCATTTCCCATTCTGAGCGGGATATGATCTTCTCCACCTTGTCGTAGCCATAGGAGATTTTTGCCATTTTCGGCTCGCCGGGGTCAAAGGCTGTTCGGTTCGGGAACAGGAACTCATCAAACTCCAGCTCCGTTTGTATGCACCACACCTGCTGACCATTCCGCACGTAAAGGAATGTCAGCTTGTCGGCCTGCTCAAGTTGGAAATTGATCAGCGCTTGGCGAAGGTCAACCGCATCTCGTTCCTTCCTCGTGCGACGTACGCGCAATGCAACCAGGGTGCGTGGGAATGGGAGAATTCTTTCCAAATTTTCTGGCTCGCAAAGCCATTTATCGAAGTCGTGGATGGAGCTGAATTCCAGGCCGCCGTGACGATAGTTGGCCAGGCACTCCTCATCTGCATAAATCATTGACTGCATGACGTGCAGGCGTTCAGTTGCTTGCGCCGGTTCACCGTCTTGGCAAAGCGTTGCATTTTCATGCAGGCCGGCATACAGGCTGATGCTGAAGATTCGACTATTGATCTCCGCTACAGTTGAATCTAGGTCACCCACTGTGGCCAGGGTGGGCAAGGTCTGGGCCTTCAGCAGTGCAGTAAGGTTTCCGTTGGAAATCTTCACGTGCTCATAGAGCGCCGGCAACTCAATGTCTTTGGCTGTGATCAGTGCCTTCTTGTACTCAGTTACATCAGGCATTGAGGAGAGCGTGACAAGCGCGCCACCTGTGGATTGTTGGGGGGAACTGCCGATGGCTGTTGGCTGCACCATCCCGAGTCGTGCGGTCAATGCGTTGATCTCCCCCACCAGGCGCGCGGTCTCCTGCTGTTGCTGCATGGCCCAGCGCTGCAAGATGTGCATCCCATTTGGCTCATGGCGCAGACAATCCCAGAAATTTTTCAGGTGGACGCGGATTACACGGGAGCTCGTGTACTGTGCATGAACAGGGGACTTGAGCTCCACGTAATTAGAGCCGATGGTCATGGCGCACATCAGGCGCTCGCCATCAACACGACCCTGCATTCCGAACAACGTTCGGCCATTTTCAATGGGGTCGCGCTCGTCGTTCACCTTAACCCAGTACCACTGCCCCAGGACAGGGCCCTCATTGGTTTGCAACCGAGAAATGCCTTCTGGGTCTTGGGGGTCTTCGAGGATCTGGATGGAGCTCATTGTTTGATTTAGAGGGGGTGTAGTCGTGGTGTCAGTTCTGGCCAGCTGCGCCAGCAGATGAAGGATTGTTTTCAATGAGGGTGTGCAGAATTTTGTGTAAACGGACAATCAACCGCCGGCGCAAGCCGGCCTGTCCGTAAGCACAATGAGCACCAAGAAACACGACGTACCCGAAGAACTGCTGTCTGGCCTGCTGGCCAACTACAAGAAGCCCGAAGACCTCATCGGCGAGAACGGCCTGCTCAAGCAGTTGACCAAGCTGCTGGTGGAGCGAGCCCTAGACGCCGAACTGACCGAGCATCTGGGCCACGAACGCAACGAAGCGGTAGCCAACACCACTGGCAACACCCGCAATGGCAAGAGCAAGAAGACCCTCAAGGGCGATTTCGGCGAGTTGCCCATCGAGGTGCCACGTGACCGCCATGGCAGCTTCGAGCCCCAGCTCATCCCCAAGCACCAGACCCGCTGGGCCGGCTTCGACGACAAAATCATCTCGCTGTACGCCCGCGGCATGACGGTGCGCGAGATACAGGCCCACCTGGAGGAGATGTACGGCACCGAGGTCTCGCCCAGCCTGATTTCCTCGGTGACCGACGCCGTGGCCGATGAGGTCAAGACCTGGCAAGCCCGCCCGCTCGATGCAATCTACCCCATCGTCTATCTGGACTGCATCCATGTGAAGGTGCGCGAGGGCGCTGTGCGGGTCAAGGCGGTGTACTTGGCCATCGGCATCACCATGACGGGTGACAAGGAGGTGCTGGGCCTGTGGCTGGCGCAAACCGAGGGTGCCAAGTTCTGGCTGCAGGTCGTCACCGAACTTCGCAACCGGGGCGTGCAGGACATCTTCATCGCCTGCGTCGACGGGCTTAAAGGCTTCCCTCAAAGATGACGGAGGCAGAAGCGATCGAGCACTGCAGGCTCAGTTACGAGCAGCTCGCGGCGATCCCCATCGTCAGCCGCGTCGATGACGATGGAAACGCCAAGCGCGGGCGGCCGCCCCTAGATTTGCGCTTGGGCTACGCCCTCCAGCTCATGTTTCTTGGACTGACTGGCAGGTTGGCCGGCGTGACGGACAGCTTTCCGGCCAACATGGTCAAGGTGCTGGCCAACCAATTGGGGACGGATGCCACGGCCATCGCGACCATCAAGTCGATCTACCGTGGCAAGGCCGGTCCACAGGCCGAAGGTTCCGTCGAACGCCGGTTGCGCGAGCAGCGTACATGGGCACGGCAGACGCTGGGGTTTGAGGTCTTTGCGCCTGAAATACAAAGGGAGCTGACCGCCACGCTCACCATGCGCGCACGAGACGCAGCGAGTCAGGCCGAGTTGGTGACCTTCGCCGAGGAATGGCTCTACGAGCGCAGGATCGTCCTGCCTGGCGTCTCGACGCTGGAGGACCAAGCCAATGCGGCCTTTCGCGCGATCGAAACCCTCGCGATGGAGGTCATCAACGGCGCGGTCAAGCCGGCCCGGCAGCGCGCAATCTTGAAGATTATGTTTGACCAAGGGCCGTCGGAGGACTCCACTGTCCTCGAATGGCTCAAAACCTCGGCGGGCAAGCATGGGGTCAAGAATCTGGAGGAAGTGTCCTCGCGCGTCGACTACCTGAAGACACTCGGCGTCGCTGATTGGAACCTCACATCGCTGTCCCAGACACGCATACAGGCCTTCGCGCAGCGTGTTGCGCACCGACCTCCATCCGAGACCTCCCGCCGCGTGCTGGAGACGCAGATCGTGGAGGTCATCTGCTTCCTGAAAGCCACGCTCTGGGAGTTGACAGACGAAGCCATTTTCCGGATGGGCCGGCGCACCGGCGATCTGGTGCGCATGGGTGCGAAGCGCGTGCAGTCCAAGCAGGCCAGCCGCAGTGGCATCTACCGCGAGTCAGTTCAGTCCATGCTGAACCTAGCGCAGGACGCGGACAAAACCGCAGAAGAGCGGATCGTGGAGATCGTCAGGGTTGCCAGGGAGGTGTTGAATATGCCAAGGGTCAGCCATGCCGACATCGTGCGCGAAACGCTCGTGGAGCAAGGCGAGCGGGTCGCGACCGTGCTGGACACAGTGGACTGCCTCAACATCGAGGGCGACGAGAGCAAGAAGGATCTGACCCTCGTCGAACAGCTCAAGAAAATTCGCACCGAAGGCCTGAAGGAACTGCCCAAGGACTGGGACGTGTCGGGCATCGAAGCCGCCTGGCGTCCGCTCGTCGACGACGCGGATCGTGTCAAGGCGCTGAAGGCATTCAAGGCCTGTGCTCTGCTACGAATCCGCAAAGGCTTGCAGGGCGGGCGACTGTGGGTGCCGCACAGCGCCAACTTCCGTAGCCGCACCGACAGCCTCATTCCCGAGGAAGAGTGGGAGCGCGATCGAGTGAAGTTCTGCACTGCTTTTGGCTTGGAGGTCGACCCGCAGGTCGCGATTGCGCGTCAGATGGCATTGCTCATGGACGGCCTGCGGCGCGTCAAAGAAGGGCTGGCCAACGGCCTGCTTGAAATCGACGAGCAAGCTTGCGTTCGTCTGCCCGCACTGAACGCGATGGCGGAAGAGCCTGAGCTCAAGAGAACGGCCCAGGCGGTGCAGCAGATGATTGGTCCCGTCCAGTTGCCCGACCTGATCCTGGAGATGGACGCTCAGACCCGCTTCAGCTCCAAGCTGCTAGGCCGCGATGCCAAAACGACCAGGGAGCTGATCGCCTTGTATGCCGCCCTGCTGGCCCACGGAACTGAGATCGATGCCAAGTCGGCTGCCGCCATGGTCAGCGGTGTCACCGTGGCCGAGGTAACTGCCGCCATGCGGCAGTTGGAAACCCCGGGCCGGTTGCGAGCTGCGAACAATGCCGTAGTCGCATACCAGCAGAGCATTCCCATCGTGAAACTCTGGAGCGATGGCACCAAGGCATCGGCCGACATGATGGCCATGGACACGACGAGGCACTTGGGCATCGCTCGCACCGATCCGCGGCGAAAAACCCCCGCTGCAGGTATCTACACCCATGTGCTCGGCAGCTACCCCGTCTTCTACGATCAGCCCATCGTGCTGCTCACGCGCCAGGGCGGCCCAGCGGTCGAAGGTGTCGAGCAGTACAACAGCTCCAGCGAGGAGCGCATCAAGATTCAACTGCTGGCGGTGGACACGCATGGCTACACGTACGGCGCGATGGCGCTGGCCAAGCATCTTCGGTTCGACCTCTGCCCGCAGCTCGCAGGACTGCCGGATTGCAAGCTCTGGGTGACACGCAAGACCGAGGTCCCCGAGGAGCTGGACGCGATCGCACTGACCAACGTGTCCGAGCGCGCCATCGTGCGCGGCTGGGACGTGATGCTGCGTTTGGTGGCGTCCATCCTGACTGGGCGGGTCAGCGTGGGCTGGGCGTTGGCACGCAATGGCAGCGCAGCCATTGGCGACAAACTCCATCGCGCCTTGGATCATTACGGTCGGATGCTGCGATCCGTGTACCTGTGCGACTACTTCACCAAAGAGCAGTTCCGCCGCGAGATCCATACCTTGTTGAATCGTGGCGAGTCGGTGCATCAGCTTCAGCGCGCCGTGTATTACGGTCGTATCGCCGCCGAGCGCGGCCGTCGCCGCGATGAGCTGCGAGCCATTTCGGGCTCGCACGTACTGCTCACAAACCTCATCATCGCGTGGAACACCAAGAAGCTTAACGAGGTGGTCGCCAAGCTGAGGTCCGCCGGTGGTGGTGTGAACGACGACATTGTGCGGCGGCTGGGTCCGGTGTTTTTCGGGAACATCAACTTCCGCGGCATCATGAGCTTTTCTATCGAGAAATACGCTGGCGTCCTGCTAAGCAAGATGGAGGAGGAAACGCCAGCCGAAGCGAGGCGCCGCAAGCTGCGCCGGTTGCCCCTGATGTCAAAGCCGTAGCTCGGAGCTGGTGCTAGCACTCGCGCTGGTCAAGCTGGTAGACCCAGTTCTTCGTGACGCCGGCAATGCTCTCGGCGTGGGTAGTGCGTCGGTCTTGCGTGTCCAGCGTGTGGACGTGGCTGCTCAAGGTGGTGGCGTTGAAGAGGGTACGCTGCTCTCAAGAGAGTGGTCATTTGCGGGGACTACCCCGCCAGGCTGCCTGTCTGCCCATCGCCTCAATCCCAGTGTGAATCGGTGGCGGGTTCGTGAAACGGGGTTTCCAGCAGGCACTGGTTGTCCTCGGCGATGCGGTACATGTCATCCAGCAGCGTGGCGATCATTTCGTCCACCAAGTCGCGGGACAGGTAGGGAATCGCCCACTCGTAAAGTGTGCCCTTAACGTTCAGGCGCTGCATGGCAAAGCGCTTAAAGCAGGTCTGCTCGATCAACCGGTGACCCAGGGCCAGGCCGCGCGGCTGCTTGTTGAAGCGGGCCAGCACCAGCGTGGCGCCCAAGACCGCCACAGGCGTCGTTCCTGCGACCGGCAGGCGGAGAACGTCGGTCGGCTGGGTCAACAGCTAAGGTGGCGGTGGCTGCGGAACTGCCGGCGCCAGGGCTGTCAGGCCCTGCTCGAAGCGGGCTTGCAGGCTGGAATCCGACGCATCGAGGTAGCGCATGGCCGACTTGACATCCTTCCAGCCGACGTATTCCATCAGCTCCTTGATATCCCAGCCGCTGGCGCGGGCCCAGCCGGCAAAGCCGCGGCGCATGGAGTGGCTGCTGTATTCCTCGGGTGACTCGACGCCGGCTTCGGAGAACAGGCTGCGCAGCAGGGGGATCAGGCTGTTGGCATGCAGGCTTTCGTTGCCGACATGCCCCCAGCGGTCGATCTTGCGGAACACCGGGCCCTCGGTTAAATCGGACAGGTCGATCCAGACATTGAAGGCGGTCACGGGACACAGGCGGGATAGGGCCGGGCATCTGAAAACGCGACCGTGCAGCTGCCTGTCGCCTTTGCTGCTGCCCAGGTAGCAGGCCATGCCCTGGCCGGGCGTGACCTCGGTGTTCTCAACGCGCAGGTTGACCAGTTCGTCGGATCGGAAGCCGCGCCAGAACCCCAGCAGCATCAGACTGCGGTTGCGCGTGTGGCGCAGCAAGGCCGAGCGGTCACCAGATTGCTGCGCGTTGCCGATGGCGGCACCGAGCCACTGATCGACTTGTTGGAGCACCGCCAGTTCCAAGGGACGCGCGCGCTTCTCTGGCGCGGCGTGAACCGAGCGAATGCCTTTGAGGACTTGCCGCACCAAGGCCGATTTTGTGGGATCGGGAAAGCCTTGATCGGTGTGCCACCGAGACAGCGCCGCCAGCCGTAGGCGCAGCGTGTTGATGGCCAGCGTGGCCGCCTGGTCGGCTAGGTAGCGGGAAATGGCGTCAGCTGTGGAAGGCAGCAAGCCTTTGCCCTCGGTCTCGAAATGGCGGATAGCGGAGGCGTAACTCCTGCGCGTGTTGTCACGCTCGGCAGCTTCAAGGTACTGTGCGATGCGGCTCATGTCGCTGTTGCGCGTGAGTGGTTACTCGTCCTCAGGCCGGACATCGAGCACCACAACTTCTCCAGAAGCTCCCCGACGTGGGATGTCGGCTTCACTGATCCCCTGCAGACCGTCACTGTGCTCGACGATGGAGGTCTGCGCCATCTGCAGCTCGACCACGCGCTCTTCGGCTTCCGCGCGCAGGATGTCTGCACCCTGACGGGAGCCAGTGGCCCCGTGCTTAGCGCCGCCCAAGCCAGCGCCATAGTCAGCGAAGGCGCCAAGCCGCTCAGCGGCAAGCGGCGGGAATTGTGTGAGTTCATCTTCATAAAGGGATCCTACGGAATGTAGCGGTCGGCAGTAGCCAGCGTGGCAACGACTTACTTGAAAAGATCCACCTGGCGCACACCAGCCAGCGCATCAAACCCACTGGTCTGCGCATAACCGAGTACGCGCGCCTTCTGCGGCGTGTCTTGATGATGCAGCTTCGTCTGAAATCAGATCAGTTTCTTGGCTCCGAAATTGGCTAGACACCGCAGCTTGAGTAGGGACCACGGCTTGCGCACGATGGGCGGTAGTCGCCCGAAGTCCAGTACCGCACAAGCTTTCAAGCGACTTCGGGCGAGAGTTCGTGTATGGCTTGGTAGTGGGTGAGAAACACCCGACCGCTTAGGCCGTGCAGGAATTCGGTGTCCTTCAGGCGGTCCATCACGGGCCCCTTGACCTCGGACAGGTGCAGGCGCAAGCCGGCACCACGCAAGCGCAGGTCGATCGCTTCCAGGCTTTCCAGGGCGCTGGCATCGATGTCGTTGATGGCCGAGCACTGCAGCGCCACATGCTCCAGCCCGGGCCGGTTGGCCACGGCGTTGTTGATGCGGTCTTCCAGGGCGCGCGAGTTGGCGAAGTACAGGCTCTCGTCGACCCGCAAGCTCAGCACCCGCGAGCTCACCACCACGGCATGGCGCTGCACGTTGCGGAAATGTTCGGTGCCCGCGACCAGGCCGACCTCGGCCATGTGGGGGCGGCTGGTGCGGTAGAGGTACAGCGCCAGCGACACCCCCACGCCCACGACCAGCCCGGTCTCCACGCCCACCGTGAGCGTGGCCACCAGCGTGGCCAGCACCGCGAGGAAGTCGGATTTTGCGTAATGCCATGTCTTGCGCAGGATGCTGAAATCCACCAGTGACAGCACGGCCACCACGATGGTGGCGGCCAGCGTGGCCTGCGGCAGGTAGAACAGCGCCGGCGTGAGGAACAGCGAGGCCAGCGTGATGCCGGCAGCGGTGAAGACGCCAGCCGCCGGGGTCTGGGCACCGGCGTCGAAATTGACCACCGAGCGCGCGAAGCCGCCGGTGACCGGGAAGCCGCCAGTGAACGCGGCCGAGAGATTGCTCGACCCGAGCGCCACCAGTTCCTGATCGGGTTCGATGCGCTGGCGCCGTTTCGCCGCCAGGGTCTGCCCGACCGACACCGACTCGACGAACCCGACCACACTGATGAGCAGCGCCGGCACCAGCAGTTGCTGCCACAGCCCGAGGTCCCACAGCGGCAGCGTGAACGGCGGGAGGCCCTGGGGCACGGCACCCACGATCTTCACGCCCTGCGCCTGCCAGTCCAGGCCCCAGGTGAGCAATGTGGTCACGGCGATCGCCGCGACCGGACCGGTCTTGGCGAGCACGTCGGCCACGCGGGGCGTCAGGCCGACACGCAGCAACAGCGGTTTGAGACCACTGCGCACCCAGAACAGGAAGGCAACCGTCACCGCCCCGATGGCCAGGGTGAGCGCGTGAACCTGGCCGAGCTGCGACAGCAGCGACAGGCTGAGATCGACGAAGTTGTGCCCATCGGCCTGCACGCCCATCAGCGTCTTGAGCTGGCTCGCCGCGATCAGGATGCCGGACGCCGAGATGAAGCCGGAGATGACCGGGTGGCTGAGGAAGTTGGCCAGGAAACCCAGGCGCAGCAGCCCCATGGCAAGCAGCAGCAGGCCCGAGAGGAACGCCAGTGTGATCGCCACCGCCCAGTACGCCGGTGTGCCCGCCACGGCGTGCTGGCCAATGGCCGCGGCCGTCATGAGCGAGACCACCGCCACCGGCCCGACGGCCAGCACGCGGCTGGTGCCGAAAACCGCGTAGAGCAGCAGCGGCGCCACGCTGGCATACAGGCCCACCTCGGGCGGCAAGCCCGCAAGCATGGCGTAGGCCAGGCTCTGGGGGATCAGCATGATGGTGACGATGAGCGCGGCCACGCCGTCGCTGACCAGGGTCTCGCGGTTGTAAGCGCGACCCCACTGCAGCACGGGCAAGGAAGGCAGCAGTTGGCGCCAGGTGGAGGAAGGGTTCATGCGGTGCGGGCTGCGTTCCGGCGGCGGGATTCAAAGGGGGGATGTCTTCGTGGGCGGCGCCACGCCGCTCAGGTTGAAACCGGCCTGCGCTGCACGCTGCACGAGCTCGGGCCACGGCTGGGAACCCGCTTGCGACAACGCCCACAGCGTTGCCGAGCGCATGCCACTGCGGCAGTACGCCAGCGTTGGGGTGGGCAAGCGGTTCAGCAAATCGGCAAAGGCCTGCCCGTCTTGCGGCGTCACCCGGCCCGATACCACCGGCAGGTACGCCATGGTCAGCCCGGCCTGGCTGGCCGCAGCGGCCAGGTCGCTGTGACTGAACTGGCCCGGGCTCTCGCCGTCGGGCCGGTTGCAGATGACGGACTTGAAGCCCGCACGCGCGATCTCCGGCAGGTCGGCGGGCGAGATCTGGCCCGCCACCGACAGGGCGTCCGACAGGGGGAGCACGTTCAAGGGCGACATCTCAGGCTCCCACGCGCTGGCGCAAGCCGATGCGCTCGGCCACCTCGTACAGCACCATGCCGGCCACCATGGCCGCCACGAACACCGCCGCCTTCACCTCACCCGAGGCCATGGACACGAGGCCCGGGCCCGGGCAGAAACCGGCCAGCCCCCAGCCCGCGCCGAAGGTCAGGCCACCCAGCACCAGGCGCTGGTCGATCCGGGTCGACTTGGGCAGGTGCAGGGGGCCACCGAGGAAGCTGGTGGTGCGCTTGCGGGCCAGCGCGAAAGCGAAGAAGCCGACTGCGATGGCGCCGCCCATGACGAAGGCGAGTGACGGGTCCCAGATGCCGAAGAGATCCAGGAAGCCCAGCACCTTGGCCGGGTCGGTCATGCCGGAGAGCAGCAGGCCCAGGCCGAACAACAGGCCCACGAAGAATTCGGTGATGCGGTGCATGTGTGTGCTCCTTACAGAACGTGACGAACCACGAAGACCATGACAAAGCCCGCGCCCATGAAGGCGAGCGTGGCCACCAATGAACGCGGCGACAGGCGCGAGAGCCCGCACACGCCGTGCCCACTGGTGCATCCCGAGCCATAACGGGTGCCCAGGCCGACGAGCAAGCCGGCCGCGACGATGGCGGCAAAACCCGCGTCGATGGTCGGCGCTTTCACGAAGCCGGCGGGCGCCAGCCAGCCGACAAGCAGCGGCGCGCTGAACAGGCCCAGCAGGAAGGCGATGCGCCAGCCCGCGTCGCCGGTCTTGGGGCTGAGCAGTCCGCCGAGGATGCCGCTGACGCCCAGCACACGGCCATTGACCAGGATGAAGAGTGCCGAAGCCACGCCCAGCAGGATGCCGCCGGACAACGAGGCCCAGGGGGTGAAGTTCGCCCAATCGATGTTCATGACTTACTCCTTTTCAGAGACACAGAATTGTTCGTACAGCACCTGCATCACGGCCAGCGCCTTCGGGCTGGTCAGCGCGTAATGGATGTTCTTGCCTTCCCGGCGCGTGCTCACCAGTTCCTCGTCGCGGAGCACGGTGAGCTGCTGCGACAAGGTGGGCTGCACGATGCCCAGCAGCTCCTCGAGTTCGCCCACGCGACGCTCTCCCTGCGAGAGCTGGCACAAGATCAGCAGCCGGTCCGGGTTGGCCAGCACCTTCATGAGGCGGCAGGCACGGCCTGCCGCCGACTGCATATCTTCCAAGTCCATCAAGACGTTTTTCATCGCGGTTCCTTCCGGTCCGTTGAGGCAGCACAGCGCTGCGTCGCTACAGGCCAAGAATATATTGACAAACAATATATTTGTCAATATATTATCTACAGATTATTTAAAGGAGCCCACCATGACATCACTTTCGACAACCACCCAACCCCAAGTCCATGGCATGTTCGATCCCACTACCTGGACGGTGACCTATGTCGTGCACAACGGCCCGGGCAGTGAGTGCGCGATCATCGATTCGGTGTTGGACTTCGACCCAAAATCGGGCCGCACGCAGTACGCGTCGGCCGACAAGGTGATCGACTACGTGCGCACCCACGACCTGAAGATGCAATGGATCCTGGAGACGCACGCCCACGCCGACCACCTCTCGGCCGCGCCCTACCTGCGAGCCCAACTCGGGGGAAAGATTGGCATTGGCGGTCACATCACAGACGTGCAAAAAGTCTTCAAGGGCATCTTCAACCTGGAGCCCGGCTTCAAGCAAGACGGCTCGCAGTTCGACCGCCTGTTCCAGGAGGGTGAGACCTTCCCGCTGGGTGCACTGTCCGGTGAAGTGATGTTCGTGCCCGGCCACACACCGGCCTGCGCGGCCTACCGCTTCGGCGACGCGGTGTTTGTGGGCGACACGCTGTTCATGCCCGACGTGGGCACGGCGCGCTGCGACTTCCCGGGCGGGGACGCCCGCGCGCTTTACGCCTCCACCCGCAAGCTGCTGAGCCTGCCGCCCGAGACTCGCCTTTTCATGTGCCACGACTATCCGCCCACCGACCGACCGGTGGCCTTCGAGACCACGGTGGCCGAGCAACGCGCGAAGAACATACACGTGCACGACGGCGTGAGCGAAGACGAGTTTGTGGCCATGCGCACGAAGCGCGACGCCACGCTGGACATGCCCACGCTGCTCCTGCCCTCGGTGCAGGTCAACATTCGCGCGGGCGAGCTGCCGCCCAAGGAGGACAACGGCGTGGCCTACCTGAAGATCCCGCTGAACGCGCTCTAACGAGTGCCCCGCTGGTTGCAAATCAATCCATCACTTTTGGAGAATCACCATGACCAAGAACGTCGGCGGCATTGACCGCACCCTGCGCATCGTCATCGGGCTGGCCCTCATCGCGGGTGCGGCCACCAGCACCATCGGACTGTGGGGCTACCTGGGGGTCGTTCCCTTGCTCACCGGCCTGATCGGCCGGTGTCCACCCTATGCCATCTTCGGCTTCAACACTTGCTCCCTGAAGAAGTAGTTGCGAGGCGTGGTATCCACTCAGCCAGGCAAGGTGGGTACAACACGGGCGAACCTTCGCCCAAACTCACCTGAGACATCTGCATGACCACCGTATCCGTTTCGCTCCGGCAGCAAGCCGACCACCGCTTCGAAATCCGCTTCGGCGACAACATCCCCTGCTTGATTGCCGACGAGCCAGCGCCGCTGGGCAAGTGGGAGGGCCCCTCCCCCGCGCAGCTGCTGTGTGCTGCGGTGGGCAACTGCCTTAGCGACCCACTCCTGTTTGCACTGCGCAAGTTCAAGCAGGCGCCAGAGCCCCTGCGCTGCGAGGTGCAGGCCGAGGTGGGGCGCAACCTGGAGGGCCGCCTGCGCATCTTGGGCATGCACGCCACCATCATCCTGGGTGTGGCGGCGAGTGCCCTGGAGCACCTGGACCGGTCACTGGCGCAGTTCGAGGAGTTCTGTACGGTCACGCAAAGCGTGCGAGAAGCCGTACGGATGCGGGTCACCGTCGTTGATTCCGACGGTCAAACCTTGCACGATCAGACCTGAGGCAACCGCCCCCATGCAACCCAAAGCCCTCCTGATCGAAAGCTTCCGCTCGGGGACCATCGCCTCCCTGGCGATAATTCCGCTGAGTCCCCTGTTCAATGCTGCGGGCCTGCGCATTGGCCACTACGGCCCGAAGTTCGCGGGACTGTTTTTCAACGACCCCCAACCCTGGCTGCTGTTCGTGCAGCACATCGTGATCGGCTGGGTCTCGGCGCTACCCTTGCTGCTCATCCTGCTGCGAACCGGCGCTCGCCGGCAGCCCATGCTGGCCGGCGCGCTCTACGGAACAGCCTACTACATAGCCATCAATTCGCTTGCCTTGCCGATGTACTTCAACGATCCCCTGCCTTGGCAGCTGGGCGCTGCCACCGTGCTGCCCAGCCTGATCGGCCATGTCATTTTCGGCGCGGTGATTGGCTGGACGTCCAGACGCTTCGTGGCACATTCGAGTTGACCCGGTTCCAAGGACACATCAAGCTTTGTGTTCAACACCCCTTGACTTCTCCCCTATATCCGGACACTTTCAAACTGGAGTTGGGCTGCTTTCCAGCTGTTGATCTGACCTCTTTCTGACGAACTCACTCGTTGTCAGGTGGCCGAGCGAACCATGCGGGCGGTGATGGTTTAGTCATGCTGCCATGCCTTCAATTTATCACGCGCATCCTGCATCGTAGTGAATTCATTGACGTTCAGGAACCCGTCGCGCAGCCGACAGTTGAATGACTCGATCAGCCCGTTGTCTGTGGGCTTTCCTGCCCGTGTGTAGTCGAGCTTCACGCCACCGCGCAACGCCCATTCGGCGAGCGCCTTGGACGTGAATTCCGTGAAGTTGTCCACCGTGATCGCCTTGGTCCATCATCGCTCCAGCGCGGCGGCCTCGTCCAGGACCTGATGCGCACGGTCAAGTCGGCATCACCGCTGGCAGCGTCGCTAGTGGCCTTTGTCATCGTGTACTTCGCTGGTCGTGAAGGCTCACGATGCAGGGTTGGCACACAACGTTTTTGGGGATGCGTGGGCTCCCCCGCGATATCAGCGACTTCGAGATGAAGGCATTTTTCACCTTCGATGGTG
>NZ_JBANEL010000012.1:0-158302 GCF_040187735.1 Comamonas sp. w2-DMI | reverse complement strand
TTTTTTTAATGAACCGAAGAGTCAATCGCTTGATTCTTCTGACTCGCTGCAATCAGCGAAGCCTTGCATTGTAGCACAGTTTTTAGCGCTTGCAGAAAGAATTTTCAAACTTTCTTCAACCACCTGCGAAGTGCATCTCGCTCAGTGAAGCCTTGCATTGTACACAGAATTTTCAGTATCGCCAGCCAGACTTTTCGCTAGCAGCGCGTTGGCGCCGTGTTGCGATGGAGCGAACTATAGCATAGGTTAAACCCTAGGTTTGCCATTGTTGACACAAAAAGGTCATGGGAGAGCCTGCGGTCGATGCCGACACCCTGCCCGATCCAGCGCCGCCGCTCGGCAGCATCCCTGCGGGATGCTGCCGAGAAGGCCTTTGCGCCATATATGAAGGGAAGGGTTGCCGGAGGCCGCCGATAATGCGCGCACGATGGCATTGATTACTTTGTTGGACGCCCAGCTGGCGTTCGGGCATGTGGCCCTTCTGGACCATGCCGATTTCTCTCTGGAAGCCGACGAGCGCGTGGGCCTGATCGGCCGCAATGGCGCGGGCAAGTCTTCCCTGCTCAAGATCCTCGGCGGGCTGGCCAGGGCCGACGACGGGCAGATCCAGGTGCAAAGCGGGGTGCGCATCACCTATGTGGCGCAGGAGCCCGACCTGAACCCCGAGCATACGATCTTCCAGTCCGCATCGGACGGCATTGCCCATGTGATTGCCTTGCGGGACCGCTATCTGGCCGCAGCCGAAGGCGAGGACCTGGATGCGCTGCAGTCGCAGATCGAGGCCTACGATGCCTGGAACTGGGAGCAGCGCGTGCAGGAAACATTGCAGCGCCTGCACCTGGACCCGCAGGCCGTGGTGGGCACGCTGTCCGGCGGAACCCGCAAGCGCGTGGCCCTGGCCCAGGCGCTGGTGGCCCGGCCCGATGTGCTGCTGCTGGATGAGCCGACCAACCACCTGGACCTGGATGCCATCGAGTGGCTGGAGGAGTTGCTGCTGTCCTTCAAGGGCAGCGTGGTGACGATCACCCACGACCGCGCCTTCCTGGACCGGATTGCCACCCGCATCGTGGAGCTGGACCGCGGAGCGCTGCGCTCCTATCCGGGCAATTTCGCCCAGTACCAGCAGCAAAAGGAAGAGCAGCTGGCCCAGGAGGCCGTGATCAACGCCAAGGCCGACAAGCTGCTGGCCCAGGAGGAAGTCTGGATCCGCAAGGGCGTGGAGGCCCGGCGCACCCGCAGCCAGAGCCGCATTGCCCGCCTGGAGCAGCTGCGTGCCAACCGCGCCGCACGCCGCGAAGTGCTGGGCGGCGTGCAGATGGACATTGCCTCGGGCAAGGGCGAGAGCTACCAGGGCAAGATCGTGGCCGAGCTGAGCCAGGTGAACAAGGCCTTTGGCGACAAGTGCATCGTGCGCAACTTCAGTGCCACCATTTTGCGTGGCGACAAGGTGGGGCTGATCGGCCCCAACGGCGCCGGCAAGACCACGCTGCTGAAAATGATCCTGGGCGATCTGCCGCCCGACAGCGGCCAGGTACGCCGTGGCGCCAACCTGCAGGTGGCCTATTTCGACCAGATGCGCCACCAGATCGACATGGATGCCACGCTGGAGGACTTCATCAGTCCGGGCAGCGAATGGATCGAGATCGGCAGCCAGAAAAAGCATGTGAAGAGCTATCTGGCGGACTTCCTGTTCTCCCCGGCGCGCGCGCACTCCCCGGTGCGTTCCCTGTCCGGCGGCGAGCGCAACCGCCTGCTGCTGGCCCGCCTGTTTGCCCGCCCGGCCAACGTACTGGTGCTGGACGAGCCCACGAATGACCTGGATATCGAGACGCTGGACATGCTGGAGGAACTGCTGCAGCAATATGACGGCACGGTGTTCCTGGTCAGCCACGACCGCACCTTCCTCGACAACGTGGTGACCAGCACGATTGCCTGGGAGGGCCCTGGCCACTGGCGCGAATACGAGGGCGGGGTGACCGACTGGCTAGAGCAGTCCCGCCGCAGCAAGGCCCTGGCCGAAGCCGCCCAGCCCAAGGCAGCCAAGGAAGAGCCCAGGCCGGCAGCGCCGCGCAACGACGGCAAGCAAAAGCGCAAGCTCAGCTACAAGGAGCAGCGCGAGCTGGAAACGCTGCCCGAGCGCATTGCCGCGCTGGAGGCCGAGCAAAAGCAGATCCAGGAAGCGCTGGCCGACGGCACGCTGTTCGCCACCGACAACGCCAGGGCCGTGGCCATGCACCAGCGCGATGCGCAGATCGACGAGGAACTGATGGAGGCACTGGAGCGCTGGACGCTGCTGTCCGAGTGAACCGCCGGCCGGCTAGAAGGCCGCCCCTTCACCTTCAATAACAAGAGCGCCTTGCGCTGGACTGCGTTGGTTTTCAGGCCTCAATCCACCTGAAACCCTTTGCCATCCAGCGCAAGGCGCTCTTTCTTTTATGCCGATACCGGGTCAGATCCGGTGGTGCACCTGGTCGGAGCCGCCGCGCAGCTTGGCCAGCAAGGCCGGCGCGATCTGCAGCAGCGGCAGGACTTCGTCGGCCGCACCATGGGCAATGGCTTCGCGCGGCATGCCGAAGACGATGCAGCTGGCCTCGTCCTGCACGAAGTTGTAGCTGCCGGCATCGCGCATCTCGCGCATGGCGGCGGCGCCGTCCGCGCCCATGCCGGTGAGCATGATGCCGTAGGCATTGCGGCCTGCGCAGGCGGCCACCGACTTGAACAGCACCTCCACCGAAGGCTTGTGGCGGTTGACCGGCGGCGCATCGTCGACCACGGCCACATAGTTGGCGCCGCTGCGGCTGATGGAGAAATGCTTGCCGCCCGGAGCGATATAGGCATGGCCGGGCAGAATGCGCTCGCCGTGTGAGGCTTCCTTGACCGTGATCTGGCACAGGCTGTTCAGGCGCGCCGCAAAGCTGGTGGTGAAGCCCGGCGGCATGTGCTGGGTGATGACGATGGCCGGGCAGTCGGCAGGCAGGCGCGTCAGCACCTCCTTGATGGCTTCCGTGCCGCCCGTGGAAGCGCCGATGGCAATGATCTTCTCGGTGGAGACGCGCCCCAGCAGGCTGACGGCTGCGGCCGGGCGCCCGGAGGGAGCACCATGCGCAGCCTGCGCCCCGGCGGCGGGCGCCGTGGGCAGGCGCCGCACCTGGGCCACCGAAGCCACGCGGATCTTGTCGACGATCTGGCTGGCCAGCTCCTGCAGGCCGTTGCTCACGCCGACGCGGGGCTTGGCCACGAAGTCGATGGCGCCCAGCTCCAGCGCACGCATGGTGACCTCGGCGCCGCGCTCCGTCAGCGTGGAGATCATGAGCACGGGCATGGGGCGCAGCCGCATCAGCCGCCCCAGGAAGTCGATGCCGTCCATGCGCGGCATTTCCACGTCCAGCGTGATCACGTCGGGATTGAGCTCGCGGATCATCTCGCGAGCGATCAACGGGTCATTGGCCGTTCCGATGCACTCCATGTCGTGCTGGCGGTTGATGATCTCGGAGAGCAGGCTGCGCACCAGCGCAGAGTCGTCCACCACGATCACCCGGATTTTCCTGTTCATTCCCTCTTCTACCTTCCTCAAAACAGGTCGACCGAGCCGCCTGCCGTATTGCGAGCCACCACTGCCGCGCTGCCGCGCGTGCGCTCCTGTTGTACCAGCTCTTCCGGATGGGCATGGGCCAGGCGCTTGACCATGACCTTGCCCGTGGCCGGAAAGTACACGACCTTGCGCGGATAGATGTCCAGCACATCCTCGGAAACGATGGGAATGCGCTCGGTATGCAGGTAGTTGGTGACAAACGATGTATTGCGCTCCCCCACGTTCATGGTGGTGAAGTTGGCCATGACCTGGCCGCCGCCGAAGATCTTGGCCTGCATGGATTCGCGCCGCGCCCCGAGCTTGAGCATCTCGTTGATCAGCAGTTCCATCGCGTAGGAGCCGTAGCGGCCCGAGGCATCGCTGCTGTCCCCCTCGGGCAGCATGAAGTGGTTCATGCCCCCCACGCGCATGGTCCGGTCCCACAGGCAGGCGGCAATGCACGAGCCCAGCACGGTGACGATGACCAGATCCTCGTTGGACACGAAATACTCGCCGGGCAGCACCTTGGCCGCGTTGTGCTGGAAATGGGGATCGAAATAGAAGAACGAGGCCTCGCCCGGCTGGCGCGGCTGCCGCTTGAGCTGCTCCAGCGAGGAGGCAGGAATGGGCGCGCCAGGTGGCGGATGATCGGCCGCCGTATAGGCATGGACGCGCGGCCGCTGGCGGCGCTCCAGGGGCGCCGGACTGCCCGCCGCGGCCTGAGAGGACCAGGAATACGAATTCATTCAGCCTCCCCGCCTTGCCTTGTTTTTTGCACCGACACCCCGGCCTCTTGCCGGCTATTGGCGCTCATAAACCGTCTTGCCCTTGAGGGCGAACAGATCGCGCGAATCGCTGAAGTTCTCCGCATGGCCGACGAACAGCATGCCGCCCGGTTTCATCACGCGGTGGATCTTCTCGAGCACGCGGCGCTGCGTCGGGCCGTCGAAGTAGATCATCACGTTGCGGCAGAACACCACGTCGAACGGTTCGCGGAACGGCCAGTCGTCGCGGATCAGGTTGACGTTGAGGAACTCCACCATGCGGCGCAGTTCCGGCTTGACGCGCACCATGCCGGAATTGGCCGCCTTGCCGCGCAGAAAGAAGCGGTGCAGGCGCTCCGTGCTGATGCCCTTGATGCCGTCGGCGCGGTAGACGCCATTGGCCGCGGTATTGAGCACGCGCGAGTCGATGTCGCTGGCCGTCAGCTGGAAATTGGCCGACGCCCCCAGGGATTCCACCGCCGTCATCAGGATGGAGTAAGGCTCCTCGCCCGTGGAGGCCGCGTTGCACCAGACTTTCCACGGCGTACCCGCAGGCTTGCTGCGCAGCAGCTGGGCAAATATCTCGAAATGGTGCTGCTCGCGAAAGAACGCCGTCAGGTTGGTGGTGAGTGCATTCACGAACTCCTGCCACTCCGGGCCGTCGCTGAGCGACTCCAGCCAGTCCAGGTAGCTGGAGAAGCTGTCGTAGCCGGTTTCGCGCAGCCGCCGGGACAGGCGGCTGTAGACCATGGCGTGCTTGCCGTCGTGCAGGCTGATGCCGGCACGCTTGTAGATAAGCGCCTGGACGCGCGCGAAATCGCGGTTGGACCAGACGAACTCGCGCCCCTGGCTGGCCACGCCGGACATCGGCCCGGCGGGAAAGTCGTCCTCGGCGGAGACCGGCGCTGCCGCCATGGGGTTGCGTTCCGGGTACAGCACGGCGCCTTCTCCTCGTTCAGTGACTGGCAGGCCCGCAGCCTCAGGCGGCGGTCGCCACCAGGCCCATGTCGACGTTGCCCATGAGCTTTTCGATGTCCAGCAGGATCAGCATGCGCTCGCCCACCGAGCCCAGGCCCAGGATGCAGCCGCTGTCGATGGCGCTTTCGATGTCGGGCGCGGGGCGGATGGCCTCGGCGGACAGCTCCATCACGTCGCTGACCGAGTCCACCACGATGCCGACCACGCGGTTGCGCAGGTTCAGGATGATGACCACGGTGAAGCTGTTGTATTCCGCTTCGGAGCAGTTGAACTTCAGGCGCATGTCCACGATGGGGACGATGGTGCCGCGCAGGTTCACCACACCCTTGATGAATTCGGGCGCATTGGCGATGCGCGTGGGCTGCTCGTAGCCCCGGATTTCCTGGACCTTCAGGATATCGATGCCATATTCCTCCTGGCCCAGACGGAAGGTCAGGTACTCGCGTGCGCCATTGGCCACGCCTTCTACGGTTTTGTTCGTCACGCTCATGGTCAGCTCCTCGGCGTTTGTTTCTTTATCCCGCGCGGCCTGCGCGCGGGGTGAAGGGTTCGATGCGGCGGGCTTGGCGCCTGCCGCCCGTGCAGCGATCTTTCAATGGCGGGCCCGGCGCACCATGGCGCCGGTATCCAGGATCAGCGCCACCGAGCCATCGCCCAGGATGGTGGCGCCCGAGACATTGGGCACCTTGCGGTAATTGCTCTCCAGGTTCTTGACCACCACCTGGTGCTGGCCCAGCAGCTCGTCGACCAGCAGCGCCACGCGGCTGCCATCGGACTCGATGACCACCATGATGTTGCTGCTCTGGCTCTCGTCGGTACGCGGCACGTTGAACATGCGCTCCAGCGCGATCACCGGCATGTATTCGTCACGCACCTTCACGAGCTGCGTGCCGTTGGCCACGGTGTTCACGTCGTCGGGGTTGACCTGGAAGGACTCCACCACCGAGGACAGCGGCAGGATGTAGACCTCCTCGCCCACGCCGACCGACATGCCGTCCATGATGGCCAGCGTCAGCGGCAGGCGCACGGACACGCGCATGCCCACGCCGGCGGTGGATTCGATCTCCACCGAACCGCCCAGCGAGGTGATGTTGCGCTTGACCACGTCCATGCCCACGCCGCGGCCGGACACGTCCGTCACCACGTCGGCCGTCGAGAAGCCCGGAGCGAAGATCAGCTGCCAGACCTCGCTGTCGGGCATGCTGTCCGAGACATCCATGCCGCGCTCGCGCGCCTTGCTGAGGATTTTTTCGCGGTTCATGCCGCGCCCGTCGTCGCGCACTTCGATCACGATGGAGCCGCCCTGGTGGGAAGCCGCCAGCGTCAGCGTGCCGTGCTCGGATTTGCCGGCCGCCAGCCGGTCCTGGGGCATCTCGATGCCGTGGTCCAGGCTGTTGCGCACCAGGTGGGTCAGCGGATCGGTGATCTTTTCCACCAGGCCCTTGTCCAGCTCGGTGGCTTCGCCCAGCGTGATCAGGTCGATCTTCTTGCCCAGCTTGCCGGCCAGGTCGCGCAGCATGCGCGGGAAGCGGCTGAACACCGTGGACATGGGAATCATGCGGATGGACATCACCGATTCCTGCAGATCCCGGGTATTGCGGTCCAGATCGGCCAGGCCGGCCAGCAGCTGCTGGCAGACCGAAGGATCGAGGTCGCGGCTGTTCTGCGCCAGCATGGCCTGGGTGATCACGAGTTCGCCCACCAGATTGATGAGCTGGTCCACCTTCTTGACGTCCACGCGGATGCTGGTGGACTCCATATGGGCCTGGGCCGCCTTGGGGGCGGCGCTGCGCGCAGCCGCGGCCACCGGCGCCTTGCTGCCGGGCACCTCGGGAGCGCCCGGGGCGCCATCGAAGAAGCCGTAGACCTCCTCGGCGAATGCCGGCGCCACGGCCTGCACCGCTTCGGGCTCGTGCGGCGGGGCTGCCTCCGCGACCGCCACTTCCACCTGGGCCGGCGCCAGCGGCACGGCCGCCTGGATCTGCACCTGCTCCTTGGCCACATGGAAAGCGAACAGGTCCAGCAGGTCTTCGTCGGTGGAGACGGTCTTCACCAGGAACAGGCGGCTCTTGGGCTGGCTTGCCGGCAGATCCTCGATGGATCCCAGGCCGGGAATGTCGCGGAACAGGTCCTTGATGGCGTCGGCCATCTCCGGGCGCTCCAGCGGGCCGATCTGGATATGCAGCACGCGCGCGCCGGCAGGCGGCTCGCTGCCGACAGGGCCGGCGCTGGCCGGCGCGGCGACAGGCGCAGCCGCCGGTGCCTGGGCCACGGGCTCGGCCGGCCTGGGCGCAACCGGAGGGGGCGCCGCCTCCACTGCCGGCACGGCCGTCAGGCCCTGGGCCAGCGTCTCGATGCGCACCACCAGGTCGGCGGTGGACAGGGGCTCGCCTTCTCCGCCGGCCTGATGGCGGGCCAGCAGGCTGCGGCTGGCGTCGGCCGATTCCAGCAGCACATCCACCATTTCGGGAATGGGCGTGATCTCGTGGCGACGCAGGCGGTCCAGCAGCCCTTCCATGCGGTGGGTCAGCTCGGTGACGTCCGAGAAGCCGAAGGTGGCCGCACCGCCCTTGATGGAGTGGGCGCAGCGGAAGATGCCGTTGAGTTCTTCGTCGTTGGCAGCGGACAAGTCCAGGCTGAGCAGCATCTGCTCCATCTGATCGAGGTTCTCGCTCGCTTCCTCAAAAAAGATTTGATAGAACTGGCTCAGGTCGAAATCCGCGCCCGAGTTCGCGCTATCTTGGTGTAGATCCGCCATGGTGTGTCCTGCTTTTTTCCATATTCCCCGTACCTATCGGCTTAACGGAGCACTTTCTGAATGACTTCTATCAAACGATCGGGGTCGAAGGGCTTGACCAGCCAGCCGGTGGCGCCCGCGGCGCGGCCCGCCTGCTTCATCTGATCGCTGGATTCGGTGGTCAGAATCAGGATCGGGGTCTTCTGGAAACGCGGGTCCTCGCGCAGCTTGCGCGTCAGGCCGATGCCGTCCAGCCGCGGCATGTTCTGGTCTGCCAGCACCAGGTCGATGCCCTGGGCGTTGGCCTTTTCCAGGGCATCCACCCCATCGACGGCCTCCACCACCTTGAAGCCGGCGCCGGTCAATGTGAAAGAGACCATCTTTCGCATCGAGGGGGAATCATCAACAGCCAGAATCGATCGCATGTACAGCTCCAACAGACGGGCAATAAGGGGGGTAAGGGTCGAGCAACGGAGTCAAAACAACTCCACGGAGCCCGCGTCCATCTCGCTTTGCGTGACGGGATTGGGCCGCTCGGGCATGGGTGGCAGGCAGGCATCGGCCTCCTCGCCTTCGGATTCGTCCGCGCCCATGGCCGCCGCGCCCAGCCGGAAGGCACAGCCCTGCAAAGTGCTGGAGATGTGCGCGATCAGCTGGGAGGACATGTCGTGAAACTGCAGCTCGGTGACGGCCAGGCGCAAGGCCTCGCGCGCCGCGGCCACGGGCTGCGACGCCGGCATGGCGGGGCCGGCCAGCTGGCCGTTGGCTTCGTCGAAACGGTCCAGCAGGTTCTGCGTGGCATGGTTGAGCAGGCCTTCGAGCCGTTGCAGATCGTGCAAGGCCACCAGCAAGGCATCCTGCAGCTCTGCGGCCACCATGACGGGCATGGGGACTGCAGGCGCATTCGCTGGCTTTTGCATTGGCTGCATGGTGACTCCAAGACTGATAGACCTGTCCGCGCGCAGCGCCTACGCTACACGTTCTGGCACCGCCGGCCCGACTGCACCCTGCAACCGCGACTCTACGATCCCTTACCTCTATGTTCCAAAATGTATCTAATGATAGCGTTCTTGGCTATGCGCAATTCCTGGAACAGACCTTGAAAATCCTGCATATTGAAGACTCTGCGGCAGATCAAGCCCTGGCGCGGCTCAGCCTGCAGCGCGGGCGGCTGCAGTGCGAGCTCACCGTCGTGGATACGCTACAGGGCGTTACAGACGCCCTGGGTTCGCAGAAGTTCGACCTGATCCTGGCCGACTACCACCTGCCGGGCTTTACCGCCCTCGACGCCTGGGAGCTGGTGCGCGCCCTGCCCGAGCATCCGCCTTTCGTGCTGCTGTCCGGAGCCATCGGCGAATCGGCGGCCGTGGATGTGATGCGCGTGGGCATCAGCGACTACCTGCTCAAGGACCAGATCACCAGCCTGCCGCATGTGGTCACGCGCGCGCTGGAAGTCTGGGAAGCCAAGCGCGCGCGCCGGCGCGCCGTGCAGGAGCTGGAAGCCTCGGAAAAGCGCCTGGCCGAGCTGACCGAGCACCTGCAGACTTCGATCGAACAGGAGCGCGCCGGCATCTCCCGGGAGATCCACGACGACATCGGCGGCTCGCTGACCTCGGTCAAGTTCGACCTGGCCTGGATCCAGCGCAATGCGCCCGAGGGGCCGCTGCGCAGCCATGCCGCGTCCGCGCTGGAGATGCTGGAGCACGCACTGGGCGCCAGCCAGCGCATCATGCACAACCTGCGCCCGCCCGTGCTGGACCAGGGCCTGGTGGCCGCCGTGCAGTGGCTGGCCCGCAACTTCGAGCAGCGCACCGGCGTCGCAACCACCGTGCGCACCAGCCGCGAATCCATGGACCTCCCTGCGGCCCTGCAGGTCGTGGCCTACCGCACGGCCCAGGAGGCGCTGACCAATGTGAGCAAATACGCCCAAGCGAGCCGTGTGGATATCGACCTGTCCGACCAGGAAGGTTTTCTGACACTGGAAGTAACAGACAACGGCGTGGGCCTGGCCGAAGGCGCGCGCGACAAAGCCCAATCCTTCGGCCTGCGCGGGCTTAGTGAGCGCGCACGCACGGTGCAAGGCTGGCTGGATGTCAGCAGCCAGCCAGGCCGGGGAACGTCGATCATCGTCTCGATTCCGCTCGCCGGCACCCGGCCATGACCTACCATTGGCGGCCGTCCTTGTTCTTTCTGGGAGACCCACCTTGATCCACGTGGTGCTATGCGACGACCATGCGGTGCTGCGCCGGGGCATCCGCGATACGCTGACCGAGGCCACCGACATCACCGTCACCGCCGAGGCGGCCAGCTATGCCGAGTTGCGCGAGCAGCTGCGCACGGCCGCCTGCGACGTGCTGCTGCTCGATATCAACATGCCGGGGCGCAACGGCCTGGAAGTGCTGGCCAGCGTGCGCGAGACCCATCCGGAGATCCGCGTCATCATGGTCTCCATGTATCCCGAGGACCAGTACGCGCTGCGCAGCCTCAAGGCCGGCGCCCAGGGCTATGCGAACAAGGCCGGCGACCCGATGCAGCTGATCGAGGCCGTGCGCACGGTGATGGGCGGGCGCAAGTACCTGACCGCCGAAGTGGCGCAGATGCTGGCCGATAGCCTGGCCCAGCCCGCGGCGCCCGTGCCGCACGAGGCCCTGTCCGAGCGCGAGCTGCAGACACTGATCAAGATCGCCAGCGGCCAGCGGCTGACCGATATCGCCCAGGAGCTGATGCTCAGTCCCAAGACCGTCAGCGTCTACCGCGCCCGCGTGCTGGAAAAGCTGCAGATGAGCAGCAATGCCGAGCTGACGGCCTATGCCATCCGCAACCATCTGATTTAGACGCTATATAAAAGAAAGCAGCTTGCGGCATATCCACAAGCAGTCAAGCGATATTTACGACTGAAATGCCGGCGTGGCAAGCGCCTGCCGCTATGGTTTTCACACACCGAAGACCGTCAAGCCTTTTTGCAGCAAGGCCAGCAGAGGCTGCTCCAGCAGGGGCAGGGTGGCGACCATCCCGATCAGGCCCGTGGTCAGCGTGACAGGAAAGCCCACGGCATAGATGTTCATCTGCGGCGCCACGCGCGAGATGATGCCCAGCACCAGGTTCACGAACAGCAGCATGGCAATCATGGGCAGCGCGATCCAGAAGGCGCTGGCGAATACGGCCGACCCCATCTCGTACAGGCGCATCTGGGCCACGGCCTGCAGGAAGTTGCCGTCCACCGGAAAGGCCTGGAAGCTCTTGAGCACGGCCATCAGCACCAGCAGGTGCCCGTTGATCACGATGAACAGCAGCGTGGCGATCTGCACCATGAAGCGCGCGACGGCGCTGAGCTGGGCATTGCTGACCGGGTCGAAGAAGGATGCGAAGTTCAGGCCCATCTGCAGACCGATCACCTCGCCGGCCACCTCCATGGCGGCCAGCACCAGGCGCGCGGCAAAGCCCACCGAGATGCCCACCACCACCTGCTGCACCAGCGTGCCCAGCGCCTGCGGCGAGTTGATGCCGACCACGGCCTGGTCGCCGAGCACGGGCTGGGCGCAGACCGCCACCAGCAGCGCCAGCCCCACCTTCAGCCGCATGGGGATGACCCGCTGCGAAAACACCGGCGCCACCGAAAACAGCGCCAGCACGCGCACGAACGGCCACAGCACCGGCGACAGCCAGGCGACCAGTTGGGCTTCGCTGATGGATACCACGGGAACTCTTGCAGGCCAGGGGCGCTCAGCCCACGACCGAAGGAATGCTCTCGATCGTGCGGCGGATGAAGTCCACCAGCGTGGACAGCATCCAGGGTCCGGCCACGCCGAACACCGCCAGCGCGGCCAGCAGCTTGGGCACGAAGGCCAGCGTGGCTTCATGCACCTGGGTCACGGCCTGGAAGATGCTCACCAGCAGGCCCACGGCCATCACCACGCCCAGCACCGGCATGGCGATCATGAGCAGCAGGGTCAGGGCCTCGCGGCCGAAGGTCAGAACGAATTGGG
This sequence comes from Comamonas sp. w2-DMI, assembly GCF_040187735.1. NCBI lineage: Bacteria > Pseudomonadati > Pseudomonadota > Betaproteobacteria > Burkholderiales > Comamonadaceae > Comamonas > Comamonas sp. w2-DMI. The sequence goes on along the minus strand of NZ_JBANEL010000012.1, from coordinate 146,266 downwards.
AGGTCATGGTTTTGCTCTCAATAATCCACAGCGCTACATGTTTCCCGCTGCATCGGAAACTGGCACGGCCTAAGCGCGGGACGGCCAGCAAGGGCCGCCCCGCAGCATGGGCTGCCCCAGCAAAGGCCGTCGTCCCCCTTGGGGGAAGACGCGAAGCGGCTCAGGGGGGTCACACAGAGAAACTCGCAGCCAGCGAACCGATCAGCAGGTTCCAGCCGTCGGCCAGCACGAACAGCATGAGCTTGAACGGCAGCGCCACCAGCACCGGCGACAGCATCATCATGCCCAGCGACATCAGGATGGACGACACCACCATGTCGATAACCAGGAACGGGATGAAGATCATGAAACCGATCTGGAAGGCCGTCTTGAGCTCGCTGGTCACGAAGGCCGGCACCAGCACGCGCAGCGGCGCGGTTTCGGCCGTCACGCCGGGATCCAGCTTGGCCAGGCGGGCAAACAGGGAGAAATCGGACTGGCGCGTCTGCTTGAGCATGAAGCTGCGCATGGGCGCCTCGGCCTTGTCCACGGCCTGTTCGAAGGTGATGGCGTTCGTGGTGTAGGGCAGGTAGGCGTCCTGGTAGACCTTGTCCAGCGTGGGCCCCATGACGAACATGGTCAGGAACAGCGACAGGCCGATCACCACCTGGTTGGGCGGCGCCGACTGCGTGCCCATGGCCTGGCGCAGCAGCGACAGCACGATGACGATGCGCGTGAAGCCCGTCATCAGCAGCAGGATGGCCGGCAGGAACGACAGCGCCGTGAAGAACAGCAGCGTCTGGATAGGCACGGAGTAGCTGCTGCCGCCGCCGCTCTGGCCCACCAGCAGGGGCAGGCTGGCGGATTGCGCCCAGGCGGCCGGCGCCGCCAGCATGGCCAACGAGGCCAGCCAGCGGGGGGACGCCCAACGATTCGAAGATTTAGACATTTCCCGGTTCCGAGAAGGAAGAAGCGGCCTGGCGCCGGCTTTGCGCCTCGACCTGCGCCATGGCATCGGAGAAGCCGCCCGCGGCAGGGCCTGCGTCAGCGCCGGCCTCCCTGGGCAGCACATGCAGGCACTGGATGTGCTGCGCCGTCACGCCCAGTACCAGGCGCACGCCTTGCGCGCCCTCGCCGACTTCCACCGTCACCACCCGCTGCTGCGGCCCCACGCCCACGGCTCCGAGCACGCGCGGCTGCAGGCCCTGGCCGCCGCGCATCTTGCCCAGCATGCCACCCGCGCCGCCCTTGCCCTGCAGCCGGCGCAGCAGCCAGGGCAGCGCGGCCATGGCGGCCACGAACAGCACGACCAGCGACAGCGTGGGCCACATGGAGACGGCGCCGTTGTCAACCACGGCTGACCCGGCGCAGGCGCTCGGATGGCGTGACCACGTCGGTCAGGCGGATGCCGAACTTGTCGTTGACCACCACCACTTCGCCCTGGGCGATCAGGTAGCCGTTGACCAGCACGTCCATGGGCTCGCCGGCCAGGGCGTCCAGCTCCACCACCGAGCCCTGGGCCAGCTGCAGGATGTACTTGATCGGCACCTTGGTGCGGCCCAGCTCCACCGACAACTGGACGGGAATGTCCAGCACCATGTTGATGTCGTGCACCGGCACGTCGGTGCCGCCGTAGGGGCGGGTTGCCTCGCCCGTCAGGGGACCGCCCTGCTCCGAGGTATCGGTCTGGGCATCGTCGTGCTGGCGCTGTTCCTCCAGGGCCTCGGCCCAGCCAGAGAACGGATCGTCTGCTTCGGGCTTGTTCGTGTCGTCAGTTGCCATTGCTTTCTCCCATCCAGCCCGAATCGCTGCCGCGCAGGCAGTGTTCGACGCGGATTGCGTATTTGTCGTTGTGCGTGCCGTACTGGCACTCGAAAATCGGTACTCCGCCGATGGAGGCGCGGATCAGCGGCTCGCGGTCAAGCTCGATGAAGTCGCCCGGGCGCATGGCCAGCAGTTGCTCCACGGTCGCATCGGCGCGGGCCAGCTCGGCCACCAGCGTCACCTCGGCGGACTGGATCTCGCGCGTCAGCACCTTGACCCAGCGGCGGTCGACCTCGATGGCATCGCCCTGCGTGGAGGAGTACAGCACGTCGCGGATCGGCTCCAGCGTCGCATAGGGCATGCAGATGTGGATGGAGCCCGTGATGTCGCCGATCTCCAGCTGGAACGCGGTGGAGACCACGATCTCGCTGGGCGTGGCGATGTTGGCGAACTGCGGCTGCATTTCCGAGCGCTGGTAGGCCAGTTCCAGCGGATAGATGCCATGCCAGGCCTTTTTGTATTCCTCGCAGATCACGTTCACGAGGCGGTTGATCACGCGCTGCTCGGTACCCGAGAAGTCGCGGCCCTCGATGCGGGTCTGCAGCCGGCCACTGCCGCCGTAGAGCGTGTCGATGACGCCGAACACCAGCGAGGGATCGCAGACCACCAGTCCGTTGCCGCGCAGCGGGCGGATGGCCACGATGTTGAAGTTCGTCGGCACCACCAGCTCGCGCAGGAAGGCGCTGTAGCGCCGCACGCTGACCGTACCCACCGAAATCTCGGGGCTGCGGCGGATGAAGTTGAACAGGCCGATGCGGAAGTTGCGGGCAAAGCGCTCGTTGACGATTTCCATGGTCGGCATGCGTCCGCGGACGATGCGTTCCTGGCTGGAAATGTTGTACTGGCGGACCGTGCCCGCCTCCACCTCTTCGACGGCGGATTTCTGGCTTTCGCCCGTGACGCCCTCCAGAAGGGCGTCAACTTCTTCCTGGGAAAGAAAAGAATCGCTCATGCACCCCCCACTGCTTACTGGATGATGAAGCTGGAAAACAGCACCCGGCGCACCGGGCTCTTGCGGGCGCGGCGCGGGCTGTCCTCGTCCATGTCGTCATCGCGCTCGCGCTTCTTGGTCTTGGCGCCGTAGCCTAGGGGCGCGGCCACTTCGGACTGGATGTCGGACGCCAGCTTTTCCTTGCCCTCGCGCGTCAGCAGCTCGTCGGCCGTGCGCTGGGACACCAGCATCAGAATGCCGTTGCGGATGCTGGGCAGGTATTGCTTGACGGTGGCCGCCGTCTTCTCGTCGGCCAGCTCCAGCGTGATGCCCAGCTGCACAAAGCGGTCGCCGCCGGGATCGGAGAGATTGGCCACCATGTTGTCCAGCGGCAAAAAGGTGGGCACGGTGGCCTCGGCCGCAGCGGCGCCATCCTCGTCAGCGCCGCTGTGCTGGCGCTGCAGCATCCAGACATAGGCAGCGGCAGCCACGATGGCCAGCAACGCGACAACCGCCACGATGACGATCAGCTTCTTGCTCTTGGCAGGAGCGGGGGCGACAGGGGCAGCGGCATTTGGAGTGGCGGGCACGGCGGAAATTCCTCACTAAAGAGAACCCGTAACCATTGCCCCACGGAGGGCACGGCAGAGGTCCATGCCCGAATTATTCGGCGTTTGCCTGCGGTGCCATCGCCCGAATAAACGCGCCAAATCCCGCTTTCTCCGTGGTTCTGGGGCGCAGGGCTGCGGGCGGCCTTGGGGGCCCGCGCCCTCTCCCCAAACGTATCCACGATGCATGCGGCCAACGCGCACAGGCGCATGGGCGCCATCAAAAAAGGAGCTGCTTCCGCCTGCCACACCAAGATTTCATGGCATTTTCACCATGGACCACAATATGGACAGGCGCCAGAAGCTCCTTTTTCAGAAGCAATCCGAAGAATCAGACAAACAGATCCACGCCGGATGCGCGCTCGCCCGTGCGCCGCGCCTGGCCGGCATCGGCGGCCGCCAGGCCGTCCACGCCCACCTGCACCCGGCCCATGCGCACCATGGCGCGCTCCTGCGGCTGGCTGCCGGACCGGGCGGAGTCGCCGGCATTTGCGCCATCCGCCGAAATCGAGACACCCGCCAGCTGCAGGCCCTGGGCCTGCAACAGCTCGCGCAGCTGCTGCTCGCCGCTGCCCAGCCAGTCGCGCGCCTGGGCATCGTCGGCGGCAAAGCGCACATGGGCCTCCTGGCCCTGCAGCTGCACCTGCACCTTGATCGGCGCGCCTTCGTGCTCGATCGTCAACGCGGCGTTCTGGCTTTTCTGGTGCACCCAGAAGGCCACCTGTTCGGAAACTTCCTGTTCGCGCTCGCTGGGAGCCGCGGCCTGCGCATCCGCCGGAGGCTGGGCAAACGCCGAGGCTTCCTGGCCACCGCCCTGCGCACCCGCATGCGCGGCGCCCATGGCTGCGGCAATGCCATGGCCGGCCTGCAGCCCTTCCACGGCCGAAGCCTTGCCCGTGGCGGCATCCGCCTCCTGCGCGCCAGCGCGTGCGGGCTTCAGCCATTGCTGCAGTTGCTCCAGCTCCTGCGGCGGTACGGCCGCCATGCCCTGCAACGCCACGCCGCCCTGGCCGGCCTGCGGGCGCAACTGCAGGCCATGCTCGGCCCGAGCCTCCAGGGCCTGGGCCGCGCCGCGGGCATCGGCCTGCCGCTCGTCCGGCAGCTGCGCCGCCGTCAGGGCATCCTGCAGCCCGCCGGGCTTGGCCGCATCGTCCTGGGGCAGGCTGCCGGCCACGGCCTGCCCAGCCGCATTGGCAGCCCCATCTGCGCCAGCCTGTCCGGCCTTGCCTGCGGCAGCCTCCAGGGCAGGTGCCATGAAGGCCGCATGGGCACCGGCTGCCAGCGCCTGGCGCTGGGCCAGCAGGCCGGCATTGCCATGGCCGGACAGAAAGTCGCCGGCAACCCCCTGGCGTAAATCGGCATCGCCCTTGCCGTCCAGCTGAGCAGTTTGGCCGATCAGACTCATCCAGGGCATATGCCCTTGCATGGGTAGCAGGCCGGCAACAGCCATCGGCTCGCCACCCGGCTGCAATGGCTGAAGCTGCTGATCGCCCATGGCAGGCAATGTCAGGGCCGGCACATCTCCATCCCCAGGCAAGCCCATGGTGGCCAGCACTGCGGAAAATCCGGCCACGTCTATCTCGCCAGCTACGCCTTCTGCTGAGCCAGTCCCGGCAACAGCGGCGCTGCGCACTCCAGCCAGCATCTGGCCCAAGGTCTTGCTTATCTTGCTCTCGCCGCTGCGTGCGGCATCCATGCGGGTATCGCTCATGTCTTAGATCTCCTGCAACTGCAAGCCGAAGCTGCGCCGGAAAAACTGGATGGCCGCGCGGTCGTCGGTTTCCTTCTGCTCGCGCCGCATCTGCGCCAGCGCCATGTCGCGCTTGCGCACTTCCACCACCTTGTTGAGGCTGCTCACGCGCAGCTCGGCCGCCATCAGCGCCTGGCGCGCGGCTTCGAGGCGGATTTCCAAGTCGGCCAGCACCTTGGTCTGCAAGCCGATCGCATGCTGCAAGCGCTCCATGAACTGGTACTGGTGGTGCATGACTTCAGGCTGCACGGCCTGGCCTTCCTGCGCGCCCCAGCGGCCGTGCATTTCCTGCACATAGCCTTGCAGCTGATCCATCTGCGCCTGGCCGGCCTGCAGCGCGCGCTGGCGCTCCTGCACGGCTTGGCGCGCGGCATCGCGCTTGCGGCCCGCCGCATCGATAGCAATCACCAAGGCGTTCAGAGACGACATGCTGCACTCTTTCTTTCTGCACCGGCCGGCGGCCTATGGCTGTGGCGGCGCGGTTACCGAATTCCCATGGCGGCGGCCATGCCCGAAACGCTCTCGTCCATGCTGGCGGACTCGAACATGCTTTGCTGCAGAAATCCCGTCATGCCGGGCTGCAGGCGGATGGCTTCGTCCATCTGCGGGTCCGACCCCGCCACGTAGGCGCCCACCTGCACCAGGTCGCGGCCCTGCTGGTAGCGCGAATACGTGGCGCGAAAGCGCCGGGCCAGCTCGAAATGCTCGCGCGAGACCACGTTGTGCATGACGCGCGAGGCCGACTGCTCGATGTCGATGGCCGGGTAATGGCCGGTCTCGGCCAGCGCGCGCGACAGCACGATGTGCCCGTCCAGGATGGCGCGCGCCGCATCGGCGATCGGGTCCTGCTGGTCGTCGCCTTCGGACAGCACGGTGTAGAAGGCGGTGATGGAACCCACGCCGTTGAGCCCGTTGCCGCTGCGCTCGACCAGCGCCGGCAGCTTGGCAAAGCATGACGGCGGATAGCCCTTGGTGGCCGGCGGCTCGCCAATGGCCAGGGCGATCTCGCGCTGGGCCATGGCATAGCGGGTGAGCGAATCCATGAGCAGCAGCACATGCTTGCCCTGGTCGCGGAAATATTCGGCAATCGCCGTGGCGTAGCTGGCGCCCTGCATGCGCAGCAAGGGCGGCGCATCCGCGGGGGCGGCCACCACCACGGCACGGCTGCGGTCCTGCGCGCCGAGAATGTCCTCGACGAATTCCTTGACCTCGCGGCCGCGTTCGCCGATCAGGCCGACGACGATGACATCGGCCCGGGTGTAGCGCGCCATCATGCCCAGCAGCACCGACTTGCCCACGCCCGAGCCCGCGAACAGGCCCAGGCGCTGGCCGCGGCCCACGGTGAGCAAGGCATTCAGGGCCTTGACGCCGGTATCCAGCGGCTCGCGCACCGGGTCGCGGTCCATGGCATTGATGGGATTGCGGTCCAGCTCCTGGGCCGTCACGCCGTCCAGTGCGCCGCCATGGTCGAGCGGCACGCCCTGCGAATCCACCACGCGGCCCAGCAGTCCGTCGCCCATGGGCAGGCGCAGCACGCCCACGGTCTGGGAAATCGCGGGTTCCACACCGGCGCCGAACTGCGGCACGGGAATGAAGGGCGCGGCGGGCGTGACCATGGCGCCGCTGGACAGTCCCTGGATGTCGCCGGCCGGCATGAGATAGGCTTTCTCGCCCGCAAAGCCCACGACCTCGGCCAGCACCGGTTCCATGCCGTTCTGAGCAATCCAGCACTGGGCGCCCACGGGCACGCGCAGGCCGGTCGCCTCCAGCACCAGGCCCGTCAGGCGGGTGAGCCTCCCCTGGCATTCCAGTGCCACACCACCGTCGTAGCGCGCACGCGCATTGGCCATGAATTGCTGCCAGGGATTGGCCTGGCCCGGACGGGCCTGCTCGGCCGCGCCGATGGCCGCGCTCTGCTGCGGGGATTCAGCGGTCATGGCCGTCTCCGCCCTTGTCCGCCCCATACCAGGTGGATACCAGTCCCAGCGCCGCCACGGCGCGGCGCCAGCGCTTGTCCAGGCCGGCATCCACTTCGGCACCGCTCGACTCCACCTTGACATCGCCTGCCGACAGGCCCGCATCGGCCAGCCACTGGATGCGGCTGTGCGCGCCATATTCGCTGCGCAGCGCTTCGTCCAGGGCTTCGTAGTCGGCGGGATTCAGGCGGATGGTGGCGGGCCGGCCCTCGGTCACCAGCATGTCCAGCGCCTCGCGCACCACGGGCAGCAGGGCCTGGGGCTGGCTGCGCAGCTCCTGGCGCACCACCTGGCGCGCGATGTCGCATGCCAGCTGCAGCAGCTCCTGGGCCATGCCGGCCTGCAGCTGCCGGAAGCTGGCATCCAGCCCTTCGATCACGGCATCCACGCGCTGGGCGTGGCTGCGGCCGGCACCGGCCACATAGTCGTCCATGCGCTGCTGCCATTCCTGCCGGGCCTGGGCAAGGCCCTGCTCCAGACCCTGGGCATGGCCTTCGGCACGCGCCTGCTGCAGCATCTGTTCGAGCTGCGCTTCGTCCCGGGCCGGAGCCTGGACTTCGGCCTCTTCAGGCATGGACTCTTCCACGGCGGCCGCCGCGGGAAGCAGCGAGGTGGAGAAATTCTGCAGCGCTGCCGGTGCGCCGAGAGGCAGCAGGCCCGGAGCATCGACGGCACCGAAGCGCCAGCGCACCACGCTGCTGTCGTCGATCTCCTCCTGCGGGATGAAGCGCGAATGCGCGCGGGCTGCCGGATTAGACATAGCTGTCCTCCGGGCCGCCGCCGATCTTCACCTGGCCCTCTTCGACCAGACGGCGCACGACCTTGAGGATTTCCTTCTGCTGCGCTTCCACTTCGGACAGGCGCATCGGGCCGCGGCTTTCCAGGTCCTCGCGCAGCGCTGCGGCCGCGCGCATGGACATATTGGCCAGGATCTTGTCGCGCACCTCCATGGAGCCGCCCTTGAGCGACACGATCAGCGTCTCGGTCACCACCTCGCGCAGCACCAGCTGCAGCGAACGGTCGTCGAGCTTGACCAGGTCGTCGAACACGAACATCTTGTCCATGATCTTCTGGGCCAGCTCGGGGTCGTAGTTGCGGATCGTGTCCAGCACCGCCACGTCGGCGTTGCCCGCCATATTGTTGAGCATCTCGGCCGCGGCCTTGACACCGCCCAGCGAGGTCTTGCGCACCTTGTCGCCGCCGGCCAGCACCTTGAACAGCACCTCGTTGAGGTCCTTGAGCGCCGTGGGCTGGATGCCTTCCAGCGTGGCCACGCGCAGCATGACCTCGCTGCGGAAGCGCTCCGGCAGCTGCATGAGCACGGCTGCCGCCTGCTCGTACTCCAGGTGCACCAGAATGGCCGCCACGATCTGCGGATGCTCGCCGCGCAGCAGCTCGGCCACGGACAGCGGATCCATCCACTTGAGGCTTTCGATGCCCGAGATGTCGCTGCCCTGCAAGATGCGGTCGATCAGCAGCGCCGCCTTGTCGTCGCCCAGCGCACGCTTGAGCACCGAGCGCACATAGTCGCTGGCATCGTCCACCAGCAGGCTTTGCGCCGCCGCATCGTTGGTGAAGCGGTCGATCACGAAATCGACCTTCTCGCGCGTCACGCCACGCATGTGCGCAATGGTCTCGCCCAGCTTCTGCACTTCCTTGGGAGTGAGGTGCTTGAACACCTCGGCCGCCTCTTCTTCCCCCAGGGAAACCAACAAAATGGCGGCGTCGTTCAGGCCTCGATCATCCATATTCGCGCTCTCTGTATTCCGTTATTCCGTCCAAAGCCGTCCGTCCACACCGCAGACCCGCCCGTGCCGCCTGCATGACCTCTTTCGCCAGCAGTTCCACGCAAAGGTCCCGGCCGGCTGCGCCGCTCCGCCGCGAGAGTGCCGCACCCTGCGATGGAAAATGGCGCCAGCCGCTCAGGGGGTCACGCGTCACCGTTGATCCATGTCTTGACGATGTTCGCCACCGCAATCGGGTTCTGCTTGGCCAGTTGGCGTGCCTGCTCCAGGCGCAACTGCTCCTGCGACGGCCCCAGCTCCGATCCAGGCGCCGGCAGGGCCGGGCGCTCCAGGTCGTCGGCCGCAATGGCATCGAGCTTGGCAAGCTTGCGGTTCTTGAGCATGGGCCGCACCAGGCCCAGCAGCACCAGCGCACCGAACAGCGCCAGGCCGATCGGAATGCCCAGGCTCTTGGCCATTTCCTGCACTTCGGGCTGGCGCCACAGCGGCAGCTCGGCCGGCTGGGCATCCTGCACAAAAGGTGCGCTGACCACATTGACCGAATCCCCGCGGTCGGCGCTGTAGCCCACGGTCTCGCGCACCAGGGTCAGCAGTTGCTCCTGCTGCTGCGCGGTCAGGGGCTTGAACCCGCTGCTGGCCGCCGCGGCACCCGTGGCCGTGGCGGCGTCGCCGGCCGGCATGACCTGCGGCGCATTCACCACCACGGCAGCCGTCAGGCGCTTGATGCTGCCCGTGCTGCCGCGCGTCACGCGCACCGTCTTGTCCACCTCGTAGTTGGTGATCGACTCGCGCTTGCTGCCCGTGGCACCGCCACCGGCTTGCTGGGCTGCCGCCTGGGGCGCAGGATTGGCGCCATTGATGGGCGCCGTCGCATTCTGCGGCGGCTGGTTGCTGGTCGCGCCCGGCACGCCCGTGGGCTGAGGCGGCTTTTGCTCGCCGTTGCTCTCCACCACCTGCTGGCTGCGGATGGCGCCGCCCTCGGGTGACTGGTTGGGGCGATGCTGCTCCAGCGTCTGGTCCGTCTGGCTGAAATCCATTTCGGCCGACACCTGAGCCTTGACATTGCCCTTGCCCACCACGGGCTCCAGGATGTCCAGGATGCGGCGCACGTATTGCTGCTCGATCTGCTGCGTGTACATGAGCTGCTGCATGTCCACGCTGCCCGCGCTGCCGTCGGGCGACTGCGACAGCAGCTTGCCCGAATCATCGAGCACGCTCACGGCCGAAGGCGCCATCTCGGGCACGCTGGAAGCCACCAGATGCACGATGCCGGCGATCTGCGCACGGTCCAGCACACGGCCCGGATAGAGCGTCAGCAGCACCGAGGCCGAAGGCTTCTGCTGCTCGCGGAAAAAACCGTTCTGATTGGGCAGCGCCAGGTGCACGCGCGCGCTCTGCACCGCATTCAGGGCCAGGATGGAGCGGGTCAGCTCGCCTTCCAGGCCACGCTGGAAATTCAGCCGCTCCTGGAACTGGGTGATGCCGAACTTGCTGTTTTCCATCAGCTCGAAACCCGTGACCGAACCCTTGGGCAGGCCCTGGGTGGCCAGCTTCAGGCGCACGTCATGCACGCGATCGGACGGAATCAGGATGGCACCGCCGCCTTCCGTGTACTTGTAGGGCACGTTCATCTGCGTGAGCTGGGCCACGATGGCGCCGCCATCCTTGTCGCTCAGATTGGAGAACAGCAGCTTGTAGTCGGGCTGGCGATAGAACAGCGCCGCCGCGGCCGCGGCCACCACGACCAGGGCCGCCACACCGCCCCAGCGCATGCGCTGGCCACGGTCCATGGCAGTCCAGCGCTGCATCACGGCAGGGCGGGCAACAGGGGTAGCAGTAGGGACGGGGACTTCGGCAACAGCAGACATCTTGGTTCCATATGGGCAGACCCCACACAGGGTCTAGCGTCCAGTGGATTATTCGGATTGAGGCCTTCCACATTCCCCCGATAAGCGCGCCGTTTGACCCACTTATTCCCCGGCTGCCGTTGCGCCGGTTCCCTACCATCACGTCATCTCACCAACTGCGTTGGATACGAACATGGACCTGCGAATCCCCAGCATCACTCCCTCCTTGCAAGGCAGCCCGCTCTCCCAAGGCATTGGCGCAGCCGGCAATACCTCTTCCGTCGCCGCAGGCGGATTCAGCCAGGCCCTGCAAGGCGCGCTGAAATCCGTCAGCGCCGCACAGGAACACTCCGGCAACCTGCAGCGCGAAGTGCAGCTCGACAATCCGGCCGTCAGCCTGGAAGAAACCATGGTGGCCCTGCAAAAGGCGCAGATCGGCTTCCAGGCCACGCTGCACGTGCGCAACCGGCTGGTTCAGGCCTACACCGATGTCATGAACATGCAGGTCTGAACGCCCCCCTCTTTTTCCTTCGCTCACTTTTAGCCATTCCAAGGCTGGCCCGCGTGCTTCAAGGCATGCGGGCTTTTTTTTTGCCTGGAACATGCAGGCTTTGGCAAGCCCACCGGAATTCATGGCGAAATATGCCTCCAGCGCTTGTCCATCCAGCGTTGGCAGCTAACAAAATCGACCAAGGCCTTACTGCCCCCCCGCAAATAAAGCAAGGGTCTTGCACAGCAGGCGACTCGCCTTCTGCCACACCGGAAATCGAGCCAGGCCCGAACGCCGCACGGCTGCCCGCACCACGGCGCTGCGCCAAGGACAAACGGCTTCACGCCATGCAGTCCCCAAAAATGCGAAACCCCGCCACGTTGCCGCAGCAGGGTCGGAACCATTCAGGAAAACCGGCGCGTCAGTGCATCACATGCGGCTGGCCGTCGAACATATGTTCAAAGCTGGCCAGCCAGGGCTCGGCCAGCACCCGGATCTGGGCGTCGTTGCGCAGAATGCGCTGCATGATGCGCGCCTTTTCCTTGCGCTGCTCGGGCGCCAGCTTTTCTTCGCGGGAGCGAAAGCGCAGCTGCTCGATCAGCACGGCGCAAGCTCCCTCGTAGCGCGCAACGCCGTCCCAGTCCTTGGCCTGGGCGGCTTGCAGCATCTTGGCGCTGCTTTCCTCAATGGCGCGGTAGAAGTCGATCAATGTGAGCTCCATATATGCATGGCATTACTGCCCGGCAGCTGCCGGAGTGGAAGCGATTTCCCGCCATCCTTGCATCACAGGGGCCAGCACGGATTGCACGTTTTCCAGCAATGCCAGGTCATTACGCACATTGGCCAGCGTCAATTGCGCGATGCTGTAGTCATACAGCGATGCCAGATTTTCGGCAATCTGCCCGCCTTGTACTGGGTCCAGGGCGGCTTTCAACCCCTCCTCCAGAATACGGACGGACTTGCCGATCTGGCGGCCTTTTTCCTCGATATCCCTGCGCTGCATGGCGCCTTTGGCGGCATTCAGAGAGGCCTCCAGCGCATCGAACAGCAACTGGATCAGCGTATGCGGCGAAGCCCCGTCCACCACCGATTGAACGCCTACCTGCTTGTAGGCATTCGCAGCATGACGATTGAGCGACGATGTGTACATATGAATTCCTCGGTGTCTGAAATCTATATCGACACCTGATCAGCGAACTGAAACCGAATCAGCGGTCACTTGTTCCACTGGCTCACTTGATTGGCCAGATAGGCACTGAGGCCGCTCATCGACCCCATACGCTTGTCCAGCGATGCATATTGCGCACGCAGACGAGCCTCATATTGGTCAGCACGATCATTCACACGGTCCTGCTGCTTCGCATTGTCCTGCTTGGCCTTTCTCAGGCTGTCGGTCTTGGTGTCGAAGGTACCGGTCTGGAAGGCCAGCATCTTGTCCGTAAACTCCTTGACCCGCATCGCCAGGCCCTTGCTGTTCGGCTGGCCATCCGTGCCCTCCGCAGACAACACCTGGGTCATCTTGTCAGGGTCTTGCAACGCAGCTTCCAGTTTGGCCTTGTCCGTCGCAGAGGTGCCGAACGACAGCTGCCCCCCCCTTGCCCATCTGGATACCCAGATCCGACAGATTGATGCCGCCCAGGTTGGACGACAAGGTGGCACGCAGCTCGCTGGTAATGCTCACAATGCTGGAGTCGCCCTGCATGACGCCTCGCGTCTTGCTCTCGGCGTCGTACTTGGTGACATCGGCCAGCTTGGCGTTGAGAGCGTTGTATGCATCGATGAACGCCTGCAAATTCTTTTTCATGCCGTCGGTGTCCGCCGCCACCGTCACCAGTGCGGGCGCACCTGCCTGCGTCACCTGGCTGACCGTGAAGCTCAGGCCGGGCAGGGTTTGCTTGAATTCGTTGGTGGCCGATTCCACGTCAATACCGTTGACCTTGGCCTTGGCGTTCAGTCCTTGCTGCAATACAGCATCTGTGGCAGCTGGAGGGGCTGAAACGCGAGGATCGCCACTAGCATCAAGCCCCAGCGCAGTCAACACCTCAGGGCTGGTAGGGTGGACAGAATCGCCGATGACCGTGAAACCGTTGGCAGCGCCAGAATTCTTGGCGTTCATCGACAGGCGCTCGCCATTCGCGTCCTTGATGACCGAAGCCGTCACACCCGTGACGCTCGACTGCTTGTTGATGGCCTCTGCCACCTGAGTCAGCGTCATATCGGCCGTGATTTCGATGGCGGCAATCTTGGACGAATCCGACGAGCTCGTGAGCACCAGCTTGCCAGCCACTCCGAACTTCGCCGCCGCGGCCCCGCTCGCCACGGAAAATTGGGCACTGGCCAGCGTTTGCGCACGCGCCAGCTGCGATACCTCGATAGTCGACGAACTCGGCAAGGCCGCGCCTGTCACTTTCACGGCCACCGCCGTATTGGACGAAGTCGCCGTCGCCAGCTGCCAGGCTCCCTTGTCCGTCACCTTGCGCGCAGCATCCTGCAGCGTGGACATCAAGGACTTCAAAGTGCCCACTGTCGATATCTGCGTATCGAGAGACGACGCTGCATCCTTCAGCCGCTGAAGCGGCTGGCTTCTCTGCAAGGCTGTCAGCTGGCTGATGATCGAATTGCCGTCGATACCAGCACCAATACCTGCCGAACTTATGGTCCCCGCCATAGCATTCTCCTTTTCAGTACCAAGCCGTCAGCAAGATCGCTTTGTTGGGCATGCAGGCAACCATGCCTTCATGAATACATACAGACGATCCCACCAACGTCCTATCGGCACACCATCTTTGAACTTGAGGGCTACGGCTCTACCAAAGCCCCTGCAATTTACTGAATCAGTTTCAGCACCGACTGCGGCATCTGGTTGGCCTGCGCCAGCATGGCGTCCCGGCTTGCTGCAGAATCTGCGTGCGGCTCAGGTTGGCGGTTTCCTGCGCATAGTCCGCATCGGTGATGCGCGAACGGGCTGCCGCCGTATTTTCCGCTGCTACCTGCAGATTGGCGACCACGGCTTCAAAGCGGTTCTGCGCGGCGCCAAAGGTGGCGCGATGCGAGTTCACCAGATCCAGCGCTTGATCGATGGCCGTCATGGAGTCCCGCGCATCGGAAGCCGCCGGGGTGCCAGCAGAGCCGAGCAAGCCCCCCAGCGCACCAAGCAGCGAAGGAGGATTCACCCCCGTGTCCAAACCCAGGCCGTCAGTAGCCGCAGAACCTGCCGCGGCCGTCAGGTCGATACCGGACAGCGCAATCTGATTGTCCGAAGACGAATTCGCACCCACTTGGAACTCAATGGGATTGGTGTTGGTGAACAATGCACGGCCATTGAATTTGGAGCTGGTCATCACACGGGCGATTTCCTGAGCCAGTTGCTGGTATTCCTTGTTCAGCGAGCCGCGATCGGTCGTGTTGTTGGTATCGTTGGCGGCTTGCACGGCCAGCTCGCGCATGCGCTGCAGATTGTCGGTAATCTTGCTCAGTGCGCCTTCGGCCGTCTGCGCCATGGAGATGCCGTCGTTGGCATTGCGCATGGCCACATTCATGCCGCGTACCTGCGCATTCATGCGTTCGGCAATGGCCAGGCCTGCGGCGTCATCCTTGGCGCTGTTCACGCGCAGGCCCGAAGACAGCCGCTGCATGGTCGTTGCCAGCGAACTCTGGGAAGCGCTGAGGTTGCGTTGCGCGTTCAGCGAAATAAGATTGGTGTTGATGGTGGATGCCATGGGCAACTCCTCGTTAGGCACGAACAATGATGGCTTGCCGCCCCCGGCCTCCATCGTTGATGGCCACAGGAGCGTCAGACAGCGCGCCAGACTTACCCAGCCCTGCCTATCTGATGCCATGCATTGTGCTGATGCAGCGCTGTACCTAAGCAGTGAAAAAAGCCCGCTTCGCCCGCTATTTCCCGATGCTCCCGGTACAGACGCAACAAAGCCCGGACGAGCCGGGCTTTGTCATGCTTGGAGCAGCGGGGCTGATTAACGCAGCAGGGACAGCACGCCCTGGGGCAGCTGGTTGGCCTGGGCCACCATGGCGGTGCCTGCTTGCTGCAGGATCTGCGAGCGGCTCAGGTTGGCGGTCTCGGTGGCGAAGTCCGCATCGGTAATACGCGAGCGGGCTGCCGCGCTGTTTTCCGCAGCCACTTGCAGGTTGGCCACCACGGATTCAAAGCGGTTCTGGGTGGCGCCGTAGGTGGCGCGCATATCGTTGACGGCGTTCAGCGCAGCGTCGATGTTGTCCATGGCCGTGAGAGCAGCCGAGGCATCGGAGAAGACGGCGGAGACGGCGACAGTGGCAATGGTGCCGGCGCCAGAGCCGCCCCAATTGGCAGCCGTATCGGTCACCACACCGCCGCTGACGGTGATCTGGTTGTCAGTACCTGTACCGGCGCCCACCTGGAAGTCCACCGCTGAAGCCTCGTTGGTCAGCAGCTTCTTGCTATTGAATTGCGTATTGTCAGTGACACGGGCAATTTCCGCAGCCAGGGCCTGGAATTCCTTTGCCATGGAGTTACGGTCCGTGGTGTTGTTGGTGCCGTTGGCGGCCTGCACAGCCAGTTCACGCATGCGCTGCAGGTTGTCACCGATCTTGCTCAGCGAGCCTTCGGCCGTTTGTGCCATGGAGATGCCGTCGTTGGCATTGCGCACGGCCACGTTCATGCCGCGAGTCTGGGCGTTCATGCGCTCGGCGATGGCCAGGCCAGCAGCATCGTCCTTGGCGCTGTTCACGCGCAGACCGGAAGACAGTCGCTGCATGGTGGTAGACAGGGAGGACTGCGAAGTGCTCAGGTTGCGTTGAGCGTTCAGCGAAATAATATTGGTGTTGATGGACATGCTCATGGCTGTAACTCCTCAGTGAAATTCATGACTTCTGAACTAGCTGTGGATGCTTTCTTTCGCTTCATCCATCTGCTGTGTGTGTTTTCGGCGGCCCCTGGGCAGACTTAAGGCCTTTTTTTGCTTTTTTTGAGAAACCCGCGGCGCGTATGCCTGCACGCCGGCCATGAGTCCCGGAATGGAAAACTTTTCCAAGCCTGTTTCGCCCTTCACCGTGCAGGGCATCCGCTAGAGTCGGCTGCTGGCGCCAGTCCGCATTGGCCGGCATATCTCCTTTGACCAGCATCCGCATGAAACCTATTCGCATCGTCTGTGGCACCCGCGCCTCGCAGCAGGACTTCCCTACGAAAACCGCTTTGGGACGATCCTTGCTAGCCCATGAGGCCAACAACCCCTTGGATGTCCTCTTGTTCTCCGAGAACAGCCTGGGGCTGTCCTGCATCTACAACCAAGCCATCGACGATGCCAAAGACGACCCGGCCATTCTGGTGTTCGTTCACGATGACGTTCATCTCTGCGACTTTGAATGGAGCCAGCGGATACGGGAAGCGATCGCAGCCTTCGATGTCGTCGGTCTGGCTGGCAATACGCATCGCGCGCCGGGCCAGCCTTCTTGGGCCTTTCTGGACGACCGCTTTACCTGGGATGAGAAGCAGCATTTGAGCGGCATGGTCGGGCACGGCACCGGCTTTCCTTGCGCCGTTTCGAATTACGGTCCCTCGCGCCAACCTTGCAAATTGCTCGATGGACTGCTGCTTGCAGTAGATAGCGAGCGCCTTGTCCAGGCCGGTCTGCGCTTTGATGAGCAGTTTGAATTTCACTTCTACGACATGGACTTTTGCCGGCAAGCCGAGCTCAAGGGCCTGAGGATGGGTACCTGGCCGTTGAGTATCGTCCATGAAAGTCCGGGAGCCTTTGGCTCCCCCGGCTGGCGCGAAGGCTATCGCCGCTATCTGGAAAAATATGGCGAACACCAGGCCATCGGGCAGCCATCACTCCCTGCGCCAGCCAGCAAGCAGACTCCAGTGCATCAGAACCACAACCCTGATCTGCTCAAGCTGATACCGGACGATGTCAAGCGCATTGTCGAAGTGGGCTGCAGTTCCGGCGCTTTGGCACGCGAAGTCCGCAAGCTGAACCCGAACGTTCACTATACGGGCATCGAGATCGAGCCCGCCTATGCGCAGATGGCCCGGGCACACTGCGACCGGGTACTGGACCTGGATATCGAGGCCGCCAGCCCTGAATTGCTGGCCGATGAGCTGGCAGCCGATTGCTGGGTCTTTGGCGACGTGCTGGAACACCTGCGCGATCCGTGGCAACTGCTGCAAAAGATTCGCAGCGCCATCGCCCAGGGCGGCTGCGTCGTGGCCTGCATTCCCAATGCCCAGCACTGGAGCGTGCAGGCGCGCCTCAACACCGGCGCATTCCGCTATGAAGATTCGGGTCTGCTCGACCGCACGCACATCCGCTGGTTCACCCTCACCACGATCATTGAAATGTTCAATCAGGCAGGCTACACCATTGAAACAGGAATGCCCCGCGTGTTTCCTGATCCAGCCTGCGAAAAATTCCTGCCCGGCATCCGGGCCATGGCGGCAGCCGCTGGCATGGACCCCGAGGCCGCCGTTCAAGACGCGCTTCCCTTGCAATACGTAATCAAGGCTGTGGCCCGCTGACCCCCGGGCCTGCACCGCAGCCTGGATCAGCGATGCGCATCCAGGCTGCCGCGCCACCGGTCCCAAAATGTTTTCAAGCCTTCATAATCTGCACCCAATTGATCATGAACGTAAGCCGCTCCAAGATACAAAATCGCCCCTTAGAGAATTGTGGGCTACGCGAAGCAAGGAAGCGTGGGGGCATTTTCATAAGCGGTAATTACACGCCACCGCCGAAAGGCTCTGCACCTGCTCGCGCATCCACCGCCGAGCTTTCCTCCACCCAATCTGCGTTCTGCTGGGTCATCTGATCCGTTGAGCCACGGCAACGTTAACCCGGCCTATGCGCCCGATTGCTCTTTGGCCGCCATGCTGATTTCTCCAATGATGCTGGAGACGCTGTGCATGATCTCTTCCATGCTCTGGCCCGCCTGCGCCATCTGCTGGAAATCGGCCTCCACCGTGGCCACGCTGGCGCCGATAAAGGTTTTGACTTCCTTGGCGGCCTCGGCCAGGCGGACTGCCAGCCCACGCCCCTCGCTGCCATCAGGGTAAACACGACCCTGTTCGCCGGCGCGAGTGGCTTCCACGGCCGCATTCAAGGCCAGGATGTGAATCTGGAAGGCGAGGCTGTCGATGACGCCAATGAGTCAGCTATCCTGCACTCAAGCTGCAGGTTTTTCCGTCAGGACCTGATTCCCCGGCCCAAGCGTTGCCATTGCCACAAGGCAAATACAGCGCTGCCCAGGGACACCCCCAGCACCAGGCTCAATACGACCGCCAGGCGCCTACTGATCGACAGTTGGCGAAACAACATGCAATTCACTCCTACAGCATGGTCGACTCCTGAATGCTTGCATGCAGAAAGCACTCTTTCACTGTGCCATGTCGGATTACATGATCACTTATTTGAGCATTTAGAACGTAAACACGTTTTTATCCAGCAACTGCCGCTGACTCAGTGGCGATGGACAGCATCTGTGGCGGCTCCAGGCCCAGGTCTTGGTAGCTGACGCTTAGATCGGCCGCAGGCTTGCCCTCACACCAACGCACCCAGGCTTGGCGCACCCCTTGCGCCAGCGCCTGCGCAACCATGGCTGCTTGGCCGCTTTCCTGGGCCTGCAGCACGGGCCGCAGCGCCTGGCGGATGGCAGAGAGCTGCTCCAGATGGTTACTCCAATGGCGGGCCAGGCGCAGCAGCTCCGGCAAGTTGCGTGCGGCGAAGTCGCCCGCCAAGCCGACACGGGCCAGCACTTCGGCGGACTGGCGCCCACACAGCAATTCTCCCGTCAGGGTCAGCGTGGGTACGCCCATCCACAGTGCATGGTTGGTGACGACGCCTCCAGAAAAAGGAAAGGTGTCCAGGCAGATGTCGATGTCGGCATGCGCCTTCATGTAGGCGCCGAAGTGGGTTCTGGAGATGAAGCGCACACGCTGCTCCTCGATGCCCTCCTCCTGCAGCCATTCGCGCAGATGGGGCGGCGGCCCGGAGGGCTCGCAGGCGCCGATGGCCATGCGTGCATCGGGTACCGCGCGCAGCACCTGCGACCAGACGGCAACGACTTCGCGGTTAACCTTGACCAGCCTGTTGAAGGAGCCGAAGGTCAGATATCCGTTACGCAGCGCAGGCAAAGGCGCCACCGGCTCGGAGTGGATACCGCCCTCGAAGACATAGGCCAGCGGCAGGCGCAGCATGTTTTCGGTCAATTGCTGGCGCACGGCATGGCCATCCAGCAGCAAATCGCTGAGCACCATGTAATCCATGGTCTGCAGCCCAGTGCTGCCCGGATTGCCGATCCAGGTCAGCTGCAGCGGTGCGGCACGGCGGGCGAAGACGTCCAGCCGGTGGCCCGAGGTGTGGCCGCTGAGGTCGAACAGAATGTCGATGCCGTCATCCCGCACCAGGCGCTCCATGGCCGGGGGGGGACATGTCCTGGACGTTGCGCCACTGGGCGAACAGTTTCATGAACTGATTGGTGACGCTGTCATAGATTTCGTTGTTGCAGTAGGCAATGCATTCCATGTCCTGGCGCTGGCTCAGTTCGCGCATGACGGGCAGGAAGAATTTTGCCGCTGCATGCTCGCGCAGGTCCGCAGAGACAAATCCTATGCGCAGGACCTTGTCCGGCGTTCGAGCATTGGCGTGTTCCGCAACATTTGCACCGCCATGCAGCTTCTGCATCAGTTCGCCATAGGCCTTGCACGCCGCACCGATTTGGATCGAATCGACATCGGGAGAGTGCATCATGATCAGCAGCCGGGCGCTGTGACCGCTTTCGCTGCCAGGATGGCTGGCCAGCAAGACGTCAAAGTACTCCATCGACTTCTGCACGCTGCCCTGCTTGTTCCAGTACATGGCTTCCAGGCCTAGCAGGTTATGGTCGTCCGGCGGCAGATGTTCGCGCGCATGCGCCAGGGCCTCGGCCAGCTTGCCCAACTCCATCCTCTGGAGCAGCATCAGGCCGCGCATCCGGTGCGCGTACGGATCGGCAGCATCGACATCCAATATGCTGGTCAGCACTTCGTCGCACTGCGCCCAGTCCTGCTGCACAAAAAACGCATGAGCCAGGTCGCGGTGCGCCATGGCACGCACCTCAGGTTCAAGGTCTTGCTCCAGCACGCGGCGCAGGCAGGCTACGCATTCGGACATGCGGATTCTGTCCTGCTTAAGCACAACAGCGAGAGCGATCAGCGCATCGCTTGGCGAGTCCGGCTCTTTCTGCAGCGCCATGCGGTAGGCCATTTCCGCCTGCAAACGCCAGCCGAGCTTGTGCAGCCAGTCGCCGCAGGCCATGTACATGCGGGTGCTGTCCGCCTGCTGCATGAGCAGGGCCAGTAACTGCGCGGCAATCTGGTATTTCTCTTCGCTATGCAGCGCCTGGGACAGAGCCATCAGCGCCTGGGCTTGGTCATTTTCGTCCGTGGCCCGCAGCAGTGCATGCACATACCAGGGGTAGGCATCCTGCACTTTGCCCTGACCGGCCAGGGCGTCGCCCAGCAGCCAGTAGAGCTTGACCTGATCCGGCTGCAGGACCAATGCTGTGCGCAAAGCCGACTCGGCCTGGGCGGGCTGCCCACTTTCCAGCAGCAGCTCGCCCTGCAGCATTCTCAAGCCGGCATCGTCCGGCAACTGCCGCACGGCCTTGGCGGCAGCTGCCAGGGCATCGGCGGGACGGCCGCGCTCCTGCTCCAGATTGATACGCGCTTGCCATAGCAAGGAACTATGCGGGTACTGGCGCTGCAGCACGGCCAGTTTTTCGCTGGCAGGGCCGAATTTGCGCTGCTTGAGCAGCGTGGCCAGCGCCTGCACCGGCCCCGACGGCAAGGCGGGCTGAGCCGGCTGGGGCACTGGCTTGACAAGGGCCATTTCCGGCAGCAGGGCTGCTTGTGTCTCGAGAAAGACCGACGCATCTTCGCCGCGCGCCAAGGCCAGATCCTTTTCCAGCTGCTCCAGCGAGATCTCCGGCAAGCTTTGCTTGCGCGCCATGCCGATCAGCACATCTGCCATATCCAGCAGTCCTTCGCGGATCAGCACGTTGATATAGGTGCGCCAGTAGGCAAACGCCCTGGGGTTGGCGCCAATGGCGGCCTCCAGATAGGGCAGGGCTTCGGCCCCGTTGAACATGTGCAAGCCCAGCAGCAGCCCCATGCTGTAAAGTGCCTGGGCATTGTCCGGATCTTGCTCCAGGGCCTGGGCATAGGCTTGCCTCGCGGCCTCGTATTCCCATTGCTCGTGCAATTTGAGGGCTTGCTGCAGAGGCGTGGTATCGGTCATTGGTAGCGGTACTGTCATGGCGGATTGCGGGGGAATACTGTGCATGGTGCCTCGAAGTGCACCCAAGCAATGCCCGGATCAGCGGCGAAAAATTCCCTCAGCTCAGGAGCTGTCGCAATTTGAGCAGCTCGGTATTCCAGCTGCCCTCCTGCTCTTGGACCAGGAGCTGCACGTGCGGATACCAGCCACAGCTGCCGCCGCAGATTTGCCAGCGCCAGTTCGGCAGGTGAGGTATCAACCCCCAGGTGTGTACACCCATGGCGCCTGCCAGATGCAGCGCCGTGTTGTCGATGCTGACCACATGATCGCAGCGGGAAATGAGCCAAGCCATGCCTTCCACGTCGGAGAAGCAATCGGCCGTATCGACAAGTTCAAAACCGGCATGCCGGGCCATTTCCAGGTCTTGCGGTGGCGCCAGGTACTGCAGATTGACCAGAGCATGCCGCGATGGATCGAAAGCGGACAGCAGTGCCTGCATGCTCACGGAGCGCAGTGCACCGAAATCTTCATTCATGCTCAGCCAGCTGATGCCCACATATTGCTTGTCAGGCTGCCGACACCAATCCAATTCCGTCCGTTTCTCTGAAACGGGACGCAGTACAGGCTCCATCAGGGGCGGCGTATGGACCCGCTCCGGCCAGAGCGTGAACAAACCGCCCACAGGCAAGTGAGCGTCGAAACCCGCCAGATCAGCCGGAGGCCGGGACTGACCTTTTGGCGGACGCTGCACGAAATGCAGCCAGGGGAAATTCTCGGCATACATTCTTAGCAGGCGACGGTCGCACTCCACCGTGAATTCGCAGGGCAGATCCCGCAGAAAGACAAAGAAGCGCGAAAACATGATTTCATCGCCCAATCCCTGCTCAGCCCAGACAAGCACCTTGCGTGATTTCGCTGCAGGCGCCCAAAGCGAAAGCTTTTGGAATGCCGCCAAATCCTCATCACTGAACCGATATGCATAGTTTGTCGCACCGTCTGCGAGATAACCTGCAGATAACTGTGAAAGCGATAAATGAAAGATGCTTTTGGCAGAAGGCTCGATCTCTATGGATTTCCTATAACAGTCCACGCTGCCCTGAAAGTCCATTTTTTCATACAGAATCTGCCCCATGTGGAACCAGCTGCCCGCATGCTCCGGATTCTGCTGGAGCGCCGTCTCGAGAGCGACGTATGCCATATCGAGTCGCCGCGATTTGGCGCAGTACAGGGCCAACGCATGATAGAGCGCAAGATATTCCGGGTTCCGGCCGATGGCGGCAATATATTCTTCCACCACTTTCTCAAACCGTTCATTTTCGGCCAGCCCAAACAGCTTTTGCAGGATGCGAGGCTCCGGTCTCATCGCGAAAACACCAGGAAAGTCGACTCATTGGTCAGCTGAAAGTCCATACTGGATGCCGATTTATGCGGTATCTTTTGATACTTCATCAGACGGAAACCATGCACATTGGCTTGCTGAATATAGAATTCAGCATCTCTGTAAATATGCCGGCCCGCGAATGTTCGATTCCAGCGAGCGTCCATGAGGCCCTGCAGCCAGACCTGAACCGGTGGCATATCGGCCCACAAGCCTTCCAGCATCTCCTGCTCCAGGACCTGCATCACGTCCGCCAGCAGCAGGCAGTCGCCAGCCGTCGCGTCCAGCACCTGCAATATCTTCACCAGATCGCCCCCCTGCTGCTGCACCTGCCCGGTAACCGCATCCACCATACGCCAACCGGTCGAAACATTACCTTGGAGCTCCAGCACGCGACGGCCCTGTGCTTGCGCCCGGACGAAGTCCGCCAGCGCCCAGCCGCATGGCTCTTGCTGCGGTGCCAATGGTGCTTTGGGCACCCACTGCCGGGTTGCCACCGTCCCGTTGCGGTAGAAATCCGACCGCTCTGCAATCGGACACAGCAAGTAATTGCTTGCATGCACCAACTCAAAGGCACGATGGACCCGGTAGCCATTCTCGACAACCCAGGAAAAGAAGCAGCCTTTGTTGGCGTTGCCGACCTCGATCATGATGAGAGGGCGCTGCTGCTGGATCAGCTGGCGCCCGCCTTCCAGAACCTCCAGCTCCATGCCTTCCACATCGATTTTCAGCAGATCAATGGCCGCACCAAAAGCATGCCCATCCAGGGTCTCGACGCGGATGGCCCCTCCCTGCGCCACATTCAAGCGGCTCGCACCCTGATTGGCAATGTCGAAATGCCCTAGCATCGCAGTGCATGGCCTGCTACCCATGCCCAATTCATGCACCTGATAGCGCGACGGATCGATACCGTTGATTTCGAAATTCCTGCGCAACTGGATCGCATTGGTCGTCACCGGTTCAAAGCAATCGATTCTGGCGGCATCGGCAATACAACTCCAGAAGATAGCATGGTTTCCGATATTGCTGCCCACATCCACAATATGCGGCTGCCGTGGCAGGATGTACAGGGTTTCGACCAATTCCCGGGCCTCAAAGAACATCTCGTTGGCCAGATAATTCTGAATATGGTCCAGAGTATTGCTCAATTGGAATTTTGCATTTTTCCCTGCAAAATCAATATCGACCACTACATCGTTTTCTTGGCAAAACTGTGCAAACACATTACCAACAGCCCGTCTCCAATCCCCTCCCGATGCAGAGCGCGGCCCTGTCGAATGCTGTCCTCTGACATTAAAGAAAAGCGGCTGTTCAGACTTGAGACAGGTATATTTTCGCCATAACTGCAGATAGTATTTGAAATCTTCCCCGCAATCCATTTGCTCATCAAACGGATTTTCCAAAGCGATGCGCGCCTTGACAAAATGGCCCATCTGCAATGTAAGAAACGGGTCATGCTTGAGAATATCCTCAAGGCCATGAATGGGCATTATCTGATTCGGTCGTATCATACGACTGCTGCCATCGGGAGAGGATTCATGGATGGCACCCCAGATGGCGTCGTAATGCTCCAGATGGCTCGCAACCTGCTCGAACGCATCTTCAGCAAGCAAGTCGTCGGCATCCAGAAAGAAAATCCAGTCCGAATTCTGCGTCACAGCCTGCCGGACAGCCAGGTTCCTGGCCCTTGAGCGCCCTTGCCCGGCCGCATCATCCCAGCACAGAACATCGATCTCTGAAAACGCTCCCTTGCCTTTCGCAATGGCTTGGTACACGGAAGCAGTGGCTCTGTGCACCAAAGTCGCATGGCCTGGACCCACGGGGATCACGATGCTGCATTTCATTTTCAGGTCCTTGTCGAAGAAGTCCGAAGAGCCATACCAGGAAAGAGCACGTGCCGGACAGTATTTGCCAGTGTTACTTTGCCTCAACAAGCCCCCTACAAAAACACCGAAAGCTGCCGATGTAAGGGCAGATCCCCTGGCTTTTCCAGCCATACCTCGCCAGTCACCCCCCTCACAATTCCCCCATGCTTGTCCTTATTGGTTACATCGTCGCCTTCGGCTGTATCTTCGGCGTGTACGTGCTGCACGGCGGCAACGTTTCGGTTCTCGCCAAGGCCCTGCCCTTTGAAATGCTGACCATCGGCGGCGGCGCCCTGGGTGCGTTCATCGTCTGCAACCAGCCCAAAGTGCTCAAGGCCACGGCCAAGGCCATTCCGGCGGCGGTCAAGGCAACCCGCCACAACAAGGCACGCTTCATGGAGCTGATGGCCCTGCTGTACGAGCTGCTGCAGAAGGCACGCAAGGAAGGCCTGATGTCCATCGAGGGCGATGTGGAAGAACCTCATGAATCGGCCATCTTCCAGAAATATCCCGAGTTGCTGGCCGACCACCATGTCGTCGAGTTCCTCACGGACTATCTGCGCATGATGGTGTCGGGCAATCTCAATTCGCACGAGATCGAAGCGCTGATGGACAGCGAGATCGATGCCCACCACGCCGAGGCCCACGGCCCGGTCGGAGCCCTGAATCGCCTCGCGGGCGCGCTGCCGGCTTTCGGCATCGTGGCCGCCGTGCTGGGCGTGGTGAACACCATGGGCTCGGTGGGCCAGCCGCCGTCGGTGCTGGGCGGCATGATCGCCTCGGCCCTGGTCGGCACATTCCTGGGCATCTTGCTGGCCTATGCGCTGGTGGAGCCCATGGCGGCGCTGATAGAGCAGCGCGCGCAGGACGCGGCCAAGGAACTGGAATGCATCAAGGCCACGCTGCTGGCCAGCATGCAGGGCTACAACCCGGCCACGGCCATCGAGTTCGGCCGCAAGGTGCTTTTCTCGACCGAGCGCCCGGGCTTCCTGGAGCTCGAAGCCCACGTCAAGGGCAAGAAGTGATGCCGGAAACCATGCAGCTCAGCGCAACAGCGCCCTGGCGCGGAGGCCGCCATGGCTGAAAAGAAACTCCAGCCCATCATCATCAAGCGCGTCAAGAAACGCGCCCACGGCGCGCATGGCGGCGCCTGGAAGATCGCCTATGCCGACTTCATGACGGCCATGATGGCGTTCTTTCTGCTGATGTGGCTGCTCGGCTCCACCGCCAAGGGCGAGCTGCAGGGCATTGCGGCCTATTTTTCCTCGCCGCTAAAGGTCTCGATGGCCGGTGGCGATGGCTCGGGCAACAGCTCCAGCATCATCCCCGGCGGCGGCAACGATCTGGCCAAGGTGCACGGCCAAGTGCGCCGGTCCGAGAACGACGATACCTCCAACCGCCGCTCCAGCACCGCCTCGGAAAAGTCCGATGCCGTTACCCAGGACGCCAAGCGCATCCAGGCGCTCAAGGCCAAGGTGGACGCACTGATCGCCAGCAATGCGCGCCTGAATGAATTCCGCTCGCAGATCCGCACCGAGATGACGCCCGACGGCTTGCAGATCCAGATCGTGGACGAGCAGAACCGACCCATGTTCGACAGCGGCAGCGCCGTGCTCAAGCCCTATATGCGCGACATTCTGCGCGAAGTGGGCTCGGCCCTGTCCAATGCGGAAAACCGCATCAGCCTCTCGGGCCATACGGATGCCGCGCCCTACGGCAACGGCGATCGCGGCTACAGCAACTGGGAACTGTCGGCCGACCGCGCCAACGCTTCGCGCCGCGAACTGGTGGCCGCCGGCATGCCCTTGAACCAGCTGGCGCGCGTGCTGGGCCTGGCCGACAGCGACCTGCTGCTGCCGGATGAGCCGCGCGCACCGCAAAACCGCCGCATCACCATCACGGTGCTGACCAAGGAAGCTGAAAAGCGACTGCTGGGCTCCAACCATACAGAGAAGATCGGCACCGCCGACCTCGCTGCCGGCGCCAGCCCCCGGCCGGTCCAGGCGCCACAGCCCGCCGCGCCGCGCACAGCGGCCAGAAACGCTTCTGCAACACCTGCCCCGGAGGTTTCCCTGAGTGAGAACGAAGTCTTTGTAACAAGTTCTGAAGTTCCTGCTCGGAGTGCCGAAAAGCAGGACAATGCACGCCAATTGCCATGATGATTCAAATTGTTACCAAAATGGCCGTATCCCAGACCTCTATGACCGAAAGGGCCTCTCGTGGCTAATGCCCTGCGCTTTTTGATTGTTGACGACTTCTCCACCATGCGGCGCATCGTGCGCAATCTGCTCAAGGAAAGCGGCTTTCCCGATGCGGACGAAGCGGAAGACGGCGTGGCAGCCCTGCACAAGCTGCGCTCGAGCAAGTTCGACTTCGTCGTCACCGACATCAACATGCCGAACATGAACGGTTTCCAGCTGCTGACGGAAATCAAGCAGGACGACAAGCTCAAGCACCTGCCTGTGCTCATGGTCACGGCCGAGGCGCGCAAGGAGGACATCGTGGCCGCAGCCCAGGGCGGCGCCGCAGGCTATATCGTCAAACCCTTCACCAAGGCCACGCTGGAGGAGAAGGTCAACCTGATCCTCAAGAAACTGGGCATGTAAGCCATGAACAGCAGCAGCCCGGAGGCTCCGGCCGGCAATGTCCACCACAAGATTGGCCTGCTTACGCGCCAGTTGCACGACTCGCTCAATGAGCTGGGTTATGCGGACCGGCTGCGTGGCAGCATGGGTGAGCTGCCGGATGCGCAAAGCCGCCTCTCCTACATAGCGCGCCTGACCGGCGAAGCCGCCGAAAAGGTGCTCAGCCGTGTGGAAGTGGCCAAGGCCCAGCAGGATGCGCTGGCCGAGCGCGTGCGCACCATGCGCGCCGACCTGATCAAGGACCCCGTGGCAGCCGTGGCCAAAGGCCACATCATGAATTTCCTGCAGGAAGTGGAGGAAGGCTCGCAGCAGGCCGACGCCCATCTGACCGAGATCATGATGGCGCAGGACTTCCACGACCTCACCGGCCAGGTGATTGCCCGTGTGGTGGCACTGGCCGCCGACCTGGAATCGCAGCTGGTGGAGCTGCTGATCCAGACCTCTCCAGATCCGCAGGCCGCGGCGGCTGCGCCGCAGGAAAAGCCGGCTGAGCACCTGGCCGGCCCCGTGGTCGACCCCGAAAACACGCCCGACGTGGTGACCTCCCAGTCGCAGGTGGACGACCTGCTGGCGAGCCTGGGCTTTTAACCACTAGCACGGCTTCCACTGATCTTGCTTCAGAGGCCTCGCCGGCCGCGCCGGGTTTCGCCCCGGCAGGCGACCTACTCTTCTTGCTCGCGCAAGCAGAGTAGGCAGAAGAAGCGCGCCCTGCTGTCTGCGTCCCTGCGCTTCGCTCCGGGCAAACCTGCGTCACGCAATCCAGTCTGCGGTGCCGCCCAACTCGCTATGCGCTTGCAGCGCGCCGCTCGGACAAACGGCGGCAAGTCAGAGGACGAAGCAACGCTGTCCTTCGGCAGCGTTGCCCGCAACCTGAATCACGTGCCGCAGGCGCAGACACAAGGGGATGGATACGGGCAGCCGGCGAGGGTCGTGACGAAAATAACATCCAACCCAATAGTCACAAGTGATAGCAGCTATCAAATCTGAAAGAAGCTATCCCGCTCCCGCTTTGCCCCTTGTGCCCACGCCTGCGACGGCGGCCTCTTGTTGCGCGCGGCTGCACCGCAGAGTGCAGCCGCATCGTCATCAAACTTGCGGCCGTTTGTCTGAACGAAGCGCCTCAGGCGCGCAGTGAGTCGGGCCGCAGCGCAACAAGAGGCTGACGGCGCAGGTTGCCCGCAGGCGAAGCCGGAGGGATGCGGGCAGCAGGGTCACCTTTTCTTTGGCTACTTTCATTTGGCGAAGCAAAAGAAAGTAGCTCGGCTGCCGGGCCGAAACCCGGCCTCTGTCACACGCAAGTAAGGGCCAGGCAAAGCCACTAATACCAGCCAGCTTTCAGATAAGCAGCCCTGCAGCGCCGCTTATCCACGCATTGCCCGCGCCGCCAGTTCGCACAATGACGCCATCCAATCCGTCATTGCGCCATGGCCGACTCCCAAGACAAAAACCTGCCCGCAACCGCACGCAAATTGCAGAAAACGCGTGCGGACGGCCAGGGTGCGCGCTCGCGTGACCTGTCGCACCTGGCCATCCTGGGTACGGGCGCGGCACTGATGTTCATCGGTGCGCAGCCACTGGTGCAGCATCTGCGCCTGGCCATGGCCCAGCAACTGGCCTTTGACGGCAGCATTGCCAGGAACCCCGCACAGATGCTCGAGCGCCTGCAGTCCATGCTGGGCCTGGGCCTGGTCATCGCGCTGATCTTCGCCATCGTGACCACCGGCGCCTCCGTGCTGGCGGGTGTGGCCGCGGGCGGCTGGATCTTCAGTTTCAAGCCCATACAACCCCAGTTCAGCCGGCTCAATCCCCTCAAAGGCTTGGCCAATCTGTTTTCCAAGCAGCAGCTCGTCACCGTGAGCAAGATGGTGCTGATGACGGCCATCCTGGGCTTTGTCGCCTGGAAGTTCATGGGCAGCCGCATTGCCGAGGTCACGGCCGTTTCCACCCAGCCTTCGCCCATGGCCCTGTCCATGGTGGGCTCATGGCTGACCAGCGGCGTGGCGCTGCTGCTCGTCGTGGTGCTGCTGGTGGCCGTGATCGACGTGCCGCTGCAGGCCTTTCTGTTCAAGTCGCGCCTGAAGATGAGCCACGAGGAAGTCAAGCAGGAGCACAAGGAATCCGAAGGCAACCCGCAGATCAAGGGCAAGATCCGCCAAAAGCAGCGCGAGATCGCCGACCGCGCCAGCGTCTCGGCCGTGCCGCGCGCCGACTTCGTGGTCACCAACCCCACGCACTACGCCGTGGCCCTGCGCTACGACGAGCACACCATGGCCGCACCCCAGGTGATCGCCAAGGGCACCGACCTGGTAGCCCTCAAGATCCGCGAAGTGGCGGGGGCACACAAGATCCCGGTCCTCGAATCGCCCATGCTGGCGCGTGCGCTGTACGCCCATGCCGAACTGGACCAGGCCATTCCTGCGGCGCTCTACACCGCCGTGGCCCAGGTGCTGGCTTATGTCTACCGCCTCAAGGCCGCGCTGCGCGGCGAAGGCCCCATGCCCGGCGACCTGGGCCAGCCCGCCGTGCCGGTGGAGCTGGACCCCCATCGCGGACGGACCCAGACCGCCATGCAACCGACTACACAGCCGCCGGCCGGCACCCCCCGAAGGTAAAGCCTGATGACAACGAATCCGCTTCAATCCCTGCAACAGTGGACGGGCTCCAACAGCAAGGCCCTGCAGGGCCTGACCGCACCGCTGCTGGTGGTGGCCATCCTGGCACTGATGGTGCTGCCGATTCCGCCGTGGATGCTGGACACCTTCTTCACCCTCAACATCGCCGTGGCGCTGATGGTGATGATGGTGGCCGCCTACATGATCAAGCCGCTGGATTTCGCGGCCTTCCCCTCGGTGCTGCTGCTGACCACGCTGATGCGCCTGTCGCTGAACGTGGCCTCCACCCGCGTGGTGCTGCTCGAAGGCCACACGGGCCCGGGCGCGGCCGGCGCGGTGATCGAGGCCTTCGGCCACTTCCTGATCGGGGGCAACTTCGCCGTGGGCCTGATCGTGTTCGCCATTCTCGTGGTCATCAACTTCGTGGTGATCACCAAGGGCGCCGAGCGCATTGCCGAAGTGTCGGCCCGCTTCACGCTGGACGCCATGCCCGGCAAGCAGATGGCCGTGGACGCCGACCTGAACGCCGGGCTGATCGACGAGACCGAGGCCAAGCGCCGCCGCGCCGAAGTGCAGGAGGAAGCCAACTTCTTCGGCTCCATGGACGGCGCCAGCAAGTTCGTGCGCGGCGACGCCATTGCGGGCATTCTGATCCTGGTCATCAACATCATCGGCGGCTTTGCCATCGGCATGGCCCAGCACGGCCTGTCGGCGGGGCAGGCCGCCGACAGCTACATCCTGCTGGCCGTGGGCGACGCGCTGGTGGCGCAGATACCGGGCCTGCTGATCTCGGTGGCCTCGGCCATGGTGATCTCGCGCGTGGGCAAGGATACCGACATGGGCCGCCAGATCGTGCAGCAGCTGTTCATGTCGCCCAAGGTGCTGGGCATTGCCGCCGCCATCCTCGTGCTGCTGGGACTGATTCCCGGCATGCCCCACCTGGCCTTCCTGACCATGGGCGGCCTGCTGGGCTGGCTGGCCTGGGCACTGGACAGGCAGCAGAAGGCCCGCGCCGCCACACCCGCCCCCGCCCCGTCGGCCCAGGCCAGCCAGTCCGACGGCGAAGCCACCTGGGACGACTTGCAGCCCGTGGACCTGCTGGGCCTGGAGCTGGGCTACCGCCTGATCACGCTGGTGGACAAGAACCGCCAGGGCGACCTGCTGACCCGCATCAAGGGCGTGCGCCGCAAGTTCGCGCAGGAAGTGGGTTTTCTGCCGCCGGCCGTCCATGTGCGCGACAACCTGGAGCTCAAGCCCAGTGCCTACCGCATCACGCTGCGCGGCGTGATGGTGGGCGAAGGCGAGGCCTTTCCGGGCATGTTCCTGGCCATCAACCCCGGCGGCATCACCACACCGCTGATCGGCACCGCCACGACCGACCCGGCCTTCGGCCTGCCTGCCCACTGGATCGATGAACGCCAGAAGGAAGCGGCACAAATGGCCGGTTTTACCGTCGTTGATTCGGAAACCGTGATGGCCACCCATTTGTCACACTTGATGCAAGTGCATGCAGCCAAGCTGCTGTCGCGCACGGAAACCCAGCAATTGGTCGACCACGTCGCCAAGCTGGCTCCCAAGCTGATCGAAGAAGTCATTCCGAAAATGGTGCCCATCACGACGTTCCAGAAAGTGCTCCAGCTGCTGCTGGAGGACTCTGTGCACATCCGCGATATCCGCACCATCATCGAAACCCTGGCCGAGAACGCTGCCGCCACCAATGACCCGGTGGAACTGGCACGGCGCGTGCGCATCGCGCTGTCTCCGGCCATCGTGCAGCAGATCTACGGCCCCACGCGCGAGCTCAATGTCATCGCCATCGAGCCCGGCCTGGAGCGCCTGCTGGTGCAAGCCCTGTCCAACCCCGGCGCGCCCTCGCTGGATCCCGGCGTCGCCGAGATTCTCACGCAGAAGGCCGTCGACGTGGCCAATCAACAGGAAGAGCTGGGCCTGCCCGCCTGCCTGCTAGTGCCCGACTCCATCCGCAACTCCATTGCCAAGCTGCTGCGCCGCGTGGCGCCGCGTCTGCAGGTACTCGCCCACAGCGAGATCCCCGAGACGCACACCATCCGCATCGGCCCGATTCTTAAAGGTGCATCCGCATGAACATCAAACGCTTTTACGCCCCCACCTCCCGCGAGGCCCTGGCCAAGGCGCGCATGGCTTTCGGCGAAGGCACGCTCATCCTCTCCAACCGCCAGACGCCCGAAGGCGTGGAAGTCATGGCCACGGCCGAGGACACGCTGCAAAACATGGAGTCCGGCAAGCCAGGCTCTCCGCTGCAGGCCGCCATCGAACGCCGCGCGGTCGAGGATTCCGCGGACATGCGCGAGCGCACTGCACTGTTTGCGCGCCAGGCCGCCAAGCCGCGAGCCGGCATGAGCACGCTGGACCATGTGCAGGAGCGCCAGGCCAAGCAGGCCAAGGCATCGCAGGCGCCATCCCAGTCTGTCCAGGAAGATGTGGAGCAGCTGTCCATGAGCACGCTGTCCTTCCAGGACTATGTGCGTGAACGCATGCTGCGCCGCCGCCACGAATCGGCGCTGGAAACCGAAGAGGTCCTGCCCACCTTTGCCCAGCGCGCGCGCCAGCACAATGACGCCGTGCGCCCTGCCGCGCCGGCGGGCCAGCCGTCCGGCCCCAGCCTGAACCTGAGCCGCCACAACCCGCTGCGCGGCGAACCCATCGTGGTCAGGGATGCATCGGCCGCCAGGCCGGCCGCTGCCGCAGCGCCCATGAGCCAGCAGCACTTCATGCAGGAGCTGCAGTCCATGAAGGACCTGATCGAGGACCGCTTCAATACCCTGACCTGGCTGGGCCAGACGCGCCAGAACCCCATCCAGTCCAGCCTGATGCACAAGCTGATCCGCGCCGGCTACTCGCCCGTGCTGTCGCGTGCGCTGATCGAACATCTGCCCGAAAGCCTGTCGGCTGGCGACGCCGTGCGCTGGCTCATGGAAGTGCTGGAGCGCAATCTGCGTACCGACAAGGCCCAGGCCCCCATTTACGAACAGGGCGGCGTTTTCGCCCTGGTCGGCGCCACCGGCGTGGGCAAGACCACGACCACGGCCAAGCTGGCCGCGCTGTGCGCCGCCGAGCATGGCCCCTCCTCGGTGGGCCTGATCACGCTGGACACCTACCGCATCGGCGGCCACGAGCAGCTGCGCGCCTATGCCCGCATGCTGGGCATGGTGGCCCACCAGGCCCATGACAAGGCCGCGCTGCAGGACCTGCTGGGCCTGCTCGAAGGCAAGAAGATGGTGCTGATCGACACCACGGGCGTGGCCCCGCGCGATCCGCGCAAGGACGAGATCATGGACGTGCTGGACCTGCCCGGCGTGCAGCAGTTGCTGGCCGTCAACGCGGCCGCCCAGGGCGATGCGCTGGACGACGTGATGCAGGCCTTCAAGGCCCGCGGCTCGCACCAGGCCGTGCTGACCAAGGTGGATGAGGCCGTCAAGCTAGGCCCCTCCATCGACACGCTGATCCGCCACCAGATCCAGCTGCGTGGCGTGACCAACGGCCAGCGCGTGCCCGAGGACTGGGAACGCGCCAGCGCCCAGGCCCTGGTCTCGACCTCCATGCGCGCCAGCGCCAAGTCAGCCTTCGACCCCAAGACCCTGGATCTGGACTTCTTCTTCACGCCGTCCGCATCGCACGCCGCCGAGGCCGCCCATGCTTGAGCACTACTCGCCACCCCACCAGGGCATGGGCCTGCACCTGCAGGCCGACAGCGCCGGCACGGCGGGGCTGCGCGTGCTGGCCATGGTGCACAGCGCCGACAGCGCCGCTGCCGAGCAGGCCGTGCTCTGGCCTCTGTGCGCCCAGTTGCAGCGCCTGGGCCAGACCGTATTGGTGCTGGACGGCAGCCAAAGCGAATCCTTCCAGACGCCGGGCATGGCCCAGCTGCTGGAGCGCTCGGCCTGGCATGCCCAGATGGGCCTGCGCAGCATGGCCGAGGCAGCCGAAACCCGTTCCATCGCCACCCTGCCCGCCCGCCAGGGACTGGCACGCCTGCGCGCGACGGCGCAGGAGCTGGGCATGGAGCCGCTGGTAGCCCTGCAGCGCTACGTGCGCGGCTACACCACGGTGCTGATCTATGCCGACGCCAAGGCTCTCACGCCCCTGCTGCAGGGCCAGAACCTGCAGCCGCTGCTGGTCGTTCCGCCCGATGCCGAACAGCTCGTCGACAGCTACCGCCAGCTCAAGACCCTGGCCGTCTACGCCGGAGTGGAGTGCACGCTGGCCGCGCTGGAAGCGCCGGCCGCCGCCGACGGTCCGGCGCGCTACGACTGGAGCCGCAAGCAAAGCAGCGTGCTCACCGATGCGCAGAAATCCCAGATCCGCCTGCAGCGCCTGAACGCGCTGCTGCAGTGCTCGCAGCGCCACCTGGGCGATGCGCCCGTGCTCATGCGCCTGCGCTGGCGCCAGACGCGCGACCTGCATCAGCTCACGCTGCACATGCTCAAGACCGCCTGCATTCTGCCTTTGCACGAGCATTCCGTGCCAAGGCTGGGTACGGGCGCCTGTGCCCCTCTTGCCTGGAGCCATTGAACCCCATGTACACCGCCAAAGGCCAACTCGACCGAGACGCACTGATCCGTCAGCACGCGCCGCTCGTGCGTCGGATTGCCCTGCACATGATTGCCAAGCTGCCTCCCAATGTGGAAGTGGATGATCTGATCCAGGTCGGCATGATTGGCCTGGCCGAAGCGCTGTCGCGCTTCGAAAGCGAGCAAGGCGTGCAATTCGAAACCTTCGCGAGCCAGCGCATCCGAGGCGCCATGCTGGACGAACTGCGCGAGGGCGACTGGATGAGCCGCAGCTCGCGCAAGAGCCAGAAGGAGATCGAGCAGGCGCTCAACCGGCTGGAGCAGCGCCTGTGCCGGCCGCCACTGGAATCCGAGATCGCGGCCGAACTCAAGATGAGCCTGGACGAATACCAGTCCCTGCTGGGCAAGGTGCGCGGCACCCAGCTCGTGTACCTGGAGGACATGGCACCCAGCGGCGAGGACGGCGACGACTATCTGGAGCGCCATGTGGCCGACAGCGGCGCCGATCCGTTCTCGCAGCTGCGCGACCAGCGCCTGCGCTCGGCCCTGGTGGATGCCATCAAGGCCCTGCCCGAGCGCGAGCAGTATGTGATGGGCATGTACTACGAGCACGACATGAACCTCAAGGAGATCGCCGCCGTCCTCGGTGTCACCGAGTCCCGCGTCTGCCAGCTGCACAGCCAGGCGATTGCGCGGCTGCGCACCAAGATGCGCGCGCATTGACATGGCTGGCAGCAGAAAGAAAAGG
The DNA here is from genome assembly GCF_040187735.1 of Comamonas sp. w2-DMI. Classification (NCBI taxonomy): domain Bacteria; kingdom Pseudomonadati; phylum Pseudomonadota; class Betaproteobacteria; order Burkholderiales; family Comamonadaceae; genus Comamonas; species Comamonas sp. w2-DMI. Next base: position 111,074 of record NZ_JBANEL010000012.1, on the reverse strand, counting down.
CACCCTCGGGTGCCTTTTCTTTGGGCGAGCCTGGTGGCGCGCCTTGTATCCGAATCTGTTGAGCGCTTGTTTTCAGACAGGCTGGGGCGGCCAACTGCGCCGGCTCTCGCACCCGGCTTCAGAGAAAGAATCTCCGCAGGCTTGAAAGAGAGCCATGGTCCCAGCCTAGCAATCGCTCAGGACCCGTTCCAGCCAGAAACATGCAGGCAGTCAGGCCGCCTTGGCCGCAGCCGGCATGCCCAGGCGCAGATCGCCGAGCATGCGCAGCAGGATGCGGTTGAGGTCCTCGGTTTCCCACTCATGCTCCTCGCGCAGCTGGCGGATGGGAGCCGCTTCGGGCGACTCCAGCGCCATGGCCATGGCCAGGGAGCCTGAGTAGGGGCCGGTGCGCGCAATGACGGCATCGAAGATGCGATCCGACAGCGGCATGCGGCGCAGCGTGGTGTTCAGGGGTTCGTGCAGCAGCAGGTCGAGCTGGGAGAACAGCGCGCACAGATACATCTCGCGCTGCAGCTCCAGGCCGACGCCGGCCTCGATCAAATGCTCGGCCAGGCGCGCACGCAGCACCATCTGGGTGCGCAGCGGCACCAGATCTTGCTCCGTGCAGGCGTGGGGCAGCTGGTCGGCCAGCCAGCGCTGCAGCGTGCCCAGGCCCAGCATGACCAGGCCGCGGCGCAGCGAGTCCACGCCGCGGCGCAGGCCCAGGGCCGCGGAGTTGGTGTAGAGCATGAAGCGGTAGGCCAGCACCGGGTCCTCGGCAAGGAGGTGTTCCAGCGTGTCCATGGACTGCTCTTTGTCGATGGCCTGCATCAGCTTGAGCAGGTTGTCACGCGCAGGCTGGGGCTGTTGCAGCCGGAAGGCCTGCACGGTATCGGCCACGGGCCAGCCGGCCACGGCGCCGGCTTCCTGCACGTCCAGGCAGATGCGGGCCAGAGCCAGGCTCTTGAGGCCCTCGTACATCTGGCCGCCGAGCAGCTGCAGCGGGCGAACGGACAGTTGCGTGGGCTCCTGCTGCGCCATGAACTGGGCCACCTGCGCGGATGGCATGTTGGGCACGCCCTCGGCGCCCTGCAGCGGCAGGCTCAGGAGACTGCTGGCGAAAAGTCGGGCCGCATCGGGCTCGGGCACCGCGTCCAGCGAGCCTCCCCAGACCAGCATCAGACCGCGAGCCCTGGCCTGCAGGACCAGCTCGTAAATGCCTTCGTCCTGCAGCAGCCAGTCGCCGCGCACCTCGATCCAGGGGCTGCCCTGGGGCGCATGGACCAGCAGGTCGCACAGCGTCTGGCGGGACTGGGGCGACAGCAGCAGCGGCGGCGCCTGCTCGCTCCACAACTCCTGGAGGATGCGCAGCAGATGCTGCATATCGGCCGGCTCGCCCGGATCTTCGTGCAGATAGAGCTGTACGCCAGCCAGACGCCGCTGGCGGTTCCACAAGGGCCGATAGCCAAGGGTCAGGGCGGACAGTGCAGACTGGGTCATGGAGATGCGGAAGAGACAGCTGGCTGATCGTAGCTTCAGCTGATGTAGTTGAACAGTGACAGCTTCTGGATGGAAGCGTAAGACTGTAGCGCAGCCTGCAGACCTGCCTGCTGAACCTGCGCATCGGAAATCGCCTGCACCATATCCATATCCTCTGCCTGGGAGCGTAGCCCTTCCTGGGTCAGCGCCTGGTCCTTCATATCAGACTCCAGTCGGTCGGCACGGTTGAGCTGGTCACCGGCAAAGCTGCGCACCGCCTGCATGCGGCTCATGCCGGCGTCCAGTTCACTCAAGCCACGCTTCAGTCCACTTTGCAGACGGCCGGGGTCGGACCGTCCGGCTTTCACGTCGGCAATGACCTGGTCCAGTACGCTGAACAAGTCGGTGGGATCATTCTGGTTGGGCGCCAGAGTGAAGCTGTCGCCGGTGGCCGGCTCGCCCGATATGGCAACAGACATGCCGCCCACAGTGATTGCCGCACCAGATGTATAGGGGCTGGGAGGACTGGTGACGTTGGTGGCCATATTGGTGGTCGTATACGTCACGGCGCCAGTAACAGGATCTTTGGTGAAGGCAATGGTGTAGTTGTCCTTGACCAGACTGGGATCCGTGACCGAACCAATATCGGCGCTCACGGAGCCTGGCGCGGCATTGCGGGTAATGCTGAATACGCCATTGCCCTTGGGGACACTGAACCAGGCCGCATGGCCATCCAGTGCAGTGGGCAAGCCATTTTCGCCGCCACTGCTCTGGCCCGGCTGAAGTTGCTCGACGGACCCAGGGCTGCCATTGGCAATAGGCACATCAAAGCTGCCCAGGCCACGAAAAAGAGGAAGGCCGCTGGCATCCTTCGTATTGGCATAACTGAAGACCTGATCGCGCAGGCTCGATAGCTGCTGCGCCAGTGCATTCAACGCATCCTGGTCGTATGAGCCATTGCCGGCCTGGATGATGCGCTCGCGGAAGTCTCCGAGCGTGTCATAGGCCTTGCCCAGAATGGACTCACCCTGGGCGATGATGTCGCGCTGTGCGCCAAGCATGCGCTGGTCCGTCTCCGAGCGGGTGATACGAGTGCGTGCGCGCTCGGCCTGCGCGGCTCCCACGGGGTCATCGCTGGGGCGCAGAACGCGCTTGCCAGCCGTTGCCTTGTTGATCAGATCCGCCAAATCGCTCTGGCGTGCCCCAATGTTGCGCAGGGTGCCGTCATACATGTTGGCGGTACCCAGACGGGCAATGGTATTCATACGGAAATCTCCTGAAAAAAGCGCCACGCTTGGCTTAGCCAGATTGCGGCCGTTGCCCCCAAGAGGGCCGCTAGCATGCCTCAGCGGCCTACGGTTTGCAGCACGCTGTCGAAAATGCCCTGGGCGACTTGCAGCATCTTGGCGGAAGCTTGGTACGCCTGCTGGAACTGCAACAGCTTGGCAGCCTCTTCGTCCAGGTTGACTCCCGACACGGCCGTGCGATCGGACTCCAGGTTCTTGGCGATGGTTTCCGAGAGTTGGGCCGTGTATTTGGCGCTCTGCGTACGCGTGCCGACCTGCGCCATGGCGATGGAGAAGCCATCGCTCAAAGTGGTGGAGCCATCGAACAGCTTGGCGTCACGCAGAGCCAGGAATGCGCCGGCATTACCCGTGTCGCGCTGCCAAGCCGTTCCGTACTGGGGATCGGTGGCCTTTCCCAGCGTGACCTTGTCGCTGCCTGTTCCATTCAGGTTTGGCGTGCCATTGAGGGTGACCATCAGCCCCGGGCCGACCTGTATAGGCTCGCCAGAGCGGAATTTGCCGGTAGCCGGTATGCCGGCGGGCGGCGGCGTGATGGTGTACTCCACCTCACCCGCAGCATTCTTGCCGAACGAAATCTCGGCTCCTGCAAAAGTGGAGAAGTCAAAGCCCGCACTGACCTGGATGCCTCCCATCTGCAAGGCAGCATCGCCCAAAGACGTGATGCGCGCCGCCACGGGATTGGCCGCGGCCAAGTCGTTGGGCGCAAACACGGCAGCCTGGATATCGTGGGCTGCCGCAGCCATGGGGCGAAACAACACGGACTGGCCTGCATTGCCATCCGCCTGCAAATCGAACCGCAAGCCGTCGATGGTCTTGCTGGAGAGGTCGGCCAGATCGTTGAACGCCGTCGTCTGCCCGTCGGACAGCCGGATCACGCGGCCTTTGGGAGCATCATTGCCAAAAACGATCTGATAGTCCGATGCCTTGAGCTGGCTGGCGTCAGTCACCGTGACCTGCGGAGTATTCGGTGCTGTCCACTGCGAGCCGGTCGTGTATCCCTGGCTGGTCAAGGGGAGCTTGAACAAATCGCTGCCTGGCTGGCCCGACATTGTCAGTCCCAGCCGGTTTTGCTCGTTCAGCGCGCCACCGATGGCTTGTGCCATGCGACCCAGCAGATTGCGGCCTTCCGTCAGATCGCTGTTCTGGAACTGCAGCAGTCCGGAAATCTCGCCGCCTCCGAGCATACTGGCGGTCAGCGCCACCGGCTGTCCGTTGGGCGATTGGAAGTACAGCCCCATCTTGCCGCTGCCCGGAAATTCGGGCGTCTCTTTGGCTGTCAGCTGACCCGCGTTGCTTCCCATCACAAGCGGCTGGCTATTGGCCACGAACAGGGAAATGCTCCCGTCCTCGGCGGAGATCTGCGTGGTCTGCACGAACTTGTTGATCTCACGAACCAGTTGGTCGCGCTGATCCAACAAATCGTTCGGTGTATTGCCTGTCGCCAAGGCCCGGCTGATCTGGCCGTTGAGTGCAGCGACTTGGCCCGCCAGGCTATTGACCTGGGAAACATCGCTCAGCATCTGCTGCTTGGCGTTGTAGTCCAGTTCATCAAGCTGGCTGGATGCCGAACGGAAACGTGCCGCCACTTCATTCATGCGGGTCAGAATGACCTGGCGCACCGAAATGTCGGTAGGCGTGTTCGCCACATCGCCAAAGGCGTTCATCATGTCGTTGATGGCGGCTCCCAGCCCGCTCTTACCGCCCGTGAAAATGTCCTGCATCTGCGCCAGCGACTGGTAGCGGATGGCATCGCCTGCGCTGACCGAGCCGGCCAAGGCAGCCTGGCGCGACAGCAGGTCGTTGTAGTTGCGAACGATGGTGGAGACATCCACGCCGTTGCCGATGTAGCCGGAGCCCCGGTCCTGGCCGTCCGAGGTCTTGAGGGCCACGGACTGGCGCGAGTAGCCGGCCGTGTTGACATTGGCGATGTTGTGGCCCGTGGTCTGCAGGGCAAGTTGGTTGGCCATCAGGGCGCGCGCGCCGACATTCAACAGGCTCATGATTGGTTCTCGTTGGGTTGGGACTTGGCCGCCAGGGCGGGCGAGGTGGCGGTGGGAGCGGCCGGCGCCGGGACGCCGGCCTGCGCCACGCTCAGGATGGCGCGGCTGAGCTTGCTGGCATAGGCCGGGTCTGTGGCGTAGCCGGCCTTTTGCAGCTCGCTGGCATAGGCCAGGGGCGAGCCCGTCTGGCCCATGGCCTTCTCGTAGCGCGGGTTGGTGCCGATCAGGCGCGCATAGTCGCGGAACGAGTCCTCGTAGGAGTCGTAGGCGCGGAACTTCGCCGTGACCTTGCGCGGCGTGCCGTTGATGTATTCGGTGGTGGTGACCTCGGCCACCTTGCCGGTCCAGCCTGCACCGGCCTTGATGCCGAACAGATTGAAGGAATTGCTGCCGTCCTTGTTGCGGATCTCGCTCTTGCCCCAGCCGGTCTCGTGGCCGGCCTGGCCCAGCATGAAATGGGCGGGAATACCGCTTTCCTTGGCCACGCGCGCGGCCGCCGGGGTGTGGTGGGCGACGAAGTTGTCGCGGCCCTTGGGCGCCGGCGCATAGGCATCGATGGACCGGGCTGCGCCGGGCCCGACGCCCGTGCGTGCGCCGCTGCGCACACCGCTGTAGGCACCGTCGCCGCTGAAGCTGCGCCAGGCATTGCGGCTCAGGCTCAGCGTGGAAGGCACGGACAGCTCCGCGTCGTCGGCAGCCTCGGTGCCCATGGTGCGCGCCAGCTGCTTGGTGATGGCGTCGGTCAGTCCGCCGGGCTGGCCGGACATGGCCACCGACAGCTGCTGGTCCAGCAGGTCGGTGCTCAGGTTGCCCTGGGCGCTGTCGAGCAGACCGGACTTCATGGTCGCCTCGCGCATGCTCTTGATCATCTCGCGCATGAACAGCGACTCGAGCTGCTTGGCTGTCTCGCGGGCGGCCTGCGGGCTGTTGTCGCCGGCGGCCGCCTTGAGCGCGTTGAGCGAACGCGCATCCGCCGCCAGCGCATTGCCGGCCGCCAGCGAGGATGTGTTGGGCAGGGCAATGCTCATATCACTTCCAGTTCGGCATTGAGGGCGCCTGCGGCCTTGATGGCCTGGAGGATGGCCAGCAGGTCCTGCGGCGTGGCGCCCAGGGTGTTGAGGGCACGCACCACGTCGGTGAGCTGCGGAGAGGACGGCATGTTGATGACCTTGCCGGGCTCCTGGCGCACCTGGATGTCGGATTTCTGCGCCACCACGGTCTGCCCCTGCGAGAAGGGACCGGGCTGGCTGATGACGGGCGTGGTGCTGATGGTGATGGACAGGTTGCCGTGGGCGATGGCGCAGGGGCCCAGCGTCACGGCCTGGTTGAGCACGATGGAGCCGGTGCGCGCATTGATGACCACCTTGGCGCCGGGCTTGGAAGTCTCGATGGGCATCTCCTCGATCTCGGCGATCATGCGCACGCGGGCGCCCGTCTCCTGCGGTGCCAGCACGCGCACGGTGCGGCCGTCCATGGCCGTGGCGGTGCCGGCGCCCATGCGCTGATTGATGGCGCGCACCACCCTGTCGGCAGTCTGGAAGTCGGTGGCATTGAGCCCCAGCGTGATGGTGTTGCCCTCGGCCAGCGGCGTGGGCACGGAGCGCTCGACCTGAGCGCCCTGGGGCACGCGGCCGGCGTTCAGATGGTTGACCTGGACCTTGGAGCCCCCGGCTGCAGCGCCGGCGCCGCCGACCACCACATTGCCCTGGGCCAGCGCATAGATCTCGCCGTCGGCGCCGCGCAGCGGCGTGGCCACCAGCGTGCCGCCCTTGAGCGACTTGGCATTGCCCATGGACGAGACATTCACGTCGATGGCCTGGCCGGGCTGGGCAAAGGCCGGCAGCTCGGCCGTGACGATGACGGCAGCCACATTCTTGAGCTGCAGCTGGCCCGCATTGCCCGTGGCCGGCAGGGCAATGCCCATTTGCTCGAGGTAGTTGGACAGCGCCTGCTTGGTGTAGGGCATCTGCGTGGTCTGGTCGCCGGTGCCGTCCAGGCCCACGACCAGGCCGTAGCCGGTCAGCTGGTTGCTGCGCACGCCCTGCACGGCAGCGACTTCCTTGATGCGGGTGGCATGCACGGGCAGGGTCGGCATGCCGGCGCCCAGGGCGGCTGCGATCCACACGGCGGTGCGGGCCGCACCGGCAAGTTTCGGTGCCGGGCGCATTTTCAGGAGCATGGACAGTACTTTCATACCGTCCATTCTCGGGAGAATCAGAACGGCATAACGTTCAAAAAGAACCGTGACAACCAGCCAATTGACTGGGCTTCGCCGGCCTGCCCGCGGCCGCGCGATTCCACGCGCAGATTGGCCACCTGGGTCGACGCCACGGTGCTGCCGGGACGCAGCGAACGCGGGTCCACGGTGCCCGTGAAGCGCAGCACATCCACGTTGTGGTTCACGCCAATCTGCTTCTCGCCGGCAATGACCAGATGGCCGTTGGGCAGCACGTCGACCACGGTGGTGGCGATGGAGCCCGTGAAGTTGTTGTTGCTGGTGGTGGCGCCCGAGCCCTTGAAGTCGGTATCGCTCTTGACGCCCAGCGTCAGCGCATCCTTGATGGTGTTTTCGGCACCGCCCTTGAACAGCGGCACGGCGCTAAGGCCGGTGCTCATGTCGTTGGTCCGGCCCACCTTGGAATCCGAGCTCTGGCTGGCAGAGACGCGCTCCACGATCTGCACGGTCACCGTGTCGCCGACCATGCGCGCGCGCTGGTCCTCGAAGATGGGACGATAGCGGCTGGCATTGAACAGGCTGCCCGTGGGCGTATGCGCCACCTGCTCGCGCGGCTGCAGCACGGGTGGCGCGGTGGATGGCATGTCCACGGGCGGCGGCGGATTGAGCGTGGCGCAGCCGGCGGTGACCAGCAAGGCACCGAGGGCCGCGGCGGTGCGCAGCGATGCCGGAAGCGAAGGGACGGAAAGGGTCATGGTGGCAAGTCCTTGGCAGCGGCAGGCCGCACCTGCCCGGGGATAGCGTGGATCGCTATCGATAAAAGAGCGTTCTGCGCCAGCAGCACGCCACTCCTGAAACCGAAACCTCTTGAAATGAAAAATCATTCGGCGCAGGCAGCTCATGGTTTCATAGCACCCGGCGATCAGAGCTGGGCCAGCTTGGCCAGCATCTGGTCACTGGTCTGGATGGCCTTGGAATTCATCTCGTAGGCGCGCTGGGTCTGGATCATGGTCACCAGCTCCTGCACCACGTTCACGTTCGAGGCTTCCAGGTAGCCCTGCTGGATGGTGCCCAGGCCGTTGAGGCCGGGCGTGCCCTGCTGGGGCTGGCCCGAGGCGGCAGTCTCCGTGTAGAGGTTCTGGCCGCGCGGCTCCAGGCCGGCCGGGTTGATGAACTGGCTCATGGCGATGTTGCCGACCTGCTGGGGCGCGGCCTGGCCCGGCATGGTCACGCTGACCACGCCGTCGGCGCTGATCGACACCTTGGTCGCGCCCTGGGGGATGGTGATGCCGTTGGCCACGGGATAGCCGCTCGATGTCACCAGCTGGCCCTGGGCGTTGACCTCGAACGAGCCGTCGCGCGTATAGGCGATGGTGCCGTCGGGCATGTTGACCTCGAAGAAACCGTTGCCGTTGATGGCCACGTCCAGCGCATTGTTGGACTGCTGCAGGCTGCCCTGCAGGAAGTTGCGCGAGGTGGCCACGGTGCGCACACCCAGGCCCAGGTGCAGGCCGGTAGGCAGCTGGTTCTGCTCGGTGGCCTGGGCGCCGGACTGGCGCAGGTTCTGGTAGATCAGGTCCTCGAACACGGCGTTGGCACGCTTGTAGCCCGTGGTCGAGACGTTGGCCAGGTTGTGCGAGATGACGTCCAGCTGGGTCTGCTGGGCTTCCATGCCGGTCTTGGAGATGAACAGCGAATTGATCATGATTCTTTCCTTTCGGTGGGCCGTAGGCAGTCTGGTAACTGGGCGCTTTCCAAGCCGGAGACGCCGAGCAAGAGCCGCCTCGCGGCGAGGGCGTCGTTCCCCTTGGGGGAAGGCGCGCAGCGACTCAGGGGGTCATCCATTCACGCTCAGCAGCTGGCTGGCGGTCTTGTCGTTGGTTTCGGCGGTCTGCATCAGCTTCATCTGCTGCTCGAACTGGCGCGAGGCGGCGATCATGCCGACCATGGTCTCCACGGAATTCACGTTGGAGCCTTCGATGGAGCCCGAGAGCAGGCGCGCGTTCTCGTCGTTGGGCAGGGCATCGCCCTGGGCCGCGCGGAACAGGCCGTCGTCGCCGCGGGTCAGCGGCGCATCCTCGGGCGGGGTGACCAGCTTGATGCGGCCCACGGCCACGGGCAGCTGGTTGCCGGTCTTGGCGGTGAGCGTGCCGTCCGAACCCAGGGAGATCGTGGACTCGGGCGGGATGTCGATGGGCGCACCGCCGTCCGACAGCACGGGCATGCCGTTGCTGTTGACCAGCTGGCCTTCGGGCGAGATTTCGAACACGCCGTTGCGCGTATAGGCCTCCTGGCCGTCCAGTCCCTGCACCGCGAACCAGGCGCGCCCCATGGCCATGGCGTCCAGCGCGCGGCCGGTGCGCTGGGCGGGGCCGGGCGTGTCCACGTAGCCGGAGGTGGCCTCCAGCGCGAACACGCGCGTGCCCGAGCCGCTGCCCTGCAGGGGCACCGAGCGGAACGTGGACATCTCGGCCCGGAAGCCGTTGGTGCCGGCGTTGGCCAGATTGTGGGCCAGCACGGCCTGCCGCTGGGCCGCCGCGTTGGCGCCCGTCATCGACGTATAAATAATGCGGTCCATGCTGGATCTCCTTGCTCTGCTCGGTCAGCGGTTCAGTCTTAGCGCAAGTTCACCAGGGTGGAGAACACCTGGTCCTGCGTCTTGATGGTCTGGGCATTGGCCTGGTAGGAACGCTGGGCGGTCATCATGTTGACCAGCTCGGCGGTCAGGTCCACGTTGGACTCCTCCAGCGCGCCGGCCTGCAGCGAACCGAAGGTGCCGCTTTGCGCGGAGCCGTTGAGGGCCGGACCGGAATCGGCCGTGGCCACCCATTTGTTGTCGCCCACCGAGGCCAGGCCCTGGGTGTTGGTGAAGGCTGCCAGGGCCAGCTGGGCCTCGGTGCGTGTCACGCCATTGGAATAGGTGGCCACGATGGAGCCGTCCTTGCTGACATTGACGCCGGTCATCACGCCCGCCGTGTAGCCGTCCTGCTTGAGGTTGCTGACCGCGAACTTGGTGCCGAACTGGGTCATGCCGCCCAGGTCGAAAGCCACCGGGAAGGGCGTGCTGCTGCCGCCGCTGCCTGCGACATTGAACGTCAATGCGGTTCCGGCTGCCGTGGCAGGCGCGTTGCCCGTCACGCCGGTGAGCTTGCCGCTGGTGTCGAAAACGGCGGTGCCGATGGGCGTGGCCGTGACCGGAGGTGTGGCCGTGGGGTCGTCCAGCTGGTTGTAGATGGTCCAGGTATTGGTTGCCGCATCCTTTTCGAAATACAGGTGGACGGGGATCGCGGTACCCAGGGAGTCGTAGACGTTGAGCGAGGTGCCGTAGGTGGCGCGCGGCGTCGCCTCGATGGGCGGCGTCGCCGTGGGGTCGCCGGCGGCGACCGTCGCGCGGGCATCCAGGTTCAGCTCCACATTCACCTTGCCGGTCTGCTTGGCCGGAATCGGCTGGCCGGTGGGGAAGCTCAGGGGCACGGGCGTGGCGCCGGCCATGGGCTTGCCCGTGGTCGGGTCCACCAGGTAGCCCATGACGTTGTCGCCGGACACGGTCTTGAGGTTGCCGGCCTTGTCCAGGCCGAAGTTGCCGGCGCGCGTATAGGCCGTGCTGCCGTCGGGCTGCCTGACGATGAAGAAGCCGTTGCCGTTGATCGCGATGTCCAGGCTGTTGCCCGTGGTGGAGATCGCGCCCTGGCGGAACTGCTGGGACACGCTGGCCACGTTCACGCCGATGCCGCTGGTCTGGCCGCTGGCCGAGCCGATGGCACTGGCCACCATTTCGGCGAAGTCTGCGCGCGAGGACTTGAAGCCCGTGGTGTTGGCGTTGGCGATGTTGTGGCCGATGACGTCCAGGTTCTTGCTGGCGGCATTCAGGCCGGAGAGGCCTTGTTGGAAACCCATGGTGTTCTCCTGAGAACGATTGGTCGGTGGTTCAGTAGACGGCCTTGACGCCGGAATAGGCCACGCTCTGGCCGTTGTCCAGTTCCAGCGTCAGGCTGCCGTTGGTCGCGCCGGTGGCGATCACGGCATGCGGCGCCAGCGTGGTGGAGCCCACGGCTGTCGTGCCGTTGGTGGCCGTCACGCTGTAGCGCAGCTGCGAGGTATCGCCGCTGTACTTGCCTTCGGCCTTCCAGGTGAAATAGTTGCGGCCGGACTGGCCCTCGCCCAGGTCGATGGTGTCCACCAGTTCGCCGGTGGCCGTGGTGATCTGGACCTTGACGCTGGCGGCTGCGCCGTCCAGGTCGAAGGCCGCGGTGTGCGTGCCGTTGGCGGCCACGCCCAGCGTGTTGCCCTCGGTCAGCACGGTGCGGCCGATCATGGACGTGCCCTGCAGCACCTGCATGGCCGTGAACTGGCCGGCCATGGTCTGCATGGTCTGGTTCAGCTGCTGGATGCCGGTCACGGTGTTGATCTGCGCCATCTGCGAGGTCATCTGCGCGTTGTCCATGGGATTCATGGGGTCCTGATTGCTCAGCTGGGCCACCAGCAGCTTCAGGAAGCGGTCCTGCGCCTCGTTGGGGTCGGTGACCGCGGACTTGCTGTTGCCCGTCGTGCTGGTGGAGGTGGTATCCACGCTGCCTGCGCCGTAAATCATGCTCTGGCTCCCGGGCTCACTGGCCCATCTGCAAAGTCTTGAGCAGCAGCGTCTTGGCCGTGTTCATGACTTCCACGTTGTTCTGATAGGAGCGCGAGGCCGAGATCATGTTGACCATCTCGTCCACGGCGCTCACGTTGGAATGGGTGACATAACCCTCGGCATCGGCCAGCGGATGGCTGGGGTCATGGATGCGGCGGCCGGGCGTGTTGTCCTCGCTGATGGCCTTGACCTGCACGCCGGCCGAGCCGTCGTTGCCCATGGGCACGGTCTGGAACACCACCTGGCGCGCCTTGTAGGCATTGCCGTCCGGCCCGGCCACGGCGTCGACGTTGGCCAGGTTGGAGGCCACCACGTTCAGGCGCTGGGACTGCGCGCTCACCGCGCTGCCGGAGATGTTGAAGATGGAGAACATGGACATGGAAAAACTCCTGGTTCGGGCAGCCGCTTACTGGCCCTGGATGGCGCTGAGCATGGTCTTGGCCTGGCCGTTGATGAAGCGCAGCGTGGCTTCGTAGCGCACGGCGTTGTCCACGAAGTTGGCGCGTTCGCGGTCCAGGTCCACCGTGTTGTTGTCCATGCTGGGCTGGGATTGCACCGAATAGCCCAGCTGGCTCTTGCCCAGTTCGCCCGTGGCGGCGGCCGGCAGCGGCATGTGGCCGGCGTGGGTCGCGCTGGCCAGGGTCAGCGGCGAAGGGCCGCTGGTGGCCGAAAGCAGGGCTTCGCGGAAATTGAAGTCGCGCGCCACATAGCCGGGCGTGTCTGCATTGGCAATATTGCTGGCAATCGTGCGCTGGCGCTCGGCGCGCAGCAGCAGCGCCTTGCTCTGGAAATCCAGTCGTTCGGTCATTTTGTTCAGCATGGTGGCCTCGCTTCGAAGTTCTGCATGCCAGGGCCCTGGTGTTGGCGCCTGCGCATGGTGGCAGCCCGCAGACTGCGGCATGCGTCGATTATGGAAATCGGACCGCGGCGCTAAAGCGCGAAGAAAGCGGTTTTGCTCGCCCACTTCCATCCATTGGCGCCGCGCCGCGCGCCTATATTTGCGGCACAGGCTGAGCAAGCTGCACCTCTCCGGAAGCCCTGCCTGCCCGCCGACGAATTTGCCTGCCGCAACCCGGCTATCCAGGAGTAACCGATGCCCGTTCCCAGCCCGTTCCTGCCCACCGCCGCCATGCAGCGCCTGCGCCGCATGGCCGTGGGCTGCGCGCTGGGCCTGCTGGCAGCGGCAGGCGCCTGGGCACAGCAGGACGGCATCACCCAGCTCAACCAGATCAGCCAGCGCTTCCTGGACGAAGCCCTGCACCAGGGACAGGAAACCCCGGCCGGCGGCGCCAGCATGCCGCTGCGCATGGAGGTGCAGCTGGGCCAGCTGGACTCGCGCCTGCGCCTGGCGGCCTGCGCCAGGGTGGAGCCTTATCTGCCGGCCGGCAGCCGCCTGTGGGGCCGGACCCGGCTGGGCCTGCGCTGCCTGCAGGGCGCCGTGCCCTGGAATGTGTTTTTGCCGATCACGGTCAAGGCCTGGGGCCCGGCCTGGGTGCTGCAGACGGCCGTGCCGGCCGGCAGGACCCTGACCGCCGAAGATGCCGTGCAGGGCGAGGTGGACTGGGCGGAAGACTCCGCGCCGGTCTTTGCCAATGCCCAGGACTGGGTGGGCATGGTGGCCGCGCGCCCCCTGGCCTCAGGCCAGGCGCTGCGCCAGAACATGCTGCGCCCGCCGCCGCTGTTTGCCGCCGGCGCACAGGTGCAGGTCATGGTCAACGGCGGCGGATTCGCCGTTTCCGCCTCGGGCAAGGCCATGGCCGCTGCCGGAGCAGGTCAGACCGTGCGGGTTCGCATGGATAATGGGCGCCTTGTTTCGGGGACCGTAAGCCCCGAAGGCGTCGTCCTGGTCCAATAAAAGCCCTTGCCGTGCAAAAAAGTCCTCAAGTTTCACGCGACGTGGTCGAAAGCAAGGCTACAGCGCCCTACGCCGCCAGGGCGATTGGAGAATCACCATGAAAATAGGTAACCAGACGGATTTGCTGCAGGCTGCGCAGATCGCCAAGCAAGCCCCCAAGTCCGCGACCACCGTCGCCACCGAGGAATCGAGCAAAGCCCTGCCCGAGCGTGCCGCCGGCGTGCCCGTGTCGTTTTCCTCCTCGGCCCGCGCGCTGGACACCCAGACCCGCAGCAATGCAGACTTCGACGCCGACCGCGTGAAGGCCATGCGCGAAGCGATCGCCAATGGCACGTTCCGCGTCAATGCCGACGCCGTGGCCGACAAGCTGCTGGCCAATTCCGAGGAATTCCTCGTCCACGGCCGCGCCTGAGGCGCAGCCTCTTCTTGTTCACCAGGACAGACCAGACCATGACCCTGCAAGAAATGCTCGACTCGCTGGACGCGGTGGTTCAGACGGCTTCGGCATCGCTGCAAGGCTCGGACGCGGCGGTCCTGGAGCAGGCCAGCACCCGCCTGCGCGATGCCATGGTGGCCTTTTCCCAGCTGGCGCGCCGTTTTTCCGCCCAGGACTGGACGCCGGAGTTGCGCGAGCGCGCCCGGCGCGTGGGCGACGAGCTGACGCTGATGCGCGACCAGATGGCCCGCCTGTCGGTCCTGGCCCAGCGCCGCGCCCAGGCCCTGGTGCCCATGGCCGGCGATGACACCACCTACGAAAGCAGCCTGCGCGCCAGACCCCAGGCAGGCCCGGGCCGGGCGCGCATCTACCACGCGGCCAGCTGAGCCGCCCGCGGCCTGACCCATGAGAAAGCCCTGCATTGCAGGGCTTTGTTTTTGATAGCTGCCAGCGCTTGGCCTGCAAGGGATTGGGTCACTTTTTTACGCAATTCCTGCATACCACCCCCTCGTGTCCGGCGGCCGCCCCTACTTGCCGCCCGCAGCGCCCATGTCCGCCACCACGCGCGCGAACACGCGCCAGAACCCCGCTTCCTGCGTGGTGGCGAAATTGATCCGCATGCAGGTGCTGGGGCTGCGGCTGGCATGGAACATGGCGCCCGGCGCGATCAGGTAGCCCTCGTCGAGCAGGCGCTGGGCCAGCGCCTCGGTATCCACGCCCGTATCCACCCAGCCGAACAGTCCGGCCGGCTCGGCCACGAAGCGGCAGCCCGCCTGCTGGGCCAGCGCCACGCTGCGCGTGCGCGCCTGGGCCAAGCGGCGGCGCAGGCGCTCGGCATGGCGGCGCAGCTGGCCCTGCTCCATGCACAGCGCCAGCGCCTGTTCCATGGGTGTGGGCGAGGACAGCGTGGACAGCAGCTTGGTGTCCAGTAGCCGCTCCATCAGCCCTGGCGGCGCGGCCAGATAGCCGATGCGCCAGTTGGGCACCAGCACCTTGGCGAAGCCGCCCACGTAGATGCTGTGCTGCAGACGGTCGAGCACGGTCACGCGCGGCGCGTGCTCGGGAGCGATATGGCTGTAGGTATCGTCCTCGACCACATAGAAGCCGTGGCGCTGCGCCAGCTGCAGCACCTCGTGCGCGCTGGCCGCCGAGAGGCTGTAGCCCGTCGGGTTGTGCAGCACGCTCACGCTCACATAGAGCTTGGGCGCCAGGGTCTCGCAATAGCGCTGCATCACGGCCAGGTCCGGCCCTTCGGGACCGCGCGGCACGGGCAGCACGCGCATGCCCATGGCGGCCAGGCGCGCGTATTCCACGGCCCAGCCCGGCTCCTCCACCATGACCGGATCGCCGGGCTGCAGCAGGGCGCGGCTCACGATGTCCAGCGCCTGGGTGGCGCCCATGGTGGTCATGATCTGGGCCGGCGATGCGGCAATGCCCAGGTTCAGCAGGCGGCGCGCCAGCGCCTCGCGCAGGCTGCTGTCGCCCATGGGCTCGCCATAGCGCACCAGGGAGCCGCGCAGGGCCTGGCCGCTGCTGACCTTGCGCATGGCCGCCGCCAGAAAGCCGGCGTCCAGCCATTCGGCCGGCAACACGCCGGCGCCCGGCTGGGGCTTGCCGTCCACACGCTCCACGAACATGCCGCGTATCAGCATGGAGGCGTTGATGCGCGTGCCCGGCGGTACGCCCATGGGCATGGCCGTCTTCCTGTCGGCGGCAGCTGGCGCCGCCCCTGCCGGGCCCGCCAGGGGCTTTTGCGCAAGATCCCGCACGAAAAAGCCGCGCTGCGGGCGCGCTTCCACCAGCCCTTGCGCCTGCAACAGGTCGTAGGCGGCCACCACCGTATACGGGCTCACGCCCTGCTGGCGTGCGCTTTCGCGCACCGAGGGCAGGCGCGTGCCGGCCGGCAGCAGGTGCATGCGTATGCGCTCGGCCAGGCGCTCGGCCAGCTGCTGAGTCAGGGTCTGCGAGGACTGGCGGGACAGGGAGACGGGCATGGCGACAGACAGACAGACAGATGTGGAAAAGAGCCCCCATGCCTGCTCACTGCGTGGGCGGCTATTCCCCGGGGGAATCGCTTCTTGCCGAGGGAGCGGCAGGGCGGCAACCGGCAGGAAACTGTACCGAAACAAATACCAATACAGAAGGCATGATTGTGAACCTGTCTGTATTGGAACTGTAATGGTCAAAGTTTTACATTGATCCGGACAAGTTGGATGCCGATCGCGCCAACCGCCGCCCGCCATCCATCTATTGGCCTACAGCCCCACAAAGGCAAGCCGCAGGCGACACAATAAGCTCCTTGAGCCTGCGCAATGCGCAGGCATGCAACACATACCGGCCGGCCCTGCCACCTCTGGCGGCAGGATGGCCGCACCCAAGTAGACAACTGTTTATGACGACATGGACGCTGGCAGAACGTGCTGCCAAGATGAACTCCTCCGCAATCCGCGAGATCCTGAAGCTGACGGACCGCCCCGGCATCATCAGCATGGCCGGCGGCCTGCCCTCGCCCAAGGCCTTTCCGCTGGAAGCCTTCACCGCCGCCTGCCAGGCCGTGATGCAGCGCGACGGAGCCGCCGCCCTGCAGTACTCCACCACCGAAGGCCTGCCGGCGCTGCGCCAGGCGATTGCCGACTTCCTGCCCTGGAACGTGGACCCCGAGCAGATCCTGATCACCACCGGCAGCCAGCAGGCTCTGGACCTGATCGGCAAGGTGTTCCTGGACAAGGGCAGCCGCATGCTGGTGGAAAAGCCCACCTACCTGGGCGCGCTGCAGGCCTTCACGCCCATGGAACCCGTGGCCGTGGGCGTGGACAGCGATGACGAGGGCATGCTGATCGAGGACTTCGCCAAGCAGGTCGGCACGGGCGCCGGCAAGGCCCGCCTGGCCTATGTGCTGCCCAACTTCCAGAATCCCACGGGCCGCACCATGAGCGATGCGCGCCGCCAGGCCCTGGTCGAGAAGGCCCGCGAGCTGAACATTCCGCTGATCGAGGACAACCCCTACGGCGACCTCTGGTACGAAGAGCAGCCGCCGCTGCCCCTGGCCGCGCGCAACCCCGAGGGCGTGATCTACATGGGCTCGTTCTCCAAGGTGCTGGCCCCGGGCCTGCGCATCGGCTTCATCGTCGCGCCCAAGTCGGTCTACGGCAAGCTCACCCAGGCCAAGCAGGCCGCCGACCTGCACACCCCCAGCTTCAACCAGCGCGTGGTGGCCGAGGTCATCAAGGACGGCTTCCTTGACCGCCATGTGCCCACCATCCGCGCCATGTACAAGGTGCAGCGCGACGCCATGCTGGCCGCGCTGGAGCGCGAGATGAGCGGCCTGAATGTCAGCTGGACGCGCCCCGTGGGCGGCATGTTCCTGTGGGTGAGGCTGCCCCAGGGCATGGATGCGCAGACGCTGCTGGCCGCTGCCGTGGAGCGCGGCATGGCCTTCGTGCCCGGTGCCCCCTTCTTCGCGGGCGATGCCCAGGGCAACACGCTGCGCCTGTCCTACGTGACCGTGACGCCCGAGCAGATCGACAAGGGCATTGCGGCATTGGCTTCGGCCATTCGCAGCCAGCACGCCGCATAAGATCCGGGCAACGCCTATCCTGCAAGCCGGCTCTGCCGGCTTTTTCGTCTCCACCTTCCTATCGCTTGACGGCCATGACCTCTGCCACCTCCCCTGCCCTGCGCCAGCGCCCCTTCATGACCGTGGACGTTTTCACGGCCGTTCCCTACCGCGGCGCGCCGCTGGCCGTGGTGCTGGATGCCGAAGGCCTGAGCGATGCGCAGATGCAGGACTTCGCCAGCTGGACCCAGCTGTCGGAAACCACCTTCCTGCTGCCGCCCACGCCGGCCGGCCGCGCCCAGGGGGCCGACTATCGCGTGCGCATCTTCACGCCCATGGGCGAGCTGCCGTTTGCCGGCCATCCCACGCTGGGCAGCTGCCATGCCTGGCTCGCGCACGGCGGCACGCCGCAGTCGGAGGCGTTCATCGTGCAGGAATGCGCCAAGGGACTGATCGCCATCCGCCGTACCCACGCGAGCACCCGCAGCGGCCTGGCCTTTGCCGCCCCCTCCCTGCAGGCCCTGCCCCTGCCCGCCAGCCTGCCCCATATCTACACCGCCCTGGGCCTGGAGCCCGCGCAGGTGCTGGATGCCGCCCTGCTGGACAACGGCCCGCAATGGCTGTGCCTGCTGCTGGACAGCACGGACACCGTGCTGTCGCTGCAGCCCGACATGGCCCGCCTACATGCGCTGGGCTGCAAGATCGGCGTGGCTGCGCTGTACCAGGAGGACGACGCCACCCCGCTGATCGGCCGCGCCTGCCGCGAGGCCGAGGCCTTCTCCACCGGCCTGCGCGCCGGCCTGGACAGCAGCCTGCCCCGGCAGGCCCAGCTGGAAGTGCGCGCCTTCATCCCGCCCAGCGTGGAAGACCCGGTGACGGGCAGCCTCAATGCCTGCCTGGGCCAGTGGCTGACGGCCCAGGGCCGGCTGCAGACGCCCTACATGGCCAACCAGGGCGCCTGCCTGGGGCGCGACGGCTGGATTTCGGTGCAGCATGACGATGAAGGACAGCTGTGGGTGGGAGGGGATGTGGTGAGCTGTGTGCAGGGGAGTGTTCTGCTGTAGCCGGATTCACTGCTGGCGGCATGCCAATGTTTTGGACAGGGGCCGGGTCTCGCCCCGGCAGGCGAGGTACTTTCTTGTCGCACGACAAGCAAGTACCCAAAGAAACGTGCCCCATTGCCTGCGACCCTGCGCTTCGCTCCGGGCAAACCTGCGTCACCCGATTCAGTCTGCGGTGCGCCCCAACTCACTGCGCGCTACGCGCTTCGTTCAGACAAACGGGCGCAAGCCAGATGACGATGCAACGCTGTCCTTCGGCAGCGTTGCCCGCAGCCTGAACCGGGTGCCGCAGGCGCAGCCAAAGGGGAAATGCGAACGGCCTGCAAGAGCCGTGACGGCGAGGCGCGCAGCGGCGGCCAGGCCGAGCGCAGCGATGGCTCGCATGGATGTCCGCCCTTTTTGGCTGCGCCTGTGGCGCCCGGTACTTGCTGCGGGTGGCTGTGCCGCAGGACACAGCCACTTCGTGCTCTGGCTTGCGGCCGCTTGTCTGAGTGGCGCGCCACAGGCGCAAAACGAGTTGGGCCGCACCGCAGCAAGTGCCGGGCGACACAGGTTGCCCGCAGGCGCAACCGGAGGGTCGCAGACAGCAGGGCCGGTGCTTTGCCTACTTTCTCACAAGAAAGTAGATCGCCTGCCGGGGCGAGTCCCGGCCTCTGTCTTTAAAACCGGCAAAAAGGGCTGATTTGGATACATTGGCCCTGCTCAATGCACCGGCGTCATCACGCAAATCTGGTCCGCCATCGCCTCGGCCTCCGCCGCATGGTGCGTCACCAGCACCGCCGTCTGCCCCGCAGCGCGCAGGATGTCGCGCACCTCCACGGTGAGGCGTTCGCGCGTGGCGGCGTCGAGGTTGGAAAACGGCTCGTCCAGCAGCAGCAATGCCGGCGACGGTGCCAGCGCGCGGGCCAGGGCGATGCGCTGCTGCTGGCCGCCGGAGAGCTCGTGCGGAAACTTGGCGCCCGACTGGGCCAGGCCCACCACGGCCAGCAGCTCCTGAACGCGGGCCGACTGCGCGGCGCGGTCCAGGCGGCGCAGGCCGAAGGCCACGTTCTGCGCGGCCGTCAGGTGAGGGAACAGCCCGTACTCCTGGAACATCATGCCCACGCGGCGCCGCTCGGGCGGCAGGTGGGCGCCGGGCCCGGACAGCAGCGCCTGGCCCAGCCGTATGCTGCCCGAGACCACGGGCTCGAAGCCGGCGATGGCGCGCAGCACCGAGGTCTTGCCGCAGCCCGAAGGGCCGAGCAGGCTGGCGATATGGCCGGCCGGCACATCCAGGGCGAAATCACGCACCACGCTGTGCGGGCCCTGGGGCGTGGCATAGGCCAGGTGCAGCTGTTCGATATGCAGGGAGGCGTTCATGGAAAGTTCGGCAGTTTCAACAAATGGATAGCAGGCAGCGCACGTCAAATAAAGATTTCCAGGTTGATTCGCAAAGAAACCATTGCTCTTCAGGCGCTCAAAGCTATCAAGAACAAAGCATTCTCTACCGGCGCATGCGCAACTGCGAACGCGCCAGCAGCACCACGGGCACAAGGCCCGCGACAACGATGCACAGCGCGGCAATCGCGCCTTCCTCATAGGTGCCGCGCGCGCCTCGGCGTACAGCCAGGTGGCCAGGGTATCGAAGTCGGCGGGGCGCAGCAGCAAGGTGGCCGGCAGTTCCTTCATCGCATCCACGAAGACCAGCAGCGCACTGGTGGCGATGGCGGGGCGCAGCAGCGGCAGGTGCACGCGGCGCAGCGTGCCGGCGGTGTTTTCGCCCAGCAGGCGCGAGGCCTGCTCCAGCGTGGGCGGAATGCGCGCCAGGCCTGCCTCGATGCCGCCCACGGGCATGACCAGGAAGCGGATCACGCAGGCGGCCACCAGCACCATGCCCTGGCCCATGAGCGGCAGGCCGTCCATGCCGAACAGGCGGGCAAAGCCGGCATCGAGCGCCAGCGCGGGCGTCAGCAGCCCGATCGCCAGCACCGTGCCGGGCACGGCATAGCCCAGGGCCGCCACGCGCGCGGGCCAGCGCGCCGGCGAGCGCGTGCTGATGCCGGTGCGCGTGGCCCAGGCCACGACCAAGCCTGCGGCCACCGACAGCAGCGTCACGCCCAGCGCCAGGCCCAGCGTGTTGCCCAGGCTGGCCCACAGGCCGGCGGAAATGCCCGCGCCCTGGCGCAGGCGCTTGAAGGTCTCCCAGGTCAGATAGGCCGCGGGCGCGGCAAAGCCGATCAGCACCGGCAGCGCGGCCGCGGCCGTGGCGCCCCAGGCCAGCGGCCCGTGCAGGCGGCGCGGCTGAATGGCGCGCATGCGCTGGGCCGAGGCAAAGCGCTGGCGGCTGCGGCCCTGGCGCTCCAGCCAGACCAGCAGCACCACGGCCAGCAGCATGGAACAGGCGATCTGCGCGGCGCCGGCCAGGTCGGAACGCGTGATCCAGGTGGTGTAGACCGAGACCGTGAGCGTGTTCACGCCCAGGAATTCGGAGGCGCCGATGTCGTTGAGCGTCTCCAGCAGCGCCAGGCTCAGGCCCACGGCCAGCGCGGGCCGCGCCATGGGCAAAGCCACGCGGCAAAACGCCCCCCAGCGCGTCTCGCCCAGCGAGCGCGCGGCCTCCATCAGATGGGCGGGCTGGGTCATGAACATGGCGCGCGCCGTCATGTACACATAGGGATAGAGCACAAAGCCCAGCACGAAGATGGCGCCGCCCATGGAACGCAGGTCGGGCAGGCGCCACTGGCGCGGGCTGTCGTAGCCCAGCAGCCAGCGCAATGCACCCTGCACCGGTCCGATCGGATGCAGCAGGTCCAGATAGGCGAAGGCCACGATATAGGCGGGCATGGCCAGCGGTAGCAGCAGCGCCCAGTGCAGCAGTCCGCGCCCCGGAAACTCGCAGGCCGTGACCAGCCAGGCGCAGCCGGTGCCGACCACCAGCACCAGCAGCCCCACGCCGGCCAGCAGCAGGCCGGTGTTGAGCGCGGCATCGGGCAGCACATGGCGGGCCAGGTGCTGCCAGTGCGCAAAATCGGCGCCCAGCGCCAGCCAGCCCAGCGAGACCATGGGCGCCAGCACGCCCAGGGCGATCAGCCAGGTGGCGCCCTGCCATACAGGCCCAACGGGCCTGAGCCCTGAACGAAGAAAAGAAACCATCAACTGCGAAAGAAAAACCGCCGCATCCAAAAACCAAAAAGCTGCGCTCATACAGAACGCAGCACTCGACCAAGCACACCCCACATCAGGGACAGCGAGCAAGGGCCGCCCCGCAGCGAGGCGGTCGTCCCCCTCCCCTAGCGCAAAGCGCGTAGAGAGAGGGGGAAGGCGCACAGCGACTCAGGGGGAGTTACTTGTCAAACCCGACCTTGTCGACCAGCGCGCTGGCCTGCTTGCGGTACCTGGCGATCTCGGGCAGCGGCAGCGCATCGACCTTCAGCTCGCCGATGTGCCGGGCCACGACGGGGTCCAGCGCCACGCCCTTGCGCACCGGGTGCTCGTAGTTGGCCTGGGCATAGAGGTTCTGCGCGGGCTCGGAGACCAGGAACTCCAGCAGCTTGACCGCGCTGTCCTTGTGCGGCGCATGCCGGGCGACCGAGGCGCCGCTGATGTTCACATGCGTGCCGCCGTCCTTGCTGCCCGCAAACGTGGGCTTGATGACCTTGATGGCATCGCCCCACTTGCGCGCGTCCGTGCCTTCCCTGGCCGCCTTCATATGGCCCACGTAGTAGGTATTGGCCAGGCCGATGTCGCAGATGCCGCCCAGGATGTCGCGCGCCACATCGCGGTCGCCGCCCGTGGCCTTGCGCGCCAGATTGGCCTTGACGCCGCGCAGCCACTGCTCGGTGCGGCCCTCGCCGTCATGCGCGATCATGGCCGCGATCAGGGCCGTGTTGTAGGGATGCTGGCCCGCGCGGATGCAGACCTTGCCCTTCCACCGGGGATCGGCCAGGTCTTCGTAGCGGAAGCTGTTGAGCGGCAAGTCCTTTTCCGCATAGAGCACGCGGGCGCGCATGGACAGCGCGAACCACTGGCCGTCGGCACCGCGCAGCTGGGCGGGAATGGCTGCCTCCAGCGCTCGGGAGTGAACGGGCTGGGTCACGCCGCCATCCACCAGGTCCAGCTGGTTGCCGATGTCCGCGGTCATCAGCACGTCGGCCGGGGAACGCTCGCCCTCGGCCTTCACGCGCTCGAGCAGGCCGTCCTTGACGAACACGGTCTTCACGCCGATCTGGGTCTTGGCCGTGAACGCGGCCAGCAGCGGCTGGACCAGTGCGGGCTCGCGCGTGGTGTAGAGCGTGAGCTCCTCCTGCGCGGCATGGGCGAAGGCCAGGGGCGCGCACAGGCCGGCAACGGCGGCCAGTGCAGACAGGGGTCGTCGGAACATTCGGTTCTCCAGGAAAGCGCAAAGGTCAGCGCACAAGAAAGAACACGCCCCGCCTCGGACGGGCGCGGCAGCACGGGCTGCGGGGCAGCAGCCCGTGCCGTGGCCGGTCGTGAAAGCGGAGCGTGTTGTTATGTTTTTGAGAATGGCTCTCAGTTATCTTAACCTGTCGCCTGCCCCGGGCCCGGCATCCGGCCGGAAAACCCATGCGGGATAGCCCCTGTCGCCCGCGCGCCAGCCGGTCGCCCGCATGACAGCGCGGCCCGCGGGCCGCGCAACACAATCCGCGCCATGGGAACCCTCTATCTTGTGCGCCACGGCCAGGCCTCGTTTGGCGCCGATGACTACGATCAGCTCAGTGCGCGCGGCCGCGAGCAATCCGTGCGGCTGGGCGAGTACTGGCGCGAACGGGGCCTGACATTCGACACCGTCTTCACGGGCACCCTCAAGCGCCACCGGCAGACGCTGGAAGGCATCGTCCAGGGCCTGGGCGGCCTGGACACCCCCGTGCAGGCCGTGCCGGGGCTCAACGAATACGACAGCGATGCGCTGCTCAAGGCCATCCATCCCATGCCCCTGCCCAAGGCCGATACGCCCGAGCTGTTCCGCCACCATTTCCGCCTGCTGTGCGATGCGCTGGCCCAGTGGATGGGCGGCACCATCAGCCCCCAGGGCATGCCCGACTGGGACACCTTCTCGGGTGGTGTGCACCAGGTGCTGGAGCAGGTGCGCCACCAGTATTCGGGCGGCAATGTGCTCATCGTCAGCAGCGGCGGCCCCATTTCCACGGCCGTGGGCCAGGTGCTGGGCACTTCGCCCGAGGTGACGATCGCGCTGAACATGCGCCTGCGCAACAGCGCCGTGACCGAATTCAGCACCAGCCCCAAGCGGCTGATGCTGCAGACCTTCAACACGCTCAACCACCTGGATACCGCCGAGCACCGCAGCTGGGCCACGCATGCCTGAGCGCCGGGCCCTGTAAGCATGGCCTGGGCGCCCGCCCTGGCCGCCTGATTACCCACGCGCGGATTGTTGCCGCACGCGTTGCGCTACAACGGACGGCATGACCGCCGCCCTTGCCATCGATGCCGGACAGCCCTGCGTGGAGCTGGACCTGGGCGCGCTGCAGCTGCAGCTGCAGCTGCGCATACACCATGGGCGGGGCCGCAGCACCGAACAGCACGGCCTGCCCATAGGGCTGGAGACGCTGGCCCATGCCTTCGGCGACCGTATGCCCGACGCGCTGGCGCTGGAAAACGGGATTGCCGAGGTGGAGGACGCCATCATGTCCGCCGCCCAATGGCTGCCGGCCCAGGTGCAGACGCTGTGCACGGCCGATCCCCTGCTGCGCCAGCTGGTGCTGAGTGCCACGGGCGCTCCCGTGCATCCGGGCCCGCAACGGGCCGCGCGCGAAGCCATCGAGCATCTGTTTGCCGTGCTGGCGGGCCAGGCCGAACAGGGCCTGCATACCGGCCAGGCCCAGCCGCAGGACGTGCAGGCCGCCGCGGCGCTGCTGATCCTGCGCGAATGCCTGCACCACTGGGGCATGCTGCAGGTGCAGCTGCTGGACTAGCCTCGCGCTATCCGCTATCGGCATAGCAGCCAGAACGGGCGCGCACTGGGCCGGTGCGGCTTTTTGCGCCACACTGGCCGGATAAAGAGCCCTATGCAGAGACAAGCATGAAACGACGTTCCTTCACCCGCACCCTGGCGCATGCCGCCGCCGGCGCCGCCCTGTTCTCCACGCTGGCCCTGTCGGCCGCAGGGGCCCAGGCCCAGCAGGGGCTGTCCAGCCGCCCCATCCGCATCGTCGTGCCCTTTGGCGCCGGCGGCGTGGCCGATGTGACGGCGCGCGTGGTGGCCCAGCAGCTGGCCACCCAGCTGGGCCAGCCCGTGGTGATCGACAACAAGCCCAGCGCCGGCGGCATCGTGGCCGCCGATACCGTGGCCAAGTCCGCGCCCGACGGGCATACCCTCTTTCTGATGTCCAACGGCAGCGCCGTGACCGTGAGCCTGTTCAACCAGCTGCCCTTCGACATGGTCAAGGACTTCACGCCGATCTCCACGCTGGGCTATTTCGACATCGGCGTGATCACCGATGCCAAGTCGCCCTTCCGCAATCTCGGCGAACTGGTGAGCTACGCCAAGGCCCACCCCGGCAAGCTCAACCTGGGCAGCATCAACGTGGGCAGCACCCAGCACCTGGCGGCCGAGCTGTTCAAGACCACGGCCGGCATCGACGTGCAGATCGTGCCCTTCAACGGCACGCCCGCCGTGGTCACCGCGCTGCGCGGCAAGCAGATCGATGCGGCCGTGGAAATCCTCACGCCCATCATGGGCCAGATCCATTCCAAGGCCGTGAACCTGCTGGCCGTCACGGGCGAAAAGCGCTCGCCGCTGCTGCCCGGCGTGCCCACGGCCCAGGAGTCCGGCGTGAAGGGCTTCGTGGCCTCGTCCTGGAATGCGCTGGCCGCGCCGTCCAAGACGCCGCCGGCCGTGATCGAGCGCCTGAACAAGGAAATCCACGCCGCCGTGAACCACCCCGAAGTCGCCAAAAAGCTGCGCGAACTCAACGTCCAGGCCCAGGCCAGCACGCCCGAGCAGACGGCCAGGCTGCTGCAGTCCGAAATCAAGCGCTGGGGCGATGTGATCGTCCAGGCCCGAATCCCCAAGCAGTGACTATGCTTTTCGTAGCTGCTAGCGCCTGATATTTCTTGATTTCCAATAAAAACAGCCTGCAATTGCAGGCTGTTTGTGCGAAAGAAGCTCCCGAAAAAAGAGCGATACCGATACGGCGCTATGCCTTGTCCGCGGGCAGCGCCAGCGGCGTGGGCGTCTGCCCCCAGGCCTGCGGCGGCAGCGCATGGATCTCGCCCAGCAGCTTGGCCAGGCCCCGGGCCGAGGACGCGACCATGGCCGCGCCGCGCTCGGCCGTGGCGGCCGCCGCATTGCCGACGGCGCCGGCCGGGTTGTAGTCCTCGATGGCCCAGCCCATCTTGGCGCTTTTGCCGTTGCCGATCAGCTCGTAGTGGCGCGAGCGGTGTTCCGAGGTGGAGGCGAAGTTCTGCGCCCGCTCCATGTGCACGGCCTGCGGCGCCAGGTGCAGCATCATCGAGCTTTCGACCTCGCCGCCGTGGATGCCGAAGCGGTGCTCGTGCGCGCAGAACTGCGCGTTGGCCGCATCGTCCGCCAGCGAGAACCAGCTGCTGCTGTAGACCAGCATGCCGTGGCGCTGGCGCAGCTCGCGCGCCACCACGTCCATCACGCTGACCTGGCCGCCATGGCCATTGAGCAGCAGCAGCTTCCTCACCCCGGCGCGCGCCACGCAGGCGCCCAGCTCGGTCCACAGCGCGATCAGCGTGGCCGGCGTGAGCGTGAGCGTGCCCGCATAGGACTGGTGCTCCACGCTGAAGCCGATGTTCTGCGGCGGCAGGAAGAGCACGGGCAGCTCGGCGGGCAGCAGCGGCAGCGCCGCGTCGATCACGCCCTGCAGCAGGCGCGCGTCGACGGAGAGCGGCAGATGCGGACCGTGCTGCTCGACCGCTGCCACCGGCAGCACGGCCACGGTGTCGGCGGCCAGGCCGCTGGTCTGCGCCAGCGCGAAATCGTAGGCCGAGACCTCGGCCCACCAGCGGGCAGGCCATCGGGTCGAGGCGGTTGAGGCGGATGCGTTCATGCCGCCATCGTAGCGGGCTGCGGCGGCCTGCGACTGCAAACACATGCGCCCCGCTCCGGCAAGGCGTGGCCGCCCCCCTCCCGCACAATGCAGGCATGAGTTCCAGCACGAAAAGCACTGCCCCGCCCGGCACGCCCTCTTCCGGCGCTCCCACCCGGGATCTCACCCGGGGCCCCATCGCCCGCACGCTGCTGGTGTTCTCGCTGCCCATCCTGGCGGGCAATGTGCTGCAGTCGCTCAACGGCTCGGTCAACGCCGTCTGGGT
Source organism: Comamonas sp. w2-DMI (assembly GCF_040187735.1). Classification (NCBI taxonomy): domain Bacteria; kingdom Pseudomonadati; phylum Pseudomonadota; class Betaproteobacteria; order Burkholderiales; family Comamonadaceae; genus Comamonas; species Comamonas sp. w2-DMI. The sequence goes on along the minus strand of NZ_JBANEL010000012.1, from coordinate 84,294 downwards.
CGGCGGCCACCTGGGCGAGGCCGCGCTGACGGCCACGGCCAATGCCAACAACGTGATGTTCGCGCTGATCGGCGCCATCTTCGGCATCAGCATGGCCACCAACATCCTGGTGGCCCAGGCCATGGGCGCCAGGCGGCTGGGGCAGGCCAAGCGCGTGCTGGGTTCCAGCGCCACCTTCTTCGGTGCCGTCTCGCTGCTGATCGCGAGCCTGGGCGTGCCGTTGTCGCGCACGCTCATGCAATGGATGAACACGCCCGAGGAGGCCCTGCACCTGGCCGAGGCCTATCTGCAGATCATCTTCCTGGCCATTCCGCTGCTGTTCATGTTCACCTTCGTCACCGCCGTGCTGCGCGGCGCGGGCGACACGCGCACGCCGTTCTGGTTCCTGCTCGTGGTGGTGGTGCTGGACATGTCGCTCAATCCGCTGTTCATCTTCGGCCTGGGGCCGGTGCCGGCGCTGGGCATCAAGGGCTCGGCCCTGGCCACGCTGATCGCCAATGCACTGAGTTTCGCCGCCCTGCTCACCTGGCTGCGCAAGCGCCGCCATCCGCTGTGGATAGGACGGCGCCAGCTGGGCCTGTTCAAGCCCGACCTGCGCATCGTGCGCACCCTGATCACCAAGGGCCTGCCCATGGGCGTGCAGCTGGTGATGATCTCCCTGGCCATGATCGCCATGATCTCCCTGGTCAACGCCTACGGCGTGGTCACCTCCTCGGCCTACAGTGCCGCGCTGCAGCTGTGGACCTATGTGCAGATGCCGGCCATGGCCATCGGCGCGGCCTGCTCCACCATGGCCGCGCAGAACGTGGGCGCCGGCCTGTGGCCGCGCGTGAACGCCACGGCCCGCGCAGGCATGCTGGCCAACATCGTGATGACGGGCGGGTTGATCGCGCTCATCGTGCTGCTGGACCGCATCGTGCTCGGCTGGTTCCTTCCCACGGGCAGCCCTTCGCTGGAGGTGGCGCGCCACCTCAACCACATCGCCATCGGCTCCTTTCTGTTCTTCGGCGTGACCTTCGTGCTGGCCGGCGTGGTGCGCTCCACGGGCGCAGTGATGCCCCCGCTCGTCATCCTGGCCATTGCCATGTGGGGCATCCGCGTGCCCGTGGCCAAGTGGCTGCAGGGCAGCCTGGGCGTGGACGCCATCTGGTGGAGCTTTCCGGTCAGCGCGTTCTGCTCCATGGCCATGATGCTGGCCTACTACCGCTGGGGCCACTGGCGCCAGGCGCGCATGCTGCCATCTGGCGCCCAGGCTCCGGCAGCTGCCGCGCCCGGCCGGGACAAGGAGCCGGTCCAGGAGGATGCGGACGCCATGGTCCCCGTGGACAGCGACGCGCTGCTGGACCAGTCCGGCCCTTGCGAGCGCATTGCCATACCGGCCGAAGTGGCGGGCCTGCCGCCCAGCCCCGTGGCCACCCAGGCCACGGATCTGGAGCGGACCGCCCGGATGAAGGAGGCGGCTTCGGGCAGGCCTAGCCCAGGGTGATGCCCGTTTCCTTGACGATGCGCTTCCAGCGCTCGTGGTCGGCGGCGATGAGCCGCCCGAACTCCTGGGGCGTGCTGCGCCGCGGCACATAGTTGTAGCCGGCCAGCTTGGCCAGCACGTCGGGCATCTGCATGATCCTGTCCATCTGCTGGGCCAGGTAGTTCACGATTTCCTGCGGAGTGCCCTTGGGCGCGAGCAGCCCCGACCAGGAGCTGAAATCCATGCCCGGGACGCCCAGCTCCCGCACGGTGGGCACCTGGGGGAAAGCCGGTGCGCGCTGAGGCAGCAGCACGGCCAGCGCCTTGACCTTGCCCGAGCGGATCATCTCGACCGAGGTGAAGGAGTCGAACGAGAAATCCACCTCGCCCGCGACCACGGCCTGCATCTGCGGGCCCGTGCCCTTGTACTGGGCATTGACGATGCCCGGAGCCGCAACCACCTTCTTGAACTGCTCGGTGATCAGCGAAATCATGCTGCTGCCCGAGGAGGCACTCAGCGGCTTGCCCTGCCGGGCCATGGCGATCAGCTCCTGCAGGCTGCCGGCCGGCAGGTCCGTGCGCGCAATCACCACAAAGCCCACGTCGCACAGGTGGCTGACGGGCTCGAAGCTGCCCAGCGCCTCGTAGCTGGTCTTGTAGAGCACGGGGCTCAGCGTCTGGGCGCCGGCCGTGTTCATCAGCAGCGTATAGCCGTCGGGCGCGGCGCGGGCCGCCAGTTCGGTGCCGATGACGCCGTTGGCGCCGCCCTTGTTGTCCACCACGAAGGACTGGCCCGTGAGCTCGCCGAGCTTTTGCATGGCCAGCCGCGCCACCACGTCCGTGGTGCCTCCGGCCGGGAAGGGCACGATGACGCGCACCGGCTTGTCCGGATAGCTGGGCGCTGCCACGGCATGCAAGGGCAGTTCGCAGGCGGCTGCAGCGGCAGCGGCCGCCAGGAAGCGGCGGCGGCAAGGGTTCACCATCATGCTTGTCTCCTGTGGTAGCCGGCCGGAGCTCCCTTGCGGGCATGCTGCAGGCCTATTCAGGCCTACCGGGGCTTATGAAGGCCCTCTTGGCGGGCTTGTTGCTTTGCCGGGCCATGATGGCGTTCGGCCATGCGCGTTGTCCAATACCATGCGCCTATCCAAGCATAGATTTTGCCAATCGTCGCCCGCCTGCCGCCGGGGAACCAAAATACCGCCACCGACTCCCACAGTCCGCCATGCCTTCTCAACCGCTCTTCCGTTTCTCCGGACTGCCGCCTCGCCACACGCATTTTCATTCGCGCTTCATGGAACGCTTTGCGCTCTGGCTCGCGCTGGCCTTTGCGCTGGCCGCCTGCGCGTTCTCCGGCAGCGCCCATGCGCAAATCGTGCTCAAGGGCATGGCGGCCCAGGGAGCCGTGGTGCAGACGCCGCGCGTGCGCGCCGAACTGGTGGCCCAGGCGCCCGACGGCATCGTGGCGGGCCAGACCTTCTGGCTGGGCCTGCGGCTGGAGCACCAGAGCGGCTGGCATACCTATTGGAAGAATGCGGGCGACTCCGGCCTGCCCACGGAATTCAGCTGGCAGCTGCCCGCCGGCCTTTCGGCCGGCTCCATCGCCTGGCCCGCACCCCATGCGCTGCGCGTGGGCCCGCTGGTCAACTACGGCTACGAGGACACGGTGCTGCTGCCGGTTCCGGTCCGGGTGGCAAACGACTTCAAGGCCCCGGCATCGGGCCAAGTCAATGTGCACCTGTCGGCCAACTGGCTGATCTGCCGCGTCGAATGCATTCCCGAGAGCGGTGAATTCCAGCTGCAGATTCCCGTGCAGGGCACGACGGCCAGCCACAGCCAGGATTTTGCCCAGGCGCAGGCCCTGCAGCCTGCCGCGCTGGCCGCAGCCGGCCAGGCCACGGTCATGCCCGGCGCGCAGCCCAGCGAAGCCAAGCTCGTGGACGACCGCATCCGCCTGCGGATACCGGGCCTGCCCGCTGCCGTGCGCGGCAAGCCGCTGGATTTCTACCCCGAGAACGCCGAGACCTTCCACCACGCCGCCGAGCCGGGCAAGGACTGGCAGCAGCGCTGGGAAGGCGATACCTGGATCGGTGAAAACCTGCCGCTGTCCGATCTGCGCGGCCAGACACCGGGACAGCTGGCCGTGGTGCTGGCCCTGCCGCAGCAGGAGCGCGCCGCCGCGCTGGCCCAGGGACGGCCCGTGGCATGGCGCAGCGAACTGGCCGTTCAGGGCCAGTGGACGCCGGCCACGCTGGCCAGCGTCTCCCCGGCCCTGGCTGCGGCGCTGGAAGCCAACCGGGCGGCGGCCGACTCCCCGGCGCCTGCGGGCAGCGGCGCCACCGGTTCTGCCAGCCTGTGGGCGGCCCTGCTGGGCGGACTGGTCGGCGGCCTGATCCTGAACCTCATGCCCTGCGTGTTCCCGGTGCTGGCCATCAAGGTGATCGGCTTTGCCCGCCACGGGAGCAACGGCCGCGCCCAGCGCCTGGGCGGGCTGGCCTATGCGGCCGGCGTCATCCTGTCCTTCCTGGCCCTGGGCGCGCTGCTGCTGGCACTGCGCGCTGCGGGCCAGCAACTGGGCTGGGGCTTTCAGCTGCAATCCCCGGCCGTCGTGGCGCTGCTGGCCGCGCTGTTCACGCTGCTGGGCTTGAATCTGGCAGGCCTGTTCGAGTTCGGCAATCTGCTGCCGGGGCGCCTGGCCTCGGTGCAGGCGCGCCATCCGGTCGCCGACTCCTTTCTTTCGGGCGTGCTGGCCGTGGCCATTGCCTCGCCCTGCACGGCGCCATTCATGGGTGCCTCCCTGGGCTTCGCGATCGACATGCCGGCCCTGCAGGCGCTGACGGTGTTTGCCGCCCTGGGCGTGGGCATGGCCCTGCCCTATCTGCTGGCCTGCTTCGTGCCTGCCGTGGTGCGCTGGCTGCCCCGGCCCGGTGCCTGGATGCAGACCTTCCGCCATGCCATGGCCTTTCCCATGTTCGCCACCGTGGTCTGGCTGGTGTGGGTGCTGGGCCAGCAAAGCGGCGTGGACGGCGCGGCGGCCCTGCTGGCCCTGCTGCTGGCCATGAGCGCGCTGATCTGGGCGCTGCACCTGCAGGGCCGCACGCGCTGGGTATTGTCCGCCGCCGTGCTGCTGCTGTCGGCCGGACTGCTGTGGCATGCGGTGCCGCTGATCGCCGCCGAAGCGCCCGCTGCCAGCGCCCGGACCGATGACAAATCACTCTGGCAGCCCTGGTCGGCCGAGCGCGTGCAGGCCGCCCGGTCCCAGGGCCGGCCGGTGTTCGTGGATTTCACCGCCGCATGGTGCGTGACCTGCCAGGTCAACAAGCGCACCACGCTCAGCCATCCCGACGTGATGGCCGCCTTCGAGAAGAACCAGGTGCAGTTGCTGCGCGCCGACTGGACGCGCCAGGACCCGGCCATCACCCAGGCGCTGCATGCGCTGGGCCGCAGCGGCGTGCCGGTGTACGTGCTCTACGCGCCAGGCAAGCAGCCCGTGGTGATGACCGAGCTGCTGACGCGCGGCGAAGTCATGGAGGCACTGGGCACGCTATAGGCTGCGGGCGCCGGCCGCTGTGCATTTTGATACCGTGCTGACGGCAGCTTGACGGTCGACAATCCGCCTACGACGGCCCAGGCTTGCGCCCTATGTCGCCCCCGGAGCAAAAGGACTAGACTGGGCTCGTCCGGGGGATCTGCATTCCAGACACCAGGCGCCGCAGCGGCCGCGCCTTCGGACACCGCCCTTTCCATGCATGCGGCCACTGCCAGTCCTGCACCGCACAGGAGGTGGGCCATGCATGTACTTCACTCCCTTTCTCATCCCTCCAGGCGCAGCAAGAACCTGTTGCGTGCACTGGCGCTGGCCAGCCTGGCGGTCGCCGGCTTTGCACTGCCCTTCGTCTGGGATGTGCTGGCCGCCATCAACGAGCTGCCCAAGATGGCCTGGCTGCAGTCGCTGCTGGCCCAGGTGCCGTTGCTGAGCTGGCTGATGATGTTCGTCTGGGGCGCCGCAATCCCCGTGGTGCTGATCATGTGCATGCAGGTCTCGCCCGCCCACCGACTGCGCAATGCCGCCATGGTGCTGGTGCTGATGCTGGTCTCCGTGACCTGGTATGTGCACATGCCGGCCTCCAGCCGCTGCATGGCCATCTACCCCCACACCACCTGGGCCTGCGACGTTCTGCAGTGGGGCTACAGCCTGAGCCTGGGCATTGCCACGGCCACCTATGTGTTCACCATGCTGGCCATGGGGTTCTCGGCCCTGGGACTGCTGGCCGAAAACCTCGGCGATCCGGTGCAAGCCTGAGCCTGAACGGCGGGGACTTTGCTTGAGCTGTAGGGGTCGCCTGCAGCAGGCCGCTCAGCCCCTGCGTCCGAACAGGCGGCGGTAGCGCGCCGGCAGGTCCTGCATGCGCATCATGATGGGCAGGTCGGCCGTATTGAAGTCGCTGTCCCATGCCGGTGCGCCCAGCACCTTGGCGCCAGCGCGCAGATAACCCTGGATGAGCGCCGGCGGCTCCACCGGTGCGGCGCTGGTGCCCACGTGGGCCAGCTGCTCGGGCAGTGCCACGCGGGGACGGACCTGCAGCGCGGGCTCGGCCAGATGGCTGCAGCGCAACTGCTGCCATACGCGCGCCGGGCCCTCTCCGTGGGCCAGGCCCGGGTATTGCATGGGAATGCTGGCGCATCCCACCATGGCTTCGAGCCGGTTGCGCTGCATGAATTCGGCCAGTGCGCCCCACAGCGCCAGGATCACGCCCCCCTGGCGGTGCCCGGCATGCACGCAGCTGCGGCCCAGCTCCACCATGTGCGGACGCCAGGCATGGAGGGGAGAAAGGTCGAATTCCTGATCGCTGTACAGGCCGCCCGCGCGCTGCGCCTGGGCGGGCGTGAGCAGCCGATAGGTGCCGATCGCGGCTTCGTGCTCGGTGTCGTAGACCACCAGGTGTTCGCAGAAGTCGTCGAAGGCGTCGATGTCGTGGCCGGCCAGCGGCGTCTGCAGCAGTGCTCCCATTTCCTCGGCAAAGACCTGGTAACGCAGCCGCTGGGCCTGGCGGACCTCGTCGAGATGGCGGGCCCAGCGCACCTCCAGCTTCGGCGCCGCTGCCTTGGCCGGAGCGTGGGAAACCAGAGGGTTGAGCGAGGAAAGCGGAACGAATGGCGACTGGGGCGAGGTGTTCGGCTGGGTGTCCAGCACATCAAGAACGTCGGGGTGCCTCATATCTGCTTTCCTCTGATGTTGGACGCAGTTGGCGGCCTGCCTGTGCCACACGGTATGCCTGCGTGCCGCCATTGTTGAAAACGCGCGTGAAGCCTGCACGACAGTTGCATGACGGTTGCATGACAGGCTTTCCGTCGTCTCACCGGGCGGCCGCCGGACTGCTGCAGATTTGTGGGAACTGCCCTGCTCGGGAATGCACGCAATGGCTGCGCCGGAGTGGGCGACAATCACGGCCATGAGTTTCGCCCCCCTGACCAATGACACCTTCCTGCGCGCCTGCCGGCGCCAGGCGACCGAGTACACGCCGCTGTGGCTGATGCGCCAGGCGGGCCGCTACCTGCCCGAATACAAGGCCACGCGCGCCAAGGCGGGCAGCTTCATGGGACTGGCGACGAACGTGGATTACGCCACCGAGGTCACGCTGCAGCCGCTGGAGCGCTTTCCGCTGGATGCGGCCATCCTGTTCTCCGACATCCTGACCGTGCCCGACGCCATGGGCCTGGGCCTGTCGTTCGCCGAGGGCGAAGGCCCGCGCTTTGCCAAGGTGGTGCGCGACGAAGCCGCCGTGGCACAGCTGGCCGTGCCCGACATGGACAAGCTGCGCTATGTGTTCGATGCCGTCACCAGCATCCGCCAGGCCCTGAACGGCCGCGTGCCGCTGATCGGCTTCTCGGGCAGCCCCTGGACCCTGGCCTGCTATATGGTCGAAGGCAAGGGCAGCGACGACTACCGCCTCGTCAAGAGCCTGATGTACAGCCGTCCGGACCTGATGCACCGCATCCTGGCCGTCAATGCCGACAGCGTGGCCGCCTATCTGAATGCCCAGATCGACGCAGGCGCCCAGGCCGTGATGGTGTTCGACAGCTGGGGCGGCGTGCTGGCCGATGGCGCCTTCCAGGAATTCAGCCTCGCCTACACCCGGCGCGTGCTGGCCCAGCTCAAGCGCACCGGCGTGGACGGCACCGACGTGCCGCGCATCGTCTTCACCAAGGGCGGCGGCATCTGGCTGCCCGACATGAAGGACATGGACTGCGAGGTGCTGGGCCTGGACTGGACGGCCAACCTGGGCCATGCGCGCGCCATCGTGGGCGACACCAAGGCACTGCAGGGCAATATCGACCCGAACGTGCTGTTCGCACCGCCCGAGCGCATCGCCGGGCAGGTCCGCGCCGTGCTCGACAGCTTCGGTACGCCACACACGGACTACACCACCTCCGGCCCGACCCATATCTTCAACCTGGGCCACGGCATCAGCCAGTTCACCCCGCCCGAGCATGTGGCGGCGCTGGTCGAGGCCGTGCATGGCTACTCGCGCCAGCAGCGCGCCGGCCGCTGAGAGCGCGATCCACAGGGACCAGCACGTTTCATATCTGCAACAAGGACCTTCGGGTCCTTTTTGCTTGCCGCACCGGTCCTAATGTCGGAAATCCTACTGTTTCAAATGGTTATAGGGCGACTATCGCGGGGCCGCGACAGCCTTGATCCGGTCCGCAAGTCATTGATCCGTAAGTAGAAAATTCCGCACTTCCCCCATTCGGCCCGCCGCTTCGCGCACCGCGCGGCTTCTGCAGGAAACCGCAAGCAGGGCGTGTAGGAAAAAGTTATCCACACCTCTGTATTCCACAGCGCCCGGACCGCGCAGCCTCCATGCATTCATGCTATTTTTTTAGCGACTTTTGCGCTTTGCTGGCGGATTTACCGGCATTTTGGTCTAGGGAAGAGCGCGCTTGACAGCCCGCCCATGGCTGATTTATGCACAGATGTGCACAAGCGGCGAATGCGCTTCCAAAGGCTCAGGCACGACGGAGCGCGGCGTTTTTATTTCATATAAGTTGTTGTTTTATATAAATTTAAACTTCTTCCAATGGACCTTGGCGGTAGCGATAGAAAGTATTGAAGATCCGTTGGCCAGACCCGCAGCCGGCTTTTCCTCACAAAGTTATCCACAGGCCCGGAAGCCATGCAGGGCCTCAAAACCTGCTATAGAGCCTGCCGAAAGGGTTCACGCGTATGCTCTGAGCCCTGCCCGCCGGGCGGCCTTTGCATCCCGGATGCACCTTTTTCGCGGGGCCTTTGCTCGCCGCCCACTGTTTCTGCCCCATGCCCCATATCGCCCATATCGCCGTTCAAACCCCCGCGCACAGCGCCGTGGGAGAACTGCTCAGCTACGCCAGCGAGGAAGTCCTGCCTCCCGGCACGCTGGTGCGGGTTCCGCTGGGCAGGCGCGAACTGCTGGGCGTGGTGTGGGAGCCGCCGGCCGCGCCTGCCCCGCTGCCCGAAGGGCTGGAACTGCGCAGCGTGGCCTGCGTGCTGCCGGGCATTGCGCCCCTGGACGCGGGCTGGCGCCGGCTCGTGGCCTTTGCCGCGCATTACTACCAGCGCAGCGTGGGCGAGATTGCCGTCACCGCCCTGCCGCCGCAGTTGCGCGACATGACGGCCGAGCAGCTGGCGCGCCGGCTCGCCCCGCCGAAACCGGCCAGGAAGTCCCGCAAGAGCAAGGCGGAGACGGAAACCGAGCCGCAAGCCTGCGAACCGGTCCGGCCGCAGCAGCCAGCCGCTATCCCATCCATAGCACTGAGCGCAGAACAGGCCAGCGTTTTTTCGCAAATCGAGCAAAACCCCGGTCCCTTTCTGCTCTACGGCAGTACGGGCAGCGGCAAGACCGAGGTCTATCTGCGCGCCGTACAGGCCGTGCTGGAGGCGAATCCGCAGGCCCAGGCGCTGGTGATGGTGCCCGAGATCAACCTCACGCCCCAGCTCGAAGAGCGCTTCACGGCCCGCTTTGCGCCACTATACGGCGCGGAGGCTGTGGTCAGCATGCACAGCGGCATGACCAACCCGCAGCGCCTCAAGAGCTGGCTGGCCGCTCACACGGGCCGCGCGCGCATCGTGCTGGGCACGCGCATGGCGATCTTCGCCAGCCTGCCGCGGCTGGCGCTGATCGTGGTCGACGAGGAGCACGACGCCAGCTACAAACAGCAGGAAGGTGCGCGCTACTCGGCCCGCGACCTGGCCGTCTGGCGCGGGCGCGACGCGGGCGCCAAGGTCATCCTGGGTAGCGCCACGCCTTCGCTGGAAAGCTGGCATGCCAGCAGCCCCACTGCAGAGGGAGGCGCTGGCCGCTACCTGCGCCTCGCCATGCCCGGCCGTATCGGGGCCGCCGCCCTGCCCCGGGTCCGACTGGTGGATATGACCCAGCAGCCGCGCAAGGCCGTGTTCTCGCCCCCGCTGCTCGAAGCCATCACCGCGCGCGTGCAGCGCGGCGAGCAAAGCCTGGTCCTGCTCAACCGCCGCGGCTTCGCGCCCGTGCTGTTCTGCGCCGACTGCGGCTGGAAGAGCGACTGCCCGCACTGCAGCGCGCACCAGGTCTTCCACAAGGGCGACCGCACGCTGCGCTGCCACCACTGCGGCTTCACCCAGCGCGTGCCTTTTGCCTGCCCCTCCTGTGGCAACCCCGACATCCTGCCGCTGGGCAAGGGCACGGAGCAGCTGGAGGAAGAGCTGGAGCGCGTGCTGCGCAATGTGCAGCGCCCCGACGGCAATCCGGCGCGCGTGGCGCGCATCGACGCCGACACCACGCGCGCCAAGGGGGCGCTGCAGGAGCAGCTGGCCGCCATGCATGCGGGCGACATCGACGTGCTGGTCGGCACGCAGATGGTCGCCAAGGGCCATGATTTCCGGCGCATCACCCTGGTGGCCGCCGTGCAGCCCGACAGTGCGCTGTATTCGAGCGACTACCGCGCTCCCGAGCGCCTGTTCTGCCTGCTCATGCAGGCCGCGGGCCGCGCCGGGCGCGATGCCGGCTACGTGGCCGCCCAGGGCAGCCGGGCCGAGATGTGGATACAGACCCACGACCCCGCCAACCCGGTCTATGCGGCGCTGCAAAAGCACGACTACGAAGCCTTTGCCGCGCGCCAGCTCCAGGAGCGCCAGGATGCCGGCATGCCGCCCTATGCCTTCCAGGCCATCGTGCGCGCCGACGCCAGGACGCAGGAAGCCGCCCAGGCCTTCCTGAACGCGGCCACGCAGGCCGCGCGCGACGCACAGCTGCCCTGGCTGGACGAAGTCTTCATCTATCCGCCGATTCCCATGGCCGTGCAGCGCGTGGCCAATGTGGAACGGGCGCAGATGCTGCTGGAAGCCACCAGCCGCGGCGCGCTGCTGCGTTTTCTGAACCACTGGCAGCCCTGGCTGCACTGGCTGCGCGGCCAGGGCGAGCACCGCGCCATCGTGCGTTGGCTGGTGGATGTGGACCCGCTTTCCATCTGAAGGCCGATTGCGCATGACCCCATGCGGACCACAGCATAAATTGCACTGAAAGCACCTGCAGTCATACGCATTCCGCTTTCTTTTCGATAGCACTTTTAGCCATTTCGCTGCAACGCTCCTATCGGTGTTTGTTCCAATGCCAAGCCCGCCGCGCTCGTGCATCGTGCGTGCCTCGGTCCACAAGGCCGTTTTTCACCCAACGGAGCACACATGGCTTTCCAATCGTTTCGCATGTCCGTGATGGCCGCAGCCATCGCTTTTGCCGGCTTTGCAGGCGCACCCGCGCTGAGCTTGGCACAGGACGCCTCCCCCGCCGCCAATGCCGCGGCCGCCCAGACTGCCGCCAAGCCCCAGGTGGTGGTGCTGGCCACCGGCGGCACCATTGCCGGTGCCGGCGCCTCCACCGTCAACAGCGCCACCTATACCGCTGCCAAGGTGCCGGTGGACAAGCTGCTGGCCGGCCTGCCCGAGCTGGCCCAGGTTGCCAACGTGCGCGGCGAGCAGGTGTTCCAGATCGCCTCCGAGAGCTTCACCAACGACAACCTGCTGACGCTGGCCAAGCGCGTGTCGCAGCTGGCCAAGCAGTCCGACGTGGACGGCATCGTCGTCACCCACGGTACCGACACCCTGGCCGAGACCGCCTACTTCCTGAGCCTGACCGTGCACACGGACAAGCCCATCGTCGTCGTGGGCAGCATGCGCCCCGGCACGGCCCTGTCGGCCGACGGCGCGCTCAACTTGGTCAATGCCGTCAGCGTGGCCGGCTCCAAGGATGCCAAGGGCAAGGGTGTTTTCGTCACCATGAACGACGAAATCAACACCGCGCGCGACGTGAACAAGGACATCAACATCCAGACCGGCGCCTTCAAGAGCCAGTGGGGCCCGCTGGGCATGGTCGTGGAAGGCAGGAACTACTGGTTCCGCGCACCCGTCAAGCGCCACACCAACAACTCCGAATTCAACATCGACAGCATCGACAAGCTGCCCCAGGTGGACATCGTCTATGCCTACGGCAGCGTCCAGCCCACGGCCGTGAACGCCCTGGTGGACAGCGGCGCCAAGGCCATCGTCCATGCCGGCACGGGCAACGGCTCGGTGGCCGACCGCATGGTCAAGCCGCTGCAGGACGCGCGCTCCAAGGGCGTGCTCATCGTGCGCTCCTCGCGCGTGCCCTACGGCTTCGTGCTGCGCAATGCCGAGCAGCCCGACGACAAGTACGACTGGGTCGTGGCCCACGACATGCGCCCCGAGAAGGCCCGCATCCTGACCATGCTGGCGCTGACCAAGGGTGCCAGCACCAAGGAACTGCAGCGGATGTTCTGGGAGTATTGATCGCTCCCCCTGAGGCGCCGGCGCGCCTTCCCCCTCTCAGCTTCTCGGAGGGGGACGATGCCTTCGCTGCGAGGCGGCTCTTGCTCGGCATCCCTTGCGAAAGGGGCGATGCGAGCGTCAGGGTGGGTGAGGTATTGAAAACGCCTTGCGCGGGTCTTGCCTGTGCAGGGTAATCTCATCCAATAAGTTGCGCTGCAATCAGCTTCCAACGCTTATCCAACAAGCGTTGACAGCTATCAGATCCGAAAGAAGCTATCCCGTATCCGGTATTGCCCCTTGTGACCACGCCTGCGACGGCGGCCTCTTGGGGCGCGCGGCTGCACCGCAGAGTGCAGACGCTTCGTGCTCTGACTTGCGGCCGTTTGTCTGGACGTAGCGCCACAGGCGCGCGGTGAGTTGGGCCGCACAGCCCCAAGAGGTTGACGGCGCAGGTTGCCCCGTAGCACAGCGAAGGGGTCGTGGGCAGTAGGGGCTGTGCTCTTTGCCTACTTTCTTGCACAAGAAAGCAGGTCGCCTGCCGGGGCGAAATCCCGGCCTCTGTACGCCAATCAGGCATGCCGCCAAATTGGGTCAGGTCATCAGCGCCACGGCGGCCGAAAAGCTCAGGAAGGCCAGGGCCGTACTCACCAGGATGATGCGGGCCACGCGGCCGCTGTGGGCGCCGAAGCGCTCGGTCAGCAGCGAGACATTGCTGGCCGAGGGCAGCGCGGCCAGCAGCACCAGGGTGACGAAGGCCTCGCGGCCCAGGGGCAGGCCCAGGGCCATGGCGCCGCTGCCCACGGCCCAGACCAGCAGCGGATGGATGATGAGCTTGGCCAGCGCGATCGGCACATACTCGCGCGCGGCCACGCGCTCGTGGCTGTTCATCTGCGAGCGCGCCAGCACCGCGCCTATGGTGAACAGCGCCACGGGGGAGGCCGCGGCGGCCAGCATGGCCACGGTCTTGTCCAGCGGGGCGGGCAGTGCCCAGCCCCGGGCGGAGGCCACGCCACCCAGGACGATGGACCAGGGCATGGGGTTGGACGCCATGCCCCTGAACGCGCCCCGAAGCGCCACGGCCACGCCGTGGCCGCCCGACAGGTCCAGCCGCGACAGCGCAATGCACAGCGAGGTGGTGATCACCATGTCGACGGCCATGGTCACGATGACCGTGCCCGCGCTCTGCGCCCCCAGCAGCGCCACCAGCATGGGCACGCCCATGAAGCCGGTATTGGGAAAGGCCGCCACCAGCGCGCCGAAGGCCGCGTCGTTCCAGCCCAGGCGCCGGCGCGTGAGAGCCACCGTCGCGCCCACCATGAGCAGCGCGCACAGCAGGTAGACGGTCGTCACGTTGGCGTCGAGCAGCTGGGCTATCGGCGTCTGCGCGCCGAAGCGAAACAGCATGCAGGGCAGCGCGAAATACAGCACGAAGGCATTGAGCCCCGGTATCGCCGCCTGGGGCAGCACGCCGCGCCAGGTGGCCGCAAAGCCGCAGGCCACGAGCGCGAAGAAGGGAAAGGTGATGAGGAGGACGGACAGCACCGGCAAATTCTCACCGCATTGCGGCCATGCCGGCGGAGCGTGCCTGCGTGAAATTTCTTCCATGCATGCCACCCTGCTATTCCCGCGCCTGTCGTCAGTTGTCACAGTCCTGCGAAAGCAGGATCACGGCAAAGCGGTATGCTCCCTGCTCTCCCCTCCCGATCGAATTTCTCCGCTTCATGTCCGCAGGTCTCAATCTCGCCCAGCTCCAAGCCGTGCATTACACCGAAGGGCCATGCCTTGTGCTGGCCGGCGCCGGCTCAGGCAAGACGCGCGTGATCACGCACAAGATCGGGCGGCTGATCGAGAACGGACTGGCGCCGCGGCGCATCGCGGCCATCACCTTCACCAACAAGGCCGCCGCCGAGATGCGCGAGCGCGCCGCCGGCCTCATCGGCCGCCAGGCCAAGGACGTGCTGGTCTGCACCTTCCATGCCCTGGGCGTGCGCATGGTGCGCGAGGACGGCCATGTGCTGGGCCTCAAGCCCCAGTTCAGCATCCTCGACCAGGACGACGTGACCGGCATCCTCAAGGACTGCGCGGGCGGCACCACCGACGTGGCCACGGCACGCCAGTGGCAGTGGACCATCAGCAACTGGAAGAACCAGGGCTGGGACAGCCGCAAGGCCCTGGCCATGGCCCAGGACGACAACGAGCGCACCATCGCGCTCATCATGCAGCGCTACGAAGAGCGCCTGACCGCCTACCAGAGCGTGGACTTCGACGACCTGATCGGCATGCCCATGCGCCTGCTCCGCGGCCATGCCGAGGTGCGCGAGAAATGGCAGCGCCTGCTGGGCCACGTGCTGGTGGACGAATACCAGGACACCAACGCCACCCAGTACGAGCTGCTCAAGCTGCTGGTGGGCAGCCGGGCCCATTTCACGGCCGTGGGCGACGACGACCAGAGCATCTACGGCTGGCGCGGCGCGACGCTGGACAACCTCAAGAAGCTGCCCCTCGATTTTCCGCAGCTCAAGATCATCAAGCTGGAGCAGAACTACCGCTCCACCAGCGCCATCCTGCGCGCGGCCAACAATGTCATCGGCCCCAACCCCAAGCTGTTTCCCAAGACGCTGTTCTCGGAGCTGGGCGAGGGCGATCCCGTGCGCATCGTGGACTGCGACACCGAGGAACACGAGGCCGAGCGCGCCGTGGCGCGCATCCAGAGCCTGCGTGCCAGCATGAACCCGCAGCCGGCCTGGAAGGATTTCGCCATCCTCTACCGCGCCAACCATCAGGCCAAGCCCTTCGAGAAGGCGCTGCGCAAGGCCAGCATTCCCTACAAGGTCTCGGGCGGCACCAGCTTCTTCGACCGCGCGGAGATCAAGGACCTGTGCGCCTGGTTCCGCCTCTGGATCAACAACGACGACGACCCGGCCTTTCTGCGCGCCATCACCACGCCGCGCCGCGGCATAGGCCACACCACCCTGGCCAAGCTGGGCGAATTCTCGGCGGCCCACAAGACCAGCATGTTCGGCGCGTTGTTCAATGCCATGCTGGAAGACGCCCTGCCCCGCAAGGCGCATGACGGCCTGCTGGAGTTCGGCCGCGCCGTCAACGAGCTCGAATACCGGGCGCGCCACACGCTGGGCTTCGAGGCCGCGCGCGGCTTCCTGGTCGACTGGCTCAAGGAGATCGGCTACGAGCAGCATCTCTACGACAGCGAGGACAGCGAATCCGTGGCCGCCGCGCGCTGGAGCAATGTGCTGGAGTTCTGCGACTGGATGGCCCAGCGCGCGGGCGGCAAGATCGAGGATGCGGCCGGCACCACCACGCAGACCGAAATCAAGAGCCTGCTCGAGGTGGCGCAGAACGTGGCCCTGCTGTCCACCATCAGCGAGCGCGAGCAGGAACAGGACATGGTGGTGCTCTCCACCCTGCATGCCTCCAAGGGTTTGGAGTGGCCGCATGTGATGCTGGTCGGCGCCACCGAGGGCATGCTGCCCTTCAAGCTCGATGACGACAACGGCCGCCAGCAGCAGGTCAGCAGCGAGACCGCCGCCCGCCTGCAGGAAGAGCGCCGCCTGATGTACGTGGGCATCACGCGCGCCCAGCGCACGCTGGCCGTGAGCTGGACCAAGCGCCGCAAGAAAGGCCGCGAGATGGTGGCCTGCCAGCCCAGCCGCTTCATCAAGGAGATGGGGCTGGATGCCGCCACCGCCAAGGAAGATCCGCGCGAGAAGCTGCGCCAGCTGCGCGCCGAATTCGCCGCGCGCAAGGCCCAGCCCGGTGCCGGCGCCGCCCCCTGAACGATTGCCTATGACAGTTTCCGCCTTGTTCCGTGCGCGCGCCCCGATGCTTTCGCGCACCCTGATCTGCGCAGCCGGCATCGCCCTGCTGGCCAGCGCCTGTGCCCAGAATCCCTCACCGGCCACGCCGCAGCCCGCCGGAGCCTGCCCTGCGGACAGCGACATGTCCGACACCCAATTGCTGGGCCAGTGGTCGGGCAGCATCGAAGGCCAGCCCGGCAGCGTGCGCATAGAGCTCGGCCCGCACTCTGAGTGGAAGGGTACGGCCAAGGGCCATGTGCTGCGCGGCGATGCGCGCCTGCCCATGGTCGGCGATGTGGACAATGGCAGCGTCACGCTGGAGGAAAGCGCCGACGGCGTGCACATCACCGGCACCTGGCTGGGCCAGGTGGTCGACGGCAGCTGCGGCCGTGAGATACGCGGCGACTACCTGCCGGGCGAAGAAGCCCGGCCCCAGCCCTTCGTGCTGCGCAAGCTGGCACCGGCCCTCTATTCCAACCCAGCGCCGGCCACCGCCCCCATCCGCCACTGAAGCACCATGCAACGAACTTTTCGCACCCCCGCCGCGGCATTGGCAACCCTGGCCTGCGGCGCCTGGACACTGCCGGCGCAAGCCCAGGCGCCGGCCCCCGGCATCCTGGACCCCGAGGCCTGGCGCCAGTGCGCGGCCACCACCGACAACTCGGCGCGCCTGGCCTGCTTCGATGCCTGGGCCCGGAGCCAGCAGCCGCTCACCGCACCGCCCGCCACCGGCTGGAGCGCCCCGGCCGCACTTGCCAGCAGCGCCAGCAGTGCCGCCAGCACGCCGGCACAGGCCTCCGAAGCGGCGGCCGTAACTACGGCCGCAGGCGACGCCGGCCAGGGACTGGCCCTGCCCGTCGCTCCGACCAACGGCGGCTGCCGCGATCCGCGCTACAGCGAAATCTCGCGCTTTTACGAGCTGGAGCCCGGTTCGGACTGCGGCACCTTCAGCTTCCGCGGCTACCGGCCCATGTCGGTGTCCGCCGTGCTGGGCAGCCGCGTCGACGACCAGCCCCACTCGCCCAGCCGCGGCTCGCCCGACTCCGAGACCTACCAGAAGCACGAGATGCGCATCCAGCTGTCGGCGCGCACCAAGATCGCCTCGGGCCTGCTGACCGGGCCGGCCTCCGGCGGCAAGGACTCGCTGTGGTTCGGCTATACCCAGCAGTCGTACTGGCAGCTGTTCAACGGCGCCATCTCGCGCCCCTTCCGCACCACGGACCACGAGCCCGAGGTGTTCTACGTCTATCCCACCGATGCGCAGCTGCCCTTCGGCTGGCGCTGGCGCTATTCGGGCGTGGGCCTGGTGCACCAGTCCAACGGCCAGAGCAACCCGCTGTCGCGCAGCTGGAACCGCTGGTATCTGATGACCGGCGCCGAACTCGGCAACCGCTGGCAGCTGCACCTCAAGGCCTGGAAGCGCATCCACGAAAGCACGCTGGAAGACGACAATCCGCACATCCAGGACTACATAGGCCGCGGCGAAATCAAGCTGGGCTGGAACGTCAACGACCAGAACTACCTGGGCTTCACGGCCCGCGGCTCGCTGGGCCAGGGCAGGGGCTCGGGCCGCATCGAATGGCTGCGCACCCTGGGCGAAGGCTGGAACGGCGGCAAGAGCAATCTGCGCCTGCATGTGCAGCTGTTCAGCGGCTATGGCGACAGCCTGGTGGACTACAACTACAAGCGCACGGTGCTGAGCGTGGGCCTGAGCCTGCTGGACTTCTAGGCGCCTTCCATCCCGGCAGACGGCACCGCCGCCGCGGCGTATCCGGCCCACGCCCTTGCCCGCAGCCGCCGGCCTGGACACTCCTGTCTTGCGGACCGCGGCCATCTCCTGCCGCGCACTCATATTCCATAGCTGGCAACACTTGCTCCTTATTGATTTCAAGCCTTTCGAGCATTGAAATCCAATGGATACAAGCGCTGCCAGCTATCAAAAAGGAATCACTCCGGCACCACGGCCGTGACCTCGATCTCCACCTTGGCACGGTCCTCGATCAGCGCCGCCACCTGCACGGCCGTCATGGCCACGCTGAACGAGCCTATGAGTTCGCGGTAGGCCTGGCCGATCTCGGCCTGGCGCGCCAGGTACTCCTTCTTGTCGGTGATGTACCAGGTCATGCGCACGATGTGCTCGGGCCCGGCGCCGCCTTCCTTGAGCACGTCCACCACGTTCTGCAGCGCCTGGCGCACCTGGCCGGCCAGATCGTCGGTGTGGAAGCGGCCCTGGCCGTCCCAGCCGATCATGCCGGCCACATAGATCTGGCGGCCGCTCACGGCCACGCCGTTGGCATAGCCTTTGGGGCGGGGCCAGCCCGCAGGCAGCAATACTTGCATGGTCATTCCTTTTCTTGTGACGGGATGGCGAGCCACTGCGCAATCGCCGCGCGGATGTGGGCGGGAACGGCAATGGCCTGATGGGTCTGCAGATCGGTGAACACCAGCACCTTGGTGGCGGCCACGCGCAGTCCGCCGTCGGGCCCCGTGCAGTCCACGGCCAGCGTCAGCGAACGGTTGCCCAGCCTGGCCACGCGCAGGCCGAAATCCACGGTCTCGCCCATGCGCGTGATGGCGCGGAAGTCGCACTCCAGGTGCACGATGGGCAGGCCGGTGCGGTCCTGCGCCACCATGTCGGCATAGGGCACGCCCAGGGCGCGGTTGAACCAGTCCTCGACCAGGCCGTTGAACAGCACCAGGTACTGCGGAAAGAAGATGATGCCCGCGGGGTCGCAGTGCGCGAAGCGTATGGGCACCTGGCTGACGAAGCGCGGCGCGGCGGATGTCTGTGTCATGGCCGCCCCTTCACTGCCCGTGCAGCCTGAAGCGCTGCAGCTTGCCCGTGGGCGTGCGCGGCAGCTGGTCGACAAAGGCCACGGCGCGCGGATATTTGTAGGGCGCCACGGTGCTTTTCACGAAATCCTGCAGCTCCCTGGCCATGGCATCGCCTGCCGCATGCCCGGCACGCAGCACGACAAAGGCCTTGACGATCTGGCCGCGCTCCGCGTCGGGCACGCCTATCACCGCGCACTCGGCCACGACCGGGTGCTGCATCAGGGCCTCCTCCACCTCGGGCGCCGCGATGTTGTAGCCGGCCGAAATGATCATGTCGTCGGTGCGCGCCTGGTAGACGAAGTAGCCGTCGGCATCCATCAGATAGGCGTCGCCCGTGAGGTTCCAGCCATGCTGCACGTAGTTGCGCTGGCGCGCGTCGTTCAGGTAGCGGCAGCCCGTGGGGCCCTGCACGGCCAGTTTGCCCACCGTGCCCGGCGGCAGCTCGTTGCCGTCGTCGTCCACCACGCGCGCGCGGTAGCCGGGCACGGCCTTGCCGGTGGCGCCGGGGCGGGCTTCGTCCTCGCGGTGCGAGATGAAGATGTGCAGCATCTCGGTGGAGCCGATGCCGTCGATGATCTCGATGCCGGTGGCGTCCTTCCACAGCGCGCGCGTGGAGGCCGTGAGCGCCTCGCCGGCCGACACGCATTTGCGCAGCCGCGTGCGGCGTATGCGCTCGCCCTGCTGGGCCATGACGCGATACGACGTGGGCGCCGTGAACACCACGGTGGCGCCGAAGCGCTCCATGCCGTCCACCAGCTGGTTGGGTCCGGCCTTTTCCAGCAGCGCCATGGAGGCGCCTATGGACATGGGGAACAGCACCTGCCCGCCCAGGCCGAAGGTGAAGGCCAGGGGAGGGCTGCCGATGAACACGTCATCGGCATGGGCGCGCAGCACGCTCTGCGGCCAGCAGGCGCAGACGGCCATCACGTCGCGGTGGAAATGCATGGTGGCCTTGGGCACGCCCGTGGTGCCAGACGTAAAGCCCAGCAGGCAGGTATCGGTGGCGGCCGTGTCCACGGTATCAAAGTGCGGCGAGGCCTGTGCCATGAGGGCTTCGAGCGTGCCGGCATCCTCGGCGCGCGCATTGAAAAAGCGCACGGATTTCAGCACCGGGCTTTTCTGCTGCGCGCCCAGCACCTCGGCGCGCAGCGCGTCGTCGCAAAGCGCATGGCCGACCCGGGCGATGTCGACGATGGTGGACAGCTCCTTGGCGCGCAGCAGCGGCATGGCCGCCACGGCAATGCCGCCGGCCTTGACCACGCCGAACCAGCTGGCCACCAGCATGGGGTTGTTGGGGCCGCACAGCAGCACGCGGTTGCCCGGCACCAGCCCCATGTCCCGCGTCAGCACATGGGCGATGCGGTTGGCCTTTTCCTGCAGCTCGGCATAGGTCCAGCGCACGCCGTCGGCCTGCACGCACAGCCGGTCGCCGCGCCCTTCCTGCACATGGCGGTCCAGCAGCTCGGCCGCGCAGTTCAGGCGCTCGGGAAACTGCAGCTCGGGCAGCTCGAACAGGTAGTCGGGCTGCAGCTCGGCGGGCGGCAGGTTGTCGGCAGCAAAGGTGTCGATATGGGCGGTATAGGTCATGGTCAGCCTCGCTATCTAGGCACTCGCGCCCTTGAGCAATTCGCGCGCGATGATGAGCTGCTGCACCTCGGTCGCGCCCTCGTAGATGCGCAGCGCGCGGATCTCGCGGTACAGCCGCTCCACGGGCTGTTCGCTGACCACGCCCAGCCCGCCCCAGATCTGCACGGCGGCGTCGATGACCTGCTGGGCGTTCTCGGTGGCCGTCATCTTGGCCATGGCGGCCTCGCGCGTCACGCTCCCGCCCTGGTCGCGCTGCCAGGCCGCGCGGTAGGTGAGCAGGGCCGCGCTGTCGATCTGCGTGGCCATCTGCGCGAGCCTGGCCTGGGTGAGCTGGAAGTCGGCCAGCACGCCGCCGAACATCCTGCGCGTGGTGGCGCGCTGCAGCGCCTCGTCGAGCGCGCGGCGCGCAAAGCCCAGGGCCGCGGCGGCCACCGAGGTGCGGAACACGTCCAGCGTGCGCATGGCTACCTTGAAGCCTTCGGCCGCAGCGCCCACGCGCTGGCTGGCGGGAATGCGGCAGTTCGTGAACTTCAGCCGCGCCAGCGGGTGCGGCGCGATCACGTCGATGCGCTCGGCGATCTCGAAGCCCGGCGTGCCGGCATCCACTATCAGCGCCGAGATGCCGCGCGCGCCCGGCGCCTCGCCCGTGCGCACGAAGACCACGTAGAAGTCGGCGATGCCGCCGTTGGAGATCCAGGTCTTCTCGCCGTTGACCACATAGTGGTCGCCTTCCAGCCGGGCCTCGCAGGCCATGGCCGCCACGTCCGAGCCCGCCTCGGGTTCGGACAGCGCAAAGGCCGCGATGGCCTCGCCCGCCGCCACCTTGCCCAGGTAGCGCTGCTTCTGCTCGGGCGTGCCGGCCAGGCTGATGGCGCCCGAGCCCAGACCCTGCATCGCAAACGCAAAGTCGGCCAGGCCGTTGTGGCGTGCCAGGGTCTCGCGGATCAGGCAGATGGCGCGGGTGTCGATCTGCGCGCCCGCGCCGCCATTCTCGGCGCCGGCCACCGCATGGCGCAGCCAGCCACCCTGGCCCAGGGCCTTGACGAGCTGGCGGCAGTCGCCATCGGTATCGCCGGTATGCACATGCGCGGCATGCTGCGCGGCCCAGGCGTCGAGCTCCTGTGCCAGCTGCGCATGGCGGGCCTCGAAGAACGGCCACTTCAGATAGCTGCTGTCGGCCATGTCAGTTTCCTTGGAATTGAGGCTTCTGCTTGGCCACGAACGCGTGGTAGGCGCGGGCGAAGTCTTCGGTCAGCATGCAGATGGCCTGGGCCTGGGCCTCGGCCTCGATGGCCTGCTCCACGGTCATGGCCCATTCCTGGTGCAGCATGGTCTTGGTGATGCCGTTGGCGAACGTCGGGCCGGCGGCCAGGTCGGCCGCGAGCTTGCGCGCCTGCTCCAGCAGGGCCTCGGGTTCGCACAGGCGGTTGAAGAAGCCCCAGCGCTCGCCCTCCTCGCCGCCCAGGCTGCGGCCGGTGTAGAGTAGCTCGCTGGCGCGGCCCTGGCCGATGATGCGCGGCAGGATGGCGCAGGCGCCCATGTCGCAGCCCGCCAGGCCCACGCGGTTGAACAAAAAGGCCGTCTTGCTGCGCGCCGTGCCCAGGCGCATGTCCGAGGCCATGGCCATGATGGCGCCCGCGCCGGCGCAGACGCCGTCGATGGCCGCGATGATGGGCTGGGGGCAGGCGCGCATGGTCTTGACCAGTTCGCCCGTCATGCGCGTGAACATCAGCAGCTCGGGCGCCTTGAGCTGCACCAGCGGGCCGATGATCTCGTGCACGTCGCCGCCCGAGCAGAAGTTGCCGCCCGCACCCACCAGCACCACGGCCTTCACGTCTTGCGCCCACTTGAGCTTGTGGAACAGGTCGCGCAGCTCGGCGTAGGACTCGAAGGTCAGCGGGTTCTTGCGCTCGGCGCGGTTGAGCGTGATCGTGGCCACGCCGCCGTCGACCTGCCACAGGAAGTGCTGCGCCCGGTAGCCGGCCAGCTGCTGGTGGTTGCCCGCCACCAGGGCGGGATCGATTGCGTATTCACTCATCTTGGTCTCGCTCTCCATTGAATAAGTCATCCAAGGCACTGTCTCTCAAGCCACCCCAGCCCAAGCCAGTGGCTCCGAGCAAGGGCCGCCCCGCTGCGAAGGCGCCGTCCCCCTTCCAGGGGGGAAGCCGCGTAGCGGCTCAGGGGGCGCATCACACTTCGCCGCCGGCCACCGCAATGGCCTGGCCGGTGACGGCGCCGGCGCCCGGGCCGCACAGCCAGAGCACGGCGTCGGCCACCTCCTGCGGCTGCACCAGCCGGCCCTGCGGGTTGCCCTTGACGAACTCGGCCAGGGCCTGCTCGGGCGTGCGGCCGGTCTTTTCGACCACGCGCGCAATGCTCTCGCGCACGATCTCGGTTTCGGTGTAGCCGGGGCAGACGGCATTGATGGTGACGCCCTTCTTCGCAAACTCCAGCGCCAGCGAGCGGGTCAATCCCACCACGCCATGCTTGGCCGCCACATAGGCGGCGACATAGGCATAGCCCTTGAGCCCCGCCGTGCTGGCCACGTTGACGATGCGCCCGTAGCCCGCCGCCGCCATGGCCGGCAGCACCTGCTGCATGCACAGCATGGTGCCGGTGAGGTTGACGGCCAGCATGTTCTGCCACTGCGCCGCGTCCATCTTGAGGAACGGCGCGCTCTGCGCCTGGCCGGCGTTGTTGATCAGAATATTGATAGCACCCTGCGCTTGCTGTGCCTGGTCAAAAGCCGTTTTTACCTCTGATTCTTTCGCCACATCGGCCAGTTCCATGCGGCACTGGCCGGGGAAGGCGTCCATCAGCTTTTGCAGCGGCTCGGCTCGGCGCCCCAGCACCGTGACCCTGGCGCCGCGCGCCAGCAGCTGGCGGGCGATGGCCTCGCCTATGCCCTGGCCCGCGCCGGTCACCAACGCATGTTGGTTATTCAAATCGCGCGTCATCGAGTTCTCCATAGCGCATGAAACTGGCGCGCTCCAAGCCAGAGATACCGAGCAAGAGCCGCCTCGCAGCGAAGGTATCGTCCCCCTCCCGCGAAGCGAGAGAGGGGGAAGGCGCGCAGCGACTCAGGGGGTGTTTCATTTCACGGCCTGTTGAGCTTTTTCACGCTCGAACAGGGTTTCCATCTGGCGCTTGCCCTGGAACAGCTGTTTGGGCCAGGCGATGGGCGTATAGCCGATCTTGGCGGCTTCGGTCAGCGTCCAGTTCGGGTTGGCCAGATGCGGGCGCGCCACGGCGCACAGGTCGGCGCGGCCGGCCGCGATGATGGAGTTGGCATGGTCGGCCTCGCTGATCGCGCCCACGGCCATGGTGGCGATGCCGGCCTCCTGGCGTATGCGGTCGGCAAACGGTGTCTGGAACATGCGGCCGTAGACCGGCTTTTCCTGCTTGCTGACCTGGCCCGACGAGCAGTCGATCAGGTCGGCGCCCGCGGCCTTGAAGGCCCTGGCGATCTGCACCGCGTCTTCCGGCGTGATGCCGCCCGGCACCCAGTCGTGGGCCGAGATACGCACGGACATGGGCTTGTCCTCGGGCCAGGCGGCGCGCACGGCCCGGAACACTTCCAGCGGGTAGCGCAGGCGGTTTTCCAGGCTGCCGCCGTATTCGTCGTCGCGGTGGTTGGTCAGCGGCGAGATGAAGCCCGACAGCAGATAGCCGTGGGCGCAATGCAGCTCCAGCCAGTCGGCGCCGATCTCGGCCGCCATCCGCGCGCCATGCACGAACTGGGCCAAGACCAGGTCCATGTCGGCGCGCGTCATCTGCCTGGAGATCTGGCTCACGCCCTCCAGGTATTGCTGGGGCGAGGCCGAGATGATGGGCCAGTTGCCCTCCTCCAGCGGCAGGTCGGTGCCCTCCCAGGCCACGCGCGTCGAGGCCTTGGCGCCCGCATGGCCGATCTGCATGGCGAACTTGGCGTCGGTGTGGGCGTGGATCCAGTCGGCGATGCGCTTCCAGGCCGCCTTCTGCGCCTCGCTGTAGGTGCCCGGGCAGCCGGGGGTGATGCGGCCCTCGGGGCTGACGCAGGCCATCTCGGCGAACACCAGGCCCGCGCCGCCCAGGGCGCGGGCACCCAGGTGCACCAGGTGGTAGTCGCCGGGCACGCCGTCCACGGCCGAGTACTGGGCCATGGGCGAGACCACGATGCGGTTCTTGAGGGTGAGGCCGCGCAGCCGGTAGGGCAGGAACATGGGCGGCGGCGCCTGGCCCTCGACCTGCACGCCGTTCCTCTCGGCCAGCCAGCGCTCGTAGCCGCCCAGCCAGGCCGCGTCGCGCAGGCGCAGGTTCTCGTGGCTGATGCGCTGGCTGCGCGTGAGCATGGAGTACATGAACTGCTCGGGCTCGAACTGGTCGCAATAGCGCCGGCCGCAGGCCTCGAACCATTCCATGGCGTTCCAGGCCGCGTTCTGGATGCGCAGCGTCTCCACGCGACGCGCTTCCTGGTAGGCGGCCAGCACCTCGGGAATGTGTTCCTGGCTGTCGCCCAGAAGCTTGAACTGGCGCGCCAGCTCGATAGCATCCTCGATGGCCAGCTTGGTGCCCGAGCCAATCGCGAAATGCGCGGTGTGCACGGCGTCGCCCATCAGCACCACATGGCTGTCCTGGGCGTTCCTGAGCCACCATTGTTCGCAGACCACGCGCTGGAAGTTGATCCAGGCCGAGCCGCGCAGGTGGCGCGCATTGGTCATGAGCTTCTCGCCCTGCAGGTTGCCCGCGAAGAGCTTTTCGCAGAAGTCTATGGACTGCTGCGGGTCGGCCGTGTCCAGGCCGTGGGCCTTCCAGGTGTCCTCGGTGGTCTCGACGATGAAGGTCGAGGTCTTGTCGTCGAACTTGTAGATGTGCGCCTGGAACCAGCCGTGCTCGGTGCGCACGAAGTCGAAGGTGAAGGCGTCGTAGACCTTGTTCGTGCCCAGCCAGATGAAGCGGTTGGGCCGCGTGACGATGTCGGGCCTGAAGGTGTCGGCATACTTGGTGCGGATGCGAGAGTTCACGCCGTCGCTGGCGACGACGAGGTCGGCTTCGGCGTAGTCCTCGTCGGACTGGACCTCGGTCTCGAACACCAGCTTCACGCCGAGCTGCTCGCAGCGCGCCTGCAGGATGTTGAGCAGGTGCTTGCGGCCTATGCCCACGAAGCCGTGGCCGCCCGAGCGGATCCTGCGGCCCTTGAACAGCAGCTCGATGTCGTCCCAGTGGTTGAAGGCCTCCTCGATCTGCGCGGCCGTCACCGGGTCCCACTCGCGCATGTTGTCCATGGTCGCGTCGGAGAACACCACGCCCCAGCCGAAGGTGTCGTAGGGCTTGTTGCGTTCGACGACGGTGACGTCGTGCGCCGCGTTCAGCTGCTTCATCAGCAGCGCGAAATACAGACCGGCGGGGCCGCCACCGATGCAGACGATTTTCATGGCCAGGATCCGTCCTGAAAATTACTTTATATCTAAATTATTAATGCTTGAATTTTTCACTAGAATCGGAACTAACCCTGAACCCATGTCCGCCGTGCGCCTGCACGATGCACACCTATGGCAGCCAAAGACAACACTCCCGCCACCGCAGCCACGGACCTGCCCGGCCGCGAAGCCGGCCTCTCGCATGACGACCACCAGGCCGTGCGCCTGTGGCTGCGCCTGCTGACCTGCAGCACCCAGATCGAGCAGGTCATACGCACCCAGCTGCGCACCCAGTTCGGCACCACGCTGCCGCGTTTCGACTACCTGGCCCAGCTCAGCCGCTTTCCGCAGGGGCTGCGCATGAAGACGCTGTCCGAGTACCTGATGGTGACGGGCGGCAATGTGACGGGCCTGACCGACCAGCTCGTGGCCGAAGGCTGGGTGGAGCGCATCGTGGACGACGAGGACCGCCGCTCCATGATCGTGCGCCTGACGCGCAGCGGCAAAAAACAGTTCGGCGCCATGGCCGAGGCACACGAGCAATGGCTGGAGCAGCTGCTGGCCCCCCTGGGGATCAAGCAGTCGCGCGAGCTGTATGACCGGCTGGGACTGCTGCGCCAGGTTCTCTCGGACGCAAATGGCAAAATGCCCCGGGAAAGCGGCGCATATAGGCCGATCGAGGCCGAACCGCGCCAGCGCTTTTCATAGAGAATCCTCCAACATCGTCCTGTGCGGCGAGAAGAGGTCGCAGGCATGCGCCAGGGAGCACACTCATGGATTCACAACATCTGCGGTATCAGCTCAAGGCCGGGCACTACTACCTCTATGACATGCGGGACGAGCCTAGCGCCATCACGGGGGAGCGGCGCTTTCGCCTGAAGACGGAGCTGGTCGCCATTGCCTTCGACCTCGCCACGGGCCTGGTCTGCCAGCACGGCCATCCCACACGCATCCATGCCTGGGCGCTGGGCGTGCGGCGCAAGCTGCGCACGGCCGGCGACTGGGAAGCCGCCGACAGCTTGATCGTGGTCTCCGGCCCCCTGCCCGAGGACGAGATCAACAAGTGCCTGCGCATACGCGGTTACTGCCGCTGGATGTTCCAGCGCCTGGCCACGCTGCCCCACGGCAAGCTCCATGCACACCAGGGGCGTTCCGCCTGGCAGCGCGCCCATGGCGATACGGCCCGCCAGCGCCGGGCTGCCTGAAAAACGCCAGAACGGCCGCCTGCGCTTTCACCGCCTGCGCCGGCCGCCGTCAAAACTAGGCCAGGGTCTCCGTGCTGTCGGGGTCTTCCGCGGCGCTGTCCTTTTCCGGAGCTTCATCGGGATCGGCCATCTCGGGCATGTCCGGCAGCTTGACAATGGTGACCGGCAGGCGGCTGTGCCGCGCCACCTCGCGCGAGACGGAGCCGATCAGGATGCTGCCCAGCGCGCTCTGGCCCGTGGCGCCGATCAGGATTTGGTCGCACTCCGTGCTTTCCGCGATGTCGATCAGTGTGCTCGATGCCTCTCCCAGGCTGATCTCCACCTCATAGGTCAGGTTCGCCGCCTTGAGCAGCTCCTGCGCCGCCGCCACCAGATCCATGCCGGCCTCGATGCTGGCATTGGCGATCAGGTCCGAGTCCTGTGTCGCCAGCTCCAGCAGCGTGGCTTCTTTCTGCACATGGGCGATGACGAAGTGCGCCTTCAGTCCATGCTCCACCAACCGGATGCCGTGCCGCACCGCTTCCAGGGATGCCTGGGATCCATCCACGGCGATCATGATCTTGAGCATTTGAACCTCCTTGTCTGACTGTGCTTGCAGTGTAGAGCCCCCATGCAAAAACGGACAGCCATCCAGGCCAAGCAGGGCCGCCCCGGCAGGCCGCGGCGGGTATCTGGGACAATGGAGGGCTATGCTGCAATTCGACCTGCTCAAGACCGATCCGACCAGCCACGCCCGCCGTGGCACGCTCACGCTCAACCACGGCGTGGTGCAGACTCCCATCTTCATGCCCGTGGGCACCTACGGCACCGTCAAGGGCGTGATGCCGCGCAGCCTGCACGAGATGGGCGCGCAGATCATCCTGGGCAACACCTTCCACCTGTGGATGCGCCCGGGCCTGGACATCATGAAGAGCTTCGGCGGCCTGCACGGCTTCGAGAAGTGGGACAAGCCCATCCTGACCGACTCGGGCGGTTTCCAGGTCTGGAGCCTGGGCGCCATGCGCAAGATCACCGAGGAAGGCGTGCACTTCGCCAGCCCCGTCAACGGCGACAAGCTGTTCATGTCGCCCGAGGTCAGCATGCAGATCCAGACGATCCTGAACTCGGACATCGTCATGCAGCTCGACGAATGCACGCCCTACGAGACCAACGGCAAGAAGACCACCGAGGCCGAGGCGCGCAAGAGCATGGAGATGAGCCGCCGCTGGGCCCGGCGCTCCAAGGACGAATTCGAGCGCCTGGAAAATCCCAACGCCCTCTTCGGCATCGTGCAGGGCGGCATGTTCAAGAACCTGCGCGAGGAGTCGCTGCAGGCCCTGGTCGAGATGGATTTCCCCGGCTACGCCGTGGGCGGCGTTTCCGTGGGCGAGCCCAAGGACGAGATGCTGGACATCATGGCCCACACGCCCCATCTGCTGCCGGCCAACAAGCCTCGCTACCTGATGGGTGTGGGCACTCCGGAGGACCTGGTGCAGGGCGTGGCCGACGGCGTGGACATGTTCGACTGCGTGATGCCCACACGCAATGCGCGCAACGGCACCATCTTCACGCGCTACGGCGACCTCAAGATCCGCAACGCGCGCCACAAGGTGGACCACCAGCCCATAGACACCACCTGCACATGCCACGCCTGTGCGGGCAAGAGCGGTGTGAGCTGGGACGATGGCGGCCGCGACGGTTTCAGCCGCGCCTACCTGCACCACCTGGACCGCTGCGGCGAGATGCTGGGCCCCATGCTGACCACCATCCACAACCTGCATTACTACCTGAACCTGATGCAGGAAATCCGCGACGCGCTGGATGCCGGCACCTTCACCGAATTCCGCGCCCGCTTCAAGGCGGACCGGGCTCGCGGCGTATGAGGCAGCGGCCTGCAAGGGCCGCTCGCCCTGCCCTGGGGCTACGCCCCCGGGAGTCGCTGATGGTCAGACAGCCAGATCGCCCAGCGACCACGAGACCCCGGTTTCAAAGCGCGCCTTCAGCTCGTCCGCCGCACGCTCCAGTTCCGCCAGGAACATCTCCATGGCTGCAGCCATGGCATAGCCCGTGCGCTGGTAGGCGCAGCTGTGCAGCTGCGCGCCCGCGTCGTGCAGCGCGCGCCAGACCAGGCGGCCGGCCGCCACATCCTCGGCCACGTTGTCCGGCACCATGAAGCCCAGCGCCGCGCTGCGCGCCACCAGCCGGCGCGCCATGGGCACGGAGCTGGTCTCCACCAGCGGCCGCGTCTGCCCCAGCGCACCGCCATCCAGGCGCTCCAGCATGCTGCGCAGCTCCATGTCGGGCGCCATCAGGATCAGCGGATAGGCTAGGCAGTCGCGCAGGCGCAGCAGGCGCGGTCGCGTGCGCAGCGGATGGTCTGGCGCCATCACCACGCCCAGCGGCAGCGGCCAGGAGCGCATCTCCTCCACGCCCGCCGGCGGCGTACGCCGCAGGCAGTAGGCCACGTCGATCTCGCCCTGGGCCACGCCACGCAGCAGCTCCTCGCCTATGCCCGCGCGCACGCTGAAGCTGATGTCCGGATAGCGGCCGTGCATGGCCGCGATCACCTGGGGCACGAGGTATTCGGCCGTGGCATGGGAGACGCCCACGCTTACATGGCCGCGGCGCAGGGCCTGCAGGTCCTCGACCTGGGCCAGCGCATTGTCGAAGTCACGCTGGCTGCGGCGCACGGCCGCCAGCACGATCTCGCCCGCTGCAGTCAGCTGCATGCCCCGCGGCAGGCGGTCAAACAGCGGCAGGCCCACTTGCGCCTCCAGATTCAGGATCTGCTGGTTGACAGCCGCCGCCGTCAGATGCAGCGTGGCCGAGGCCTTGCGCACCGAGCCGCGGCGCGCCACCTCGTCAAAGCACCGAAAGGCCTGGGAAATTGCGGGCATGGGCCGAGTGTAAATTTTTTCTTTACGCCTCTTCAAAAACAAACAGCTATTCCTGACGCTAGCGAACTTCTAGAGTGGCGCCTGTCACCGTTTCCTGTCCCAGAAAGAACTGCATGGCCACCACTGTCGACCAAGTCACCCAGCGCCGCCGCGGCACCGGTCTCATCGCGCACGATCCCGCCCTCAGCGCCGGCGGCTATACGCTGATCGCCCCCCAGACCGCCAACGGCCGTGTCTACCTGATCGACATCGAGGGCCGCGTGGCCCATGAATGGCAGCTGCCCGTGCGCGCTGGCCGCCATGCGGTCATCCTGCCCAACGGCAACCTGGGCTACAACGGAAACCATCCCGACTCTCCCGATCTCTATGCGCCCTGGTCCATGTGGCATGGCGGTGATTTCTACGAGGTCACGCCCGGCGGCGAAGTGGTCTGGCGCTACCAGGACCCGGCCCACCACCACGATGCGCAGTGGCTGCCCAACGGCCATCTGCTGTACGCGGCCTGCGCGCCCGTGCCGCCCGGCTTTGCCGAGCGCGTGCCCGGGGGCACGGCCCACGGCCCCGATGAAGTGATGTATGCGGACGTGATCCGCGAGGTGGACCGCTCGGGCCGCCTGGTCTGGGAATGGAAGGCCTGGGAACACCTCGATCCCGAGGACTTTCCCATCCATCCGGGCTTCGGCCGCTACCACTGGCCGCTGGTCAACGGCCTGGCCGTGGCGGGCGACGGCAGCGTGCTCATGAGCCTGCGCACCACCTCGGGCATCATCGGCGTGGACAAGGCCAGCGGCGCCGTGACACTGCACATCCCGCCCTCGGTGGTCTCGCACCAGCACGCGCCCGTGCCGCTTCCCAACGGCCGCATCCTGACCTTCGACAACGGCAACTTCCGCGAAGGCGCCCATGTGGCCTTCTCGCGGGTGCTGGAGATCGACCCGGCCACGCACGAAGTGGCCTGGAGCTACCAGGACGAGATGGTCAATGCCTTCTACACCGCCTTCATGGGCAATGCCCAGCGGCTGTGGAACGGCAACACCCACATCACCGAATCGGCCACCGGCCGCCTGTTCGAAGTCACGCCCCAGGGCGAGGTGGTCTGGGAGTTCATCCTGCCCTGGTTCGGCGAATACCCCGACGCCGCCGCGCGCCGCACCGGGCCCGGGCGCCTGAACACCGTGTTCCAGACTTGGCGCTACAGTGCCGGACAACTGCCCTGGCTGGCCCGTTGAAACACCACAGAGCAGGAGCCATCATGCCTTTACGACGCAGACAATTCACCGCGCTGGCGCTGGGCGCTCCGCTGCTGACGACCGCGCCGGTCGTGGTCCGGGCAGCCGGAGCGGCCGCACCGGCCTGGCCGGCACAGCCCCTGACCGTGGTCGTGCCCTTTGCGCCCGGCGGCAGCGTGGACGTGGCCGCCCGCCTGGTGATGCCGCGCCTGGCCGAGCGCCTGGGCCAGCCCGTGGTCATCGAGAACACCGTCGGCGCCTCGGGCACCATCGCCACGCAGCGTGTGATCAGGGCCAGGCCCGACGGCTACACGCTGCTGTTCGGCGTGGCCAGCCCGGTGACCATCGCGCCGCTGGTATCGCCGGGCAGGTTCCGCTACGACGGCCTGCGCGAGCTGCTGCCCGTGGCGCCCGTGGCCTCCTCGGTCTTTGCCCTGGTCGCACGCCCCGGCCTCGCGGCCGGCAGCGCGGACGATCTGCTGCAGCTGGCTCGCCAGCATCCGGGGCGGCTGACCTTCGGCACCGACGGCATCGGCACCAGCCTGCACCTGACCGGCGAGCTGATCCAGCAACTGGCCGGCATCGAACTGGTGCATGTGCCCTACAAGTCCGGCCCCCAGGTGCTCACCGAGCTGGCCGGCGGCCAGATCGACCTGGCCGTGCTGCCCGTGGCCCTGGTCCAGCCCTTTGTCCTGGAGGGCAAGGTCAGGGGCCT
Source organism: Comamonas sp. w2-DMI (assembly GCF_040187735.1). Taxonomy (NCBI): domain Bacteria; kingdom Pseudomonadati; phylum Pseudomonadota; class Betaproteobacteria; order Burkholderiales; family Comamonadaceae; genus Comamonas; species Comamonas sp. w2-DMI. The sequence goes on along the minus strand of NZ_JBANEL010000012.1, from coordinate 52,374 downwards.
GGGCGTGACCTCGCGCCAGCGCGTGGCCACGCTGCCGCAGACACCCAGCCTGTCGGAGACGCCGGCGCTGCAGGCGCTGGACGTCGAAGCCTGGCAGGGCCTGCTGGTGCCGGCCCATACCGATGCCCGCATCGTCGAGCGCCTGGCCCGGGAAACCACCGCCGTGCTGGCCGAGGCGGACATGGGCAGAAAGCTGGCTGAAGCCGGCTTCAAGCCCCTGCGCATGACCCAGCCGCAGTTCGCCGCCTACCTGGAGCAGGAGAAGACAGTGCTCGAGAGCACCATCCGCAAGGCGCGCATACGCATGGACTGAGTCGCAGGCTGGCCCGGCTTCGATTCACATCATTCGATCCGGATGTGCTTTTGCGCGATGAGGTCGCCGTAGACCTTGGAATCGCTCCGGATGCGCCGCTCCAGGGACGCGGCGCTGGTATCGTCGATGCGCCAGCCCTGGGCCAGCAGCTTGCTGCGGATTTCGGGCGAATGAAGAATTTTCTCCAGCGCCTGCGCCAGCCTGGCGCGGTGGTCGGCGGGCATGGAAGCCGGCGCCATGACGGCATTCCACACCTCGATATCCACCTGACCGGCGCCCACCTCGGGCATGGCCGGCACACCGGGCGCCAGCGGGCTGCGCTTGCTGGAGCTGACAGCCAGCGCGGCCAGCTTGCCCGACTGCACCAGCGGCATCACGGTGGATGCCGGCAGCAGCGCCATCTGCACCTGCCCGCCGAGCAGCGCATTCACCACGGCCGGGCCGCCGTTGTAGGGCACGTGGAGCATGTCCAGCCCCATGGCCTCCTTGATCAGCTCCACGCCCAGATGGCCGCCCGAGCCCGTGCCCACCGAGCCATAGTTGCCCTGGCCGCCGCCCCCACCACCCTTGAGCGCCTTGAAATAGCCCGGCACATCGGCAGCCGCCGCATGCGGCGCCACCAGCACCAGCGGCGCCGAGCCGATCATGGCCAGAGGCGCCAGGTCCTTGATCGGGTCGTAGGGCAGCTTGGGATAGAGGTATTTGGAGCTGGTCAGCGGACCGTTGCCGATCACCCCGATGGTGTGGCCGTCCGTGGCCTTGGCCACGGCATCCGCGCCGATGTTGCCGCTGGCACCGCCCTTGTTCTCCACCACCACGGGCTGGCCCAGCGCCTTGCCCAGGGGCTCGGCCAGCAGCCGCGCCTGCACGTCTGGCGAGGAACCGCTGGCATAGCCCACGATCAGGCGCAGCGGGCGCGTGGGCCAGTCGCCCTTGCTGTCGCTCCTGGCTTGCGCCATCGCGCCCCAAGGCAAGGCCGCTGCCGCGCACAGCAGCAAGGCCGTGCGGCGCAGCAAAGGGGATGCGGGTTTTGTTTTCATTGCAATGTCTCCGGAAAAATCTTCATCGAATAGCGTAGCGTGCCATCAAATCCGGCAGCGGTGCCCTGCGCCCGGCTGCTGGCACCGGCAGTTGCGCGCGCTCCACATGGCTCTGCAGCCGGAACAAGGCCTTGCGGGGTTCGCCCAGATGCAGGCCCTGCATGCGCCCGGACCACCATTGCCCCCCCTGCGTGCAAGCCTCTTCATCGATGTGCTCGGCCAGCAGGACCACCGTGGTCTCGCCGGCCACGGGCTCGGCAATGCGCTCCCCGCCCACGGGGTAGCGCAGCGAACGCTCGGCAGGCACCAGGCCGGCCATGGCGCGCAGCAGCCGCCCTTGCTGCACGGCCTGCTCCAGCGCCTGCGCGGCAAGCAGACTCCAGGCTTCGGGGTCGGCCGTGGTGGCCATCATCGTGGTCAGTGCCGTGCCCCAGGACGAGCCGGCCTGCGCCTGCAGCACGCAGGGCCGGCGCACAAAGGCGCTGAGCCGGGGCCGCATGCGCTCGGACCAGGGCGTGGGATTGGCAATCACATCGGCATAGGCCGGCGAATCCAGCGCGGCCAGGGACTGGAGCCCGTACAGCGTGAAATAGCCATCCTCCCCCGCATAGCGGCGGCCGTAGACAAAGCCGGGCAGGCCCACGCGCTCCGGCACATGCTCGAAGGTGTGCCAGGCTTCGTATTCGGCACGCACCTCTCCATGGTCTATGCCGTTCCACAGGGCCAGAAAGGCGCTGCCCCTGTCCGCACTCATGGCTGCACCAGCACCTTGCTGGCCTGGCGCGCGCGCGCGAGCGCAAAGCCGTCCGCGGCGCGGTCCAGCGGCACGCGGTGGGTAATCATGCGGCGCAGCTGCTCCTGGTGGGTCTGCATGAAGGCCACCACCTCGCCCCAGCAGCGTTCGGGAGCGCGATACGAGCCGCGCAGCTGCTGATGGCGGCGCACCAGGGCGGTGAGGTCTATGGGTACGGGCGCGGCATGGATGCCGGCGATCACCAGCACGCCATGGGTCTTGAGCACCCGCATGGCCGGCGCCAGCACCGCCGCGGCGCCCGTGGCTTCGATCACTACATCAAAGAGAGCACTCTTCGCATGTGCATCAAGGGTTTCATCGATGTTTTTCCCCTCAAGATCGAGCACCTCGTCAAAGCCCATGGAGCGCAGCACATCGAGCCGCGCCGCATCGCCATGGCCGGCCACCACCACCCGGGCGGCGCCGGCGGCGCGTGCGAACAGGGCAATGCCCTGGCCGATATTGCCCGGCCCCAGCACCAGCACCCTGTCGCCGGGCGCCACGCCACCCGTGCGCACGGCCTCGTAGCTCACCGTCAGCGGTTCGGCCAGCGCCGCGACCTCGGCGTCCACCCCTTGCGGAATCGCCACGCAGTTGCGCAGCGGCACGGCCACATATTCGGCAAAGCCGCCGTCGCGCATGACGCCGATGCCGCGGCGCGTGGTGCAGGCATCGAAATCGCCAGCCCGGCAGCGGTCGCAGCGTCCGCAGGTCACCGAAGGACGCACGGCCACCAGCTGGCCCACGGGCAGGCTGTCGGCGCCTTCGCCCTGCGCCACGACCGTGCCGCTGAACTCATGCCCCACGGTGACGGGCAGCGCCGCCGCGAGGAAGTGGTAGCTGGCCGTCCACGCATCGATGTGCAGGTCCGTGCCGCACACCCCGGTGGAATGCACGCGCACCAGCACTTCGCCCGCACCGGGTTCGGGCATTGGCACGTCGTTGAGATGCAGGCCCTGGCCGGCCTCGGTTTTCTGCAGAGCTTGCATGGTGCACGGCGCATGTCCTGCATGCGCATCCATAAGAACAGGGGTTGCAGTGTGCGTCCGGCCTATCCATACGTCCAACACCGAATTAATATCGATTCCATATCTCTTGAATATGGAAATATCCGCATCGTGGAACTCCGGCATCTGCGCTATTTCGTGGCCGTGGCCGAGCAAGGCAATGTCAGCCGGGCCGCGCGCAAGCTCTTCATCGCCCAGCCCCCGCTGTCGCAGCAGCTCAAGCAGCTGGAGGACGAGGTCGGCACCCCGCTGTTCACGCGCCTGCCGCGCGGCATGCAGCTGACCGCGGCGGGCGAATCGCTGCTGGAGGACGCACGCGCTATCCTGGCCCGCGCCCAGCAAGCGCCGCTGCGCGCCCGCGAGCGCAAGCGCCACGGCCAGGCCGTGCTGCGCCTGGGTCTGGTGCCATCGGCCATGCAGTCGCTGCTGCCGGGCCTGCTGCGGGCCGTTGAGCAGGCCGGGTGGGAGGTGCAGATCGAGGCACGGGAAATGATTTCGTCGCGCCAGCAGCAGGCCCTGCGCCAGGGCGAGCTGGAACTAGGGTTTGCCCGCCCCGGCAACCAGGATGCCGACGCGCTGGAGGTCGCCAGCATCGAGGACCCCTACTGCCTGGCCGTGCCGCCATCGCATGCGCTGGCCTCGGGCGATGAGCCTCTCGACCTGCAGGCCGCCGCCCGCCTGCCCTTTGTGGGCTTTGCCCGCTACCAGGACGCCGACTACTTCGACCGCACGGTGGCGCTGTGCGCGGAAGCCGGGTTCACGCCGCTGATACGCCACGAGGCCGGCCAGCTCGTCAATGTGCTGGCCCTGGTGGCCTGCGGCCTGGGCGTGGCCATCGTGCCTTCATCGTTTGCCACGCTGTACCGGGGGCAGTTGGTGTTCAGGCCGCTGCAGGCAGCGCGCCACAGCAGCCGGCTGGCCGTGCTGGCCGCGCCGCAGGCCCTGCAGGGCAACCCGGTCCTGGCCAGCGTGGCCCGGGCTGCGGCCCGCGAACTACACGGCCTGGCCGGGCGGCTCCATCTGGCCCGCTGAGGCATCGACGGCGGCGGGGCCCGTGTGCACCGCCTTGCCGGCCGGCGTGCCGCAGGCATGGCAAAAGCGCGAGAAGGCGCTCTTGCGCGTATGGCAATGGCCGCAGCGGTCGAACAGGCCGATGCCGCAGTGCGGGCAGAAGTCGATCTCGGTGTTCTTGAGGTCCACGGGACGCTCGCAGCCCGGGCACACGCTCTTGGACAGCCGCTCCAGCGCCACGTCGTAGCTCAGCTCCTCGCGGCGCTGCACCTCGGGCAGGGCTTCCTGCAGCTTCTGCCGCTCCAGGTAGCGGTTCAGCGCCAGGATGGCATAGCGCCCCAGCAGCACCGTGACCACGATGCCCACGATGTAGCGCACATAGCCGCCGTAGTCGGGCAGATAGGGCACGAGCTCCACGAAGAAGGCAAACAGCGCAAAGAAGATGAAGCCCCAGACAAAAGGCCACCAGGTGCTCCTGCGCTTTCTGGCGAACAGCCAGCCCGCCACCACCAGCAGGGGCAGCGTGATGGCCAGGCGGTAGAGGAAGACGCGCAGCTCGATGGCGCGCATGGCCGACTGCCACTGGGGTTGGGCCGCATCGCGCAGCGCACTTTGCTCGGCTTCGGCATGGGCCACGGCCTGCGAAGCCGCCAGGCTGGCCTGTTCCTGCGCCTCCAGTGCCTGGCGGGCCTGGTTCTCCGCCTGCTTGAGCGCGTCCAGCGCCTGGGTGCGCGCCATCAGCTCCGCATCCTGTTCGGGGCGCGCGGTGGCGCGGCGCGTGGCCACCCAGTTGTCGAAGGTCTCGCGCGCCGACTGGTAGCGCGCCCTTTGCGCATCGAACTGCAGCTGCGCCGTGTCGCGGGCCTTGTCGGCCTGGCGCTGCGCGGCCTGCGCCTGCGCCCGCTGCGCCTTGACGCGCTGGGCATCGGCCGCAGGAATGAAGTCCTCCACGCTTTGCGTATGCTCCACCCGGGGCAGGTTGCCCACCACCAGGCCGCCCAGGCCGATGAGGAAAAAGGCAAAGGCCACGGCCACCAGCCAGAGGCCGCGGCGGAACCATTTTTCCGGCAGACGCAGGGATTTGCTCATACCCAGAACTCCTTTTGTGATAGCTGCTGGCGCTTGACGGACAAGCGCTCGATCCTTTTTTTTATAGGATTACTGCAGCACGCGCACCGGCTGCGCCATCTGCGTGCGCTCCAGCCACTGGGTGACGGAATCCACGGTCACGGTCTCGATGCGGCTGGCATAGCGCTTGTCGTTGGGATGGTCGTCGAAAGCGATGTTGGCCGCCGTCATTCGCCCGCCCAGGCGCGTCAGGGCCCGGATGGTGAGCGTGCTCGGCTCATAGCCCTTGAACTGCAGCCAGGCCTGGGCCTGGTCGCGGCGCTGCACGGTAGCGGGCTCCATGGCGGCCGCCAGCGTTTCCGTGGCCCACTGGTTGGACTGCTGGTAGCGCTGGCCCCAGGCATAGCTGACCATGCTGTAGGGCTCGCTCTGCATGCGCAGCACGGTCTGCGGACGGGTCAGGAACTGCAGCAGCGCCTGCTGCACGGCCGGCGCGGGAATCTGCAGGCCGGCCTCGTAACGCCACAGGTCGTCCAGGAAGAACTCGCCCAGGCCCTGGCGGTACACATGGCCGCCGGCCGTGCCGCATTCATTGAGCTTGTGGACCACGCGCCAGGGGCCCTCGGGCGTGCGGTACACCCAGCCGTAGTGCGAATACACGAGGTTGTAGTTGCTCAGGTCCTGGCCCTTGCGTGCCAGCAGCACCACCTGGGTGCCGTTCCTGCGGTATTCGGCGTCCAGCGCCTGGGCCGTGCGCTGCGCCAGATCCAGGCCCCTGGCCATGGTTTCCGGCGTCAGGGGCTTGTTCTCGCAGCTGCGGCCCGCATGGGCCAGGCCCGCGCAGGCCAGCAGCGCGGCGGCAACTGTCGTCATCCATGGGTGATGCATGGTGTCGTTTCCCTCTGAAGTGTTACAGGCGCTCGCTGTGCAGCAAGGCCTTGCCGATCTCGTTGGGGATGAAGGCCAGCACCTTGCCGGCCGTCGACAGGATCACGCCGGCACCGATGGCGCTGGTCTCCACCACGGTGCCCACGCCGACAGACAGGGCGCCGGCGGCATTGCCCGAAACTTCCACCACGGCGGAGACGCCGTCGGCCGTGTTCTTGAGCACGTATTTCACGCCCTTGGCACTGGCCTCCACGCCCGCCACGACCAGCGACACGCCGCCTGCGGCCAGGAACAGCGGCACGGCGGCCGCCTCCTGCGAGTTGCCTCCCGAGGCCGCTACCGTCACCACTGAGGCCACGGGCAGGGCCGACAGCGCCAGCGAGGTCTCGCTCTGGGCCTGTGCGGAACCGGCCCCCCCCCAAAGCGCAAGCCATGCCCAGGGCACACAAACTGTTGCGAAAAGAACGGGTGAAAGCCGAGGCGTTGATCACAAAAATGCTCCTGTTGTTGAAATTTGCCGCGGCGCCATGGCTGCGGTGCTGCGAATCATCGCGTTGCCGCGCCCGATCCCGGCGAAGATTGTCTCAGTTGGCTTGCCAATCCTCCTTGGGTATCGGTTTTTGATACTTTCCTGTCCTGACCATGCCGAACATCCTGCCCGCCTGGAAGCTCCTGCCCGGCCATGCCGCTCTTGCACTGCTGCTGGCCGGCGCCCCGGCATGGGCCGAAAGCCAGCGCCCGCAAAGCGCCGGCCAGATCGCGTTTTCGCAGTTGCCCGAGGGGCCGTTGCCGGCGCCCTGGCACTTTGCCACGCTGCCCGGCAAGTCGCCCACGCAGTTCGGCATCGCCAGTCTCGACGGCGAGCATGTGCTGCGCGTGAGCACTTCGGATGCCTACGGCAACCTGGTCTATCCTCTGCCCGCGGCCGTGAATGGCGCGGCGGCTGCCTTGCGGCTGAGCTGGCGCTGGCGCGTGGATCAGCTGGTCGCCAAGGCCGACATCCGCAGCCGCTCCGGCGACGATGCAGCGCTCAAGCTGTGCGTGTCCTTCGACTTCGACCGCTCCCGGCTGGGCTTTGGCGAGCGCGCCAGGCTGCGCCTGGGCCAGATCCATACCGGCGAGCGCATTCCCGCCGAAACCCTGTGCTACGTCTGGGACAACCAGCTGCCCGTGGGCACGCAGCTGCACAACGCCTTCACCCACCGCATGCGCTTCATCGTGCTGCAAAGCGGCAGCACGCATCTGGGCCGATGGATGTCCGAAAGCCGGGACCTGGCCGCCGACTATGCCCAGGCCTTTGGCGACGAATCCGCCGGCATGCCGGCCGTCATCGACATCACCGTCTCGGCCGATTCGGACAACACCCATGGCAGCGGCCTGGCCTACATGGGCGATATCCACCTCGGCCCGTAAAAGCTCACTGCGGCTGCTGCAGCAGACCGGCCACGCGCTGCTGCAGCAGCTCGGGCGAGACCTGCGGGGCCGGCACGGCGGTGCCCACCTCCAGCCCCACGGGGTTGAGCCAGCCGCGGCGCAGCGGCTTGACCATGGCCACGTTGCGGCCGCCGCGCACTTCGATGCGGCTGAAGAACGAGCCCCAGAGGTTGGTCAGCGCCATGGGGACCACGGGCACGGCCAGGCCGTCGCGCTGCGCCTGCTCCAGGATCTTCATGATGCCGGCCCTGAACGGCTGCAGCCGGCCGTCGCTGGTGATCGCCCCCTCGGGGAAGATGGCCAGCAGGTCGCCCTCGCGCAGCACTTCGGCCGAGCGCGCAAAGGCCGCCTCGTAGGTCGCAGGATCTTCCTTGTGGGGGGCGATGGGAATGGCCTTGGCCAGCCTGAACAGCCAGCCCAGCACCGGGCGCTGGAAGATGCGGTAGTCCATCACGAAATGGATGGGCCGCGGGCTGGCGGCCATGAGCAGGATGGCATCGACAAAGCTCACGTGGTTGCAGACCAGCACCGCCGGGCCGTCGGCGGGAATGTTCTCGTCGCCGCGCACCCTGAAGCGGTAGATGAAGTGGGTGGCAACCCAGGCCACGAAGCGCAGCAGGTATTCGGGCACCAGCAGGAACACGTACAGCGCCACCACGGCGTTGGCGATGCCGGTGGCCAGGAACACCTGCGGAATGCTCAGGCCGGCGGACAGCAGCGCGCCGGCCAGCACGCTGGAGGCGATCATGAACAAGGCGTTGAGGATGTTGTTGGCCGCGATGATGCGCGCGCGGTGCGTGGGCTGGCTGCGCATCTGGATCAGCGCGTACATGGGCACGCTGTAGATGCCGGCCGACAGCGCCAGCAGCCCCAGGTCCAGCATCACGCGCCAGTGGCGGTGCTGCGCGAAGAAGGCGCCCACGCCCATGAGATCGGAGGCCGGCAGCGCCCGCGCGGCAAAGTACAGGTCGATGGCGAACACGCTCATACCGATGGCGCCCAGCGGCACCAGGCCGATCTCCACGTGGCGGCGGCTGAATACCTCGCACAGCAGCGAGCCGATGCCGATGCCGATCGAAAAAATCACCAGCAGCAGCGAGGCCACATGCTCGTCGCCATGCAGCACTTCCTTGGCAAAGCTCGGGAACTGGGCCAGGAACACGGCGCCGAAGAACCACATCCAGCTGATGCCCAGCAGCGAGCGGAACACCACGGGCTTCTCGCGCGCCAGCTGCAGATTGCGCCAGGTCTCGGTGAACGGATTCCAGTTGATGACCAGGCCCGGATCGGTGGCCGGCGCGTGGGTGATGAACTGCGCGCACAGCCGCCCGACCAGGGCCAGCCCCACGCAGGCCAGCGCCACCTGGGCATGGCCGACCTCGGGCACGGCCACCAGCAGGCCGCCGGCCACATTGCCCAGCAAAATGGCCACGAAGGTGCCCATCTCCACCATGCCGTTGCCGCCCGTGAGTTCGCGCTCGTTGAGCACCTGGGGCAGGTAGGCGAACTTGACCGGGCCGAACAGCGTGGAATGCAGGCCCATCAGGAACACGCAGCCCAGCAGCACGGGCACGTTGGCCGAGACAAAGCCCCAGGCCGCCAGCAGCATGATGGCGATTTCCAGGTTCTTCACGAGGCGGAACATGCGCGTCTTGTCCCATTTGTCCGTCAGCTGGCCCGAAGTGGCCGAGAACAGCAGGAACGGCAGGATGAACAGCGCGCCGATCACCAGCCCGGCCATGGAGGGCGGCAGCCAGGACACGCCGAGCTGGTAGGTCACCATCACCGTGAAGGCGAACTTGAACAGGTTGTCGTTGGCCGCACCGCAGAACTGGGTCCAGAAGAACGGCGCAAAGCGCCGCTGGCCCAGCAAGGCAAACTGGTTGGGGTGGGTCGATGCCGGCTCGCTCATGCCTGGGTCCTTGGAGTGGGTGAATGACCGCGATTGTGCCAAGACCTTTGCCACAGGTATCGCCTCCACCCGCAAGCTGCGCGGAGCGCGCCGGCCAGTATTCATAATCGATACCCATGAGCACTACCGCCGACCTCGTCACCGCCCTCAAGAAGGAACTCAAGGCCGCCCAGATGACCTATGCCGATCTGGCCCAGGCCATCGGCATGGCCGAGTCCAGCGTCAAACGCATGCTGGCTAAGGGGGACATGCCGCTGTCGCGCGTGGACGAGATCTGCCGCGCCCTGCATCTGGACTTTGCCGACCTGGCGCGCAGCGTGGCCGACAGCCGCCCGCTGCTGCAGCAGATGACGCGCGAGCAGGAAGCCGCCGTGGTGGCGGACCGCAAGCTGCTGCTGACCGCGATCTGCGTGCTCAGCCAGTGGACGCTGGAGCAGATCGTCAGCACCTACCGCATCTCCGAGACCGAGGGCATAGGCTACCTGGCCCAGCTGGACCGCATCGGCATCATCGAGCTGCGCCCCGGCAACCGCTACCGGCTGCGCCTGGCCAAGACCTTCCGCTGGCAGGCGCGCGGCCCGGTGATGGAGTATTTCCGCGAGAACGCCGTGCTCGACTATTTCGGCGGCAGCTTCGACGGCGACGACGAGACCATGCTGCTGGTGCACGGCTCCATCGCCCCGCACCTGGCGCCCAGCTTCGTGGAGCGCATCCAGCGCGTCGCCCACGACTTCTCGCAGCAGCACCTGCAGGACCAGCGCCTGGCCGCCAAGAAGCTCGAAGGCTATACGCTGGTGCTGGGCATGCGCAAATGGGAGTTCTCGACCTTTGCTGCGCTGCGAAGGTAGCCCGCTGTGCCGCGGCGCGGCTGGCCTGCTGGAAGCGGCGCCCGTCTCACTCATTTATCCATAGCTGCCAGCGCCTATTGCACGCCGCATACAGCCATATTTAACGCTGGTTAGCAGCTCGCAACCGGTCTTCACCAACGCGACACATAACATTGCATGACTTCGCCTTGCGGCAACCATGTGTTGACGCATCCCCTGCACCATGAAAGCCATGGACCGGCCCGCTTGCAGTGCGCCGATCCCCGACCGACATAGAAACAGGAGGACTGCCATGATGTCGCTTCGCACCGCTTTCCATACCGCCCTGGGCGCAGGCGCTCTGTCGCTGCTGACCATGGCCGGAACCGCCCAGGCCCAGCCGATGCCGGCCCATGCCCAACCCGCAGGCGCCTACGTGAGCGTGCAATTCGGCGCTCCCCCGCCCATGCGCCGCGAAATGGTGCCGGCCCCGCGCCACGGCTATGTATGGGTGTCCGGCTACTGGGAGCCGCGCGGCCATCGCCATGTGTGGCGCCCGGGCCACTGGGTCAGGGCCCGCCCCGGCTATGTCTACCGCCAGCCCCAATGGGTGCAGCATGGCGGCCGATGGGACTGGAGGCCCGGCCGCTGGGACTACGGCCCCGGTCGCCCGTACCGCCATTGAGCAAACCGACCCCTCTCTGCTCCGGCTGCTGGTTTTCTATCGCCCGCCAGCAGCCTTCAAGCCCTGCGCCCTGCGGCGCAGGGCTTTTTTACGCTTCGCCACCCCGCCTCGAAACGAAGTGCGCCCGATGAAGAACCGGCACGCGGCAGGCTGCGCATATGCGCGGCAATCGGCTCTTTATATGGAATAAGCATATAGAACAAAGAAATCAAATTGTGTTCAAAATAACGCCTATTCATTTTTCTGTTGGACACGTCATTCCATGCGTCTGCTGCCCCGCCTCACCTCCGGTTACCGCGCCCTGGCGCTTTCGGCCCTGACTCTCACGGCTGCCACGGGTACCTTCGCGCCGCCGGCCATGGCAGCCGACGCGGCGGCCAGCTATCCCCACCAGCCCATCACGCTGATCATGGGCTTCAATGCGGGCTCCGGCGTGGACGTGATCGGCCGCGTGGTGCAGGAACCGCTGGGCCAGCGCCTGGGCCAACCCATCATCATCGACTACAAGACCGGCGCGGCCGGCAACATCGGCAGCGAGTTCGTGGCCCGCGCCAAGCCCGACGGCTACACGCTGTACTTCGGCACGGCCGCCACCCATGGCAGCAATGCCGCGCTGTACAAGAAGCTGCCCTTCGACGTGGAAGCCGACTTCGTGCCCGTGGCGCCGCTGGTGGACGTGGCCAACGTGCTGACCATCAACCCCAATGTGATCAACGTCAGGAACCTCAAGGAGTTCGTCGACGAGGTCAAGGCCCACCCCGGCAAGTACAACTACGCCTCCACCGGCAACGGCGCCGGCACCCACATGGCCTTTGCCGAGTTCAACTCCCGCCTGGGCCTGGACATGGTCCACGTGCCCTACAAGGGCGGCCCCGAGGCCATCACCTCGGTGCTGCGCGGCGAGACCTGCTGCATCATGAACCAGGTGCAGACCGTGCTGTCCCACTACAAGGCCGGCAAGGTGCGCCTGCTGGGCGTGACCACGGCCAAGCCCGTGGATGCCGTCAAGGAAGTGCCGACCATCGCCGCCAGCGGCCTGCCCGGCACCAAGGGCTTCAACAGCGCCATCTGGTTCGGCATCTTCGCGCCCAAGGGCACGGACCCGGCCATCGTCAAGAAGCTCAACCAGGCGGTCAATGAGGTGCTGGAACTGCCCGAGATCCGCGAACGCTTTGTCTCCCAGGGCAATACCATCCGCATCGAAACGCCGGAGCAATTCAGGAAGACCGTGCATGAAGACCGCCTGAAATGGGCCAAGGTCGTCAAGGATGCCAAGATAAGTATTGACTGATCCCCTGAGCGGCTACGCCGCCTCCCCCACGCCGGCGCTGCGGGGCGGCGCGGCCGGCTTAGGCCCTTGCCTGGCGGCCCCGGCCCAGGCAGCGCCCGCTTTCATGGAGCACGGACGGTGGGAGAATGGGCTTTTCGCGCTCCGATTTTTCCTTGCGCCTGCCAGCGATCTGCTGCAGGCGCTTTTGTGGTTTGCTTATGTCTCTGATTGAACAGCCCTCTGCCGGCCTGGCTGCCCTTGAAGAACGCCTGCGTGACGATTTCGTCACCCTGGGCTGGCCCGCCAAGGCCTGGATTCCCCCCACCTCCCGCGACGGCCGGCCCGTGCACGACGTGCTGGTCATCGGCGCGGGCCAGGCGGGCCTGGCCCTGCATGTGGCGCTGGGCATGGTCGGCATCCAGCCCGTGCTGCTGGACAAGGCGCCGCAGGACTTCGAAGGCCCCTGGGCCACCACCGCGCGCATGGAGACCCTGCGCTCGCCCAAGGAGCTCACGGGCCCGGCCATGGGCATTGCCTCGCTGAGCTTTCGCGCCTGGTTCATCGCCCAGTTCGGCCTCGATGCCTGGACGGCGCTGGACAAGATTCCCCGCCTGCAATGGATGGACTATCTGCGCTGGTACCGCCGCGTGACCGGTGCCGACGTGCGCAACGGCCACGAGGTGGTGGCCGTGCGCCCGCAGGCCGACGGCGTGGTGCAGGTCGATGTCAGGGCCGACGGCCGGATCTCCACCTGGCTGGCCCGCCGCCTGGTGCTGGCCACGGGCCGCGACGGACTGGGCGGCGCGCAGATTCCGGACTTTCTGCAAGGCGTGGACCGCGCCCTGTGGGCCCACTCCTCGGACGAGATGGACTACGGCCGATTGGCCGGCAAGCACGTGGGCGTGGTGGGCGCCGGCGCCTCGGCCATGGACAGCGCGGCCACGGCGCTGGAAAGCGGCGCGGCCAGCGTGGACCTGCTGGTGCGCCGCAAGGAACTGCCGCGCATCAACAAGTCCAAGGGTTCGGGCGTGCCCGGCCTCACCCATGGCCAGTACCTGCTGCCCGATGCCTGGAAATGGCGCATCCGCCACTACATCAACGCCCAGCAGGTGCCGCCGCCGCACGGCAGCACGCTGCGCGTGTCGCGCCATGCCAATGCCTTCTTCAACCTGGGCTGCGCGGTGCAGAAGGTCGAGCAGCAGGGCCGCAAACTGCATGTACATACCAGCGCCGGCATGTTCGTGCTCGATTTTCTGATCGTCTCCACGGGCTTTGCCATCGACTGGAGCCTGCGCCCCGAATTCGCCGACATCGCGCCCCATGTGCGGCTGTGGAACCAGCGCTTCACGCCCGCCGCCGGCCAGGAGGATGCCGAACTGTCGGCCTCGCCCGACCTGGGGCCGCTGTTCGAATTCCAGGAAAAGACGCCGGGCGAGCAGCCGGGCCTGGACCACATCCACTGCTTCTGCTATCCGGCAGCGCTCTCGCACGGCACGGTGTCGGGCGACATCCCGGCCATCAGCGACGGCGCGCGCAAGCTGGCCCAGGGCTTGGCCTCGCTGTTCTACCGCGACGACATCGAGCAGCATTTCGCCAGGCTGCAGTCCTATGCCGAGCCCGAACTCGACGGCACGGAATGGACCCATGCCGATTCCGCCGCGCGCGTGAAGGCGCTGGGCAATGCCATCTGAGACTCCGAGAGACAAGACATGACCGATACCATCGACCGCCTGGCCGGCCTGCAGGCCCAAACGCCCACCTTCGCCACCCGCCACGAGCGCGAGAAAGTGGCCGTCGCCACCCAGGCCTGCGAAGACCTGCTGCTGGGCAATACGCTGGACAGCGCCCTGACCCAGGCCGAGCGCCTGGTACTGGCCGCCGAACAGGCCCGCGTGAGCGGCGTGGCCGCGCTGGAGGCCGAATACCGCGCGCGCGCCGCCACACTGGGCGACGGCATCACGGCCGAGCTGCGCACCGTCCTCGACCAGAGCGGCGCCCGGACCGGCAATGCACGCATGGACGCCATGCTGCACTTCGTGCGCACGCTGGCGCTGCACCCCGCCGAGAGCGACCAGAAGGCCCTGCTCGCCATACCCGCCGCCGGCCTGTCGCTAGACGACACCGTGCTGCTGGCCCAGCTGATCGGCTTCGTCGCCTACCAGGCCCGCCTGCTGGTGGGCGTCAAAGCCATGGCCGACATGGGCGGCAAGGCGGATGCGCCGGCTGCCGAGCCCGTGGCGGCGGCACCGTTTGTGCACCCGGCGAACCTGCCCGCGCCTGGCGAGCCGCTGCGCCGCAACGGCTTCACCAGCGAAACCCTGGACTGGAAGTCCTGGCTGCCCGTGCTCGACCCCGAAACCGCCACGCCCGAACAGCAGAAGGTGCTGGAGGTCAGCCATCCCAAGGCCAAGACCATGGACTTCTACCTGCTGCTGGGCCGCCAGCCCGAGGTGCTGCTGGAGCGCTCCCAGGCCTTCAACGCCATCATGTACGCGCCGGGCGGCCTGTCGCGTGCCGAGCGCGAAGTCGCGGCCACGGCCGTTTCGCGCTCCAACGGCTGCGTGTACTGCGCCTCGGTCCATGCCCAGCGCTTCGAGCAGCTGGCCAAGCGCAACGACGTGATGGCGCAGATGTTCGACGATCCCGACACCGCCGGCACCAACGAGCGCGAGCGCGCCATCATCCAGTCCTCCCTGGCCCTGACGCGCACGCCCGGCAGCTTCGGCGCGCAGCACGTGCAGCCGCTGCGCGACGCAGGCCTGTCGGACCTGGAAATCCTGGACATGCTGCACTCGGCTGCCCTGTTCGGCTGGGCCAACCGGCTGATGCTCAACCTGGGCGTGGAGATCTGGCCCGAGCGCGCCTGAGCGGCAAGCCGGCCCTCCGCGGTCAAAGCAAAGCGGCCCAGGCCGCTTCTTTTTTGAGAGCTGCCTGCGCAATCTGCATCTGCGCAAACAGCCTTAAACACCCTCAATTGGCCGTCGCCGGCTCCGTGAAGACGGTCAGCACGCCGGCCAGGTGGTGCAGGCGCGCATCCATGATCTCGGCTTCGCCCATGAGGCCGATCAGCGGCACCGAGCCCAGCGCGTGGCGCAGTATCCGGAGTTCGGTGTCCGGTGCGCCGAACAGCTCGCTGCCGCGGCCCTTGCAGCTCACATAGATGGCCCCGCGGATCTGCGGCGCCGCGGGCTCGCCGCCCGCAGCCCCCGCGCCGTCGGCAAAGTCGGGCAGCAGCGCATCCTGCAGGGCCGCCCCCATCTGCATGAGCTCGTGCCGCGCCGCATGTTCCTGGCGCTGGCAGAAGATCACGGTATGCCCGGCCTCCACCGGCGAGGACAGGGCCACGCCCTGGCGCAGCGGGTCTAGCCCCACCAGGTTGAGCACCTGGGCCTCGGGGGTCAGCGCCCCGCGCTCCAGCCCGCGGCCCAGGGGCGCAATCGCCGCCTGGGTGTTGCGCAGCGCCCCCAGCGCCGCCTGCCAGCCGCCGCCCTGGTCGGGGCTGGCCTGCACGTCCAGCAGCTGCAGCAGCTGGGGCAGGGCCGGCTGGCCGCGCAGCGACAGCAGCACGGAGCCGCTGGTTTCGGTGATCTCCAGGCCTTCGCCCAGCGGCGCGCAGCCATGGGCCATGCGCGAGATGCAGGGCACTTCGGACGCAAAGGCCACGCCCGAGAAGCCGCCACGAAAGACGCCGACCGCGCCGCCGGTGCGCAGCAGCGGCAGATCCTCGGCCCGGCAGGCGAACTGCACGCCCTCGCCCTGCTGCCCGCCCAGAGCGCCGAACAGATGGCCGGTCTGCGTGCGCTCCGACAGCTCCTGCAGCAGCTCGGCCAGCTCGGGCTGGCCCGCGTCGGAGTGCACCAGGGCGGCATCGGCCTCGAAGCCGGCCTCGCCGCCGCCCATGGCCAGCGGGGCAATGCCCGAATACACGCGGTAATGCGCGGCCGGCACGTCCAGCAGCATCACGGCCAGACCCGGCGCATCGGTGTACTCATGCGCCATGGCCAGCACGCCGCTGGCCGTGCAGCCCACCCAGTCGGTGACGCGCGGCAGCGACTGGGCCAGCAGCATCAGCATGTCCTGCGCGTGACGCGCATAGGCGTGGGAGGCATAGATCAGGCCCAGGCGCGGACGGCCGGCATGGCCGGGCTGCTCCATCTGCATGAACAGCTGCCGCACCACGGACTGCACGGCCTCGCGCCAATCCGGGTGGCTGGCATGGCCTATGGGAAACAACGACATGGACACCCCTTTCGTGTTGTGCGGAACGTGCCGCGCCGGCGCACGGCGCAGCAGCGCGGGCCGGGGCCTGTCAGCGGGCGCGCGAACCGCCGGTCTTGGCCGCAGCCTTCTTGGCCGCCGGCGCGGCCGGAGCCTTCTTCGCCGCAGGCTTGGCGGGGCTCTTGGCGGCTGCCGCCCTGGAAGAAGCTGCGGATGGGGCCTTGGCCGGCTTGGCGGATGCGGCGGCGGATTGGGCCGCGCCTTCTGCAGAGGCCTTGCCGAAGGACATGACCTGGTCCATCGTGGCCTTGGCCAAGCCGCTGGCCATCTCGGTCGCGCGCTGCGCAGCCATCAGCGTCTCGGGCGGCACGGGCTCGGCCAGCGCCTTGGCCGCGATCTGCTGGAATTGCTGGGTCAGCGATCCCCACCACTGCATGGCCTGGTTCAGTGCGGCCTGCGCGGGCTCCGCAGCCTGCTCGCCGCCCTCGGCCGTGGCTTCGGCCGCGGTGCCGGCGCTCCCGGCGGCAGGTTTGCGGGGCTCGGCGGGGGCCGCGGCCTCCTGCGCCTGGCCGCCCGCAGCCGCCGCGTTCGCGGCCGCATTCATGGGCCACTCGGAAAAATCCTGGGCCTTGGCGCCCCCAGCCTCCCCTCCGCCAGGGAACTGGAAAGCCTTGGCCAGCTCGCCCATGCTGACATTCATGCCCTTGAGGGTGGACAGCGTCATGCGCTGCACTTCCAGCGCCTGGATGGTGGCGGCCAGCGCGCGGCCGTTCTGCTCCAGCCAGAACTGCACGGCCTTGAGTTCGGTGATGCGCTTTTCCACTTCCTCGATGCTGACCGTGGGCGCCACCCATTGCGGCATGCCGCCCAGCGGCTTGGCCGCGGAGCCTGCGCTCTGGGCCAGGCCCTGCAGGAAATCGAAGCCGGGAATGAACTTGCCAAAGCCGAAGGAGGATGCGTCGCTCATGGTTGGTCTCGCAGTAGGTGATGTGCACCAGGCCCGCGCCTTGCTCTCGAAAGCATCCAGGCCCACCGTTGCAGCACAGCTTAACCCAGAGCATCCCCGCGCCCAACCGGGATGCAGGGCCATCAGTGCAAATCCCAGTCAGCTTCCGGCCACTTTTCCTGGCCGGCCCTCCATGAAAAAAGGCCTTCGATCTCGGATCGAAAGCCTTGCAAGCAAGCGTAATGCGGCCGCCCGGCCGCCGTGCTTCAGTGCATATGCCCATGGTGGGCGGCCGCGGCATCGCCGCCGGCCGGCGGCGCCGTGCGCACCGGCACCTGCAGATGCAGGCGCGAGAGTTCGCCCTTGGCATCCTTGAACACCAGGGTGATGGGCACCTGGGTGTCCTTGACCAGCGGCGCCTTGAGCTGCTGCAGCATTACGTGATAGCCGCCGGGCTTGAGGTCCACGGGCACGCCCTGGGGCAGGTCCAGCGCGTCGATGGCGCGCATGCGCATCACGTCGCCCTCCATCTTCATCTCGTGCACCTCGGCCACGCCGGCCACGGGCGTTTCCACGCCCACGAGCTTCAGCGGCTCCTTGGCCGTCAGGCGCATGAAGGCGCCCGAGGCCTGCTGGCCCGGCACGCTGGCGCGCGCCCAGGCGTTCTGCGCCTCCACATGGGCCGCATCGGGATGGGCCAGCGCGGCCCCTGCAAACAGCGCAGAGCACATGGCAATCGCGGGGATGCACACGGACATGCGCATGGCGGTGGTGAAACGTTGCAAGTTCATGAAATCTTCTCCAGACAACCGGCCAGGGGCCGGACTCACTCATCGAAAACGCCTGAAACCCTGGTGTTCAAGCGCCATCAGCCATGTTTGTTGAAGACTTCGAGGGGCGGAGCGCGCGGCTGGGGCAGGACCTGGGCCGTGCGGTTCCAGGGCCCCACATAGCCGGCAACGACGAAGGCCATCTCGGGCGCCGCCCGGCATGCGTTGTGCGTACCGGCCGGAGGCGGGGCCAGCAGCGGCAGGCACAGCGGGCAGTCGATACCGTGCACGGCAGGCACGGCATCGTCCTGCGCCACCGGGCTCGGCACCCAGCGGATCTCTCCCGAGGCGCTGCATGCGGGCTCCAGACGCCCCATGGCGGCGGCCCGCGCCCAGGGTGCCGCCACGCCGGTGAGCATCACGCAAACCCATGCCAGCAGCACCCAGCGCGCCAGCGGACCGGGCGCGGGAAGCTGCAGACGAGGGGACGGCATGGGCATGCCGGCCATTGTAGGAGCAGCCACGCGCTATCCGGTCGGCGACGCCCCGCATCCTCCAGCGGCCCTACCATGCAGGTCTCGGGAGGGACGGCCAAGGCCGGCGCCCGCTGCCGACCCTCGAGCCCATCACAACCAGGAGACAAGAATGCTTTCTTTGTGCGGATTCTCGGCCAGCAACTACTACAACAAGGTCAAGCTGGCCCTGATGGAGAAGAACCTGCCCTTCGAGGAAGAGCTGGCATGGATAGGCGAGACCAACACCGACGAATCGCCGCTGGGCAAGGTGCCGTATCTGCGCACGGCGCATGGCGCCATCAGCGAGTCGGATGCCATCATCGAATACGTGGAGGCGCTGCCCTCCGAGGTGCGGCTGCTGCCGGCCGACCCGTTTGCCGCCGCCAAGGTGCGCGAGCTGTGCGTGTACCTGAACCTGCACCTGGAGCTGGTGGCGCGCAATCTCTATCCGCAGGCCTTCTTCGGCGGCAAGGTCAGCGATGCCGCGCGCGACAAGGCGCTGGCCCAGCTGGAGAAGAACGTGGCGGCCTTCGCGAGGATCGCGCGCTTCGATGCGCCCTTCATCGCAGGCGACAGCTTCACGCTGGCCGACTGCAGCGCCATCGTCCACCTGCCGCTGGTCAGCGCCGCGACCAAGAGCGTCTGCGGCAAGGACGTGCTGGCCGAGCTGCCGGTGCGCGACTACCTGGCGCGCATGGGCGAGCGGCCCACGGTGCAGAAGGTCAATGCCGACCGCAAGGCCAGCACCGTGGCCATGATGGCGCGCTACCAGACCAAGTGAGCGCTGCGGCGGCGGAAGGCCGTGCCTGCGGTGTTATCGTCGAGCCACTATGCAAAGCCTGTTCCATCTTGCCTACCATGTGACCGACCTCGACGAGGCGCGCCGCTTCTACGGCGGCGTGCTTGGCTGCCGCGAAGGCCGCAGCACCGAGACCTGGGTCGACTTCGACTTCTTCGGCCACCAGATCTCGCTGCACCTGGGCCAGCCCTTCGCCGTGGCCAACACCGGCAAGGTGGGCAACCACATGGTGCCCATGCCCCACCTGGGCGTGATCCTGCTCAAGCCCGACTGGCTGGCGCTGGCCGAGCGCCTGAAGGCCGCCGGCACCCGCTTCGTGCTGGAACCCCAGGTGCGCTTCGAGGGCGAGCCCGGCGAGCAATGGACCATGTTCTTCCACGACCCCAGCGGCAACCCGATCGAGGTCAAGGGTTTTACCAGCTGGGAAGCGGTGTACGAGCACTGACAGCCGCCCTGCGCCAGCCCTGACAAACTGTCCGCAGCCATTCGCCTATGCTCCGCAGCGCTGGAGCTTGGGACTTGCTTCCTGCCACAGCACGGCCCGCCAGCTGCGGCTCGAAGCAGCCCATCATCCGTTTCGACAGCGCGGCTGCATCACTTCGTCGTATCGATGCCTTGCCTGGATTCATGCCGCAATGAATATAATTAAGAATCATTCTCATAAATATTCATATGAAATCCCGTCATTCCGCGGCATGCCCTCTTCGCACCGCCGCGCCCAGGCCGCTCCATACTCCTTTGCTGCTGGCGTGCAGCCTGGCCTGCGGTGCGGTCCAGGCCCAGACCGAACGGACCGACGCTCCCACGCTGGGCGAGGTGCAGGTCCAGGCATCGAGCATGGCCGACCTGCCCGGCCTGGCGCTGGACCGGCCTGTCAACAACGGCGCCCTGGGCCAGCGCACGGCGCTGGAGACACCTTTTTCCAGCGCCAATATCTCGGCCGACATCATCGAGCAGACTGCGCCGGGCAAGCTGGGCGACCTGTTCTTTGCCGATGCCTCGGTGTCCGACAACAGCTCCACCTCGGGCGGCTGGGCCAGCTATCTGTCCGTGCGCGGCCTGGACATGGACTGGCAGAACTCCTTCCGCATCGACGGCCATCCCTTCATCAGCTATGCCACGCTGCTGCCCTATGAGCACATGGAGCAGGTGGACCTGCTCAAGGGCGCGACCGGCTTTCTCTACGGCTTCGGCAGCCCCGGCGGCCTGATCAACTACGTTACCAAGAAACCCACCGGCGAACCCGTGCGCAATGTGGGCCTGGGCTTTTCCGGCAAGAGCCTGTGGCGCGCGAATGCCGACATCGGCGGCCGCGCCGGCGAGGACGGCCGCTTCGGCTACCGCCTCAACCTCAGCCATGAAAGCGGCGAAGCGGCCAACACCAGTCGCCAACGCCGCAACGCGGTATCGCTGGCGCTCGACGCCAAGCTGACCAGCGACCTGAGCTGGGAGCTGCAATCGCTGTTCCAGAAGCGCCGCGTCAGCGACATGGAACCCACCATCACCACCAGCAGCCTGGCCGGGCGCCATCTGCCGCAGCCTGTCGCCAACGACGACGGCCGCATGGTCGGCCCGGGCAATTTCTCGGACAACGAATTCAAGTACGTCTCCACGGGAATCAAGTACCGGCTTGCGCAGGACTGGCAGCTCAGCGGCAGCTACAGCCACAGCAGCACACGCACGCAGCGCAACGAATCCGTGATCAGCCTGCTGGACTCCGCGGGCAACTACCGCAATTTCCGCTCCGACTACGGCGAGGCCTACCAGACCAACCAGTTCGAGGCACTGCTGCAGGGCAGGCTGCAAACGGGCGCGGTGCGGCACCAGATCGTGGTCGGCGCTTCCTGGCAGCAGCAGCGCAACGACTACAGCGCCGCGGGCACCTATGAGGAAGTGGGCCTGGGCAATCTGAACCAGGCCAACCGCTACGCCTACTACAGCCCCACGGGCCTGGACGGCCTGGGCCTGTACCGTGCGGCCGACATCACGCAGCGCGCCATCTTTGCCAGCGACACGCTGGAGTTTTCGCAGCAGTGGTCGGTGCTGGCCGGCATCCGCTACAACAGCTACCAGCAGCGCCAGTACGACACCACGGGAGCCGAGACCTCGCGCTACGAGAAATCCGGCGCCGCCACGCCCACACTGGCGCTGATGTACAGGTTCGCCCCGCAGAGCATGGCCTATGCCAGCTACATGGAAGCGCTGGTGCCGGGCTCCATCGTCGCCGACCGAAGCCTGAGCAACTACCGCGCCCTGCTCAATCCGCTCAAGACCCGCCAGTACGAAATGGGCGTCAAGACCGTGCAGCCCAACTGGTCGGCCACGGCGGCGCTGTTCCGCATCGAGAAGCCGTCCGAATATTCGGACGGCACAACTATGCGCCAGGACGGCCAGTCCACCTACCAGGGCCTGGAGCTGGCGGGCGCCGTGAAGCTGGCCCGGCAGTGGAGCCTGGGCGGCAACCTGATGCTGCTGGACAGCGAATACGGCCGCGGCAATGCGGCCATCGACGGCAACCGCATTGCCGGCGCGCCGCGCTACGTGGCCACGGCCCAACTGGGCTACCACGTGCCTCAGCTGCCTGGCCTGCAGCTGACGGCAGGCATCAAGCACACGGGAAACACCATGCTGGATGCGGCCAACCAGCTGCAGGTGGCCGGCTACAGCCTGCTGAACCTGGGCGCCAACTACGAGACCGTGATTGCCGGCAAATCCACCACGCTGCGCGTGATGCTGAGCAATGCCACGAACCGCAAATACTGGGCCTACCAGTACGCGGACTACATCAAGGCGGGCGATCCGCGCAGCATCAACCTCAGCGCCACCGTGCGCTTCTGACGCGGCCGCGGCGGCCCGGCAACTGCCCTGACCGCTGCACCGCCCTGGCCATGACAAACACTTCCCTTCGGCGCTGGTCGTGGATACACAAGTGGAGCAGCCTGGTCTGCACCACGTTCATGCTGCTGCTGTGCCTGACCGGCCTGCCGCTGATCTTCCACCATGAGATCCAGGAGCTCACGGGCACGGCCGTGCCCGCGCGCCCTCATCCGCCCGGTGCGCAGCGCGCCAGCCTGGATACCGTGCTGGCCACGGCCCAGGCACGCCATCCGGGGCTGTTTCCGATGTATGTCAGCCGCGAGGAGGACGACGACAGCTTCTGGTATGTGAGCCTGGCTCCACGCCTCGAAGAGACCGAGAAGTTCGAGGTGCTGGCCATAGACGCCTATACGGCGCAAGTCCTGCCTTCGCCAGATTTCTATTCGGGCTTCATGTACTGGATGACACGGCTGCACGTGGACCTGTTCGCCGGCCTGCCCGGCATGCTGTTCCTGGGCGCCATGGGCCTGCTGCTGCTCGCGGCCCTGGTCTCGGGCGTGGTGCTCTACGCGCCCTTTATGGGCAAGCTGCCCTTCGGGGCCGTGCGGCGCGGCCGCTCCGCGCGCCTGCGCTGGCTGGACCTGCACAACGCCCTGGGCATCTGCACGCTGACCTGGCTGTTCGTGGTGGGCGCCACGGGCGTGGTTAACACCCTGGCCCAGCCCGCGCTCAATTACTGGCAGGAGCATCACCTCAAGCCCTGGCTGTCGCGGCATGCCGGAGGCCGGCCGCCCACGGCCGCCGAGCGCAGCCCGCTGGACGCCGCCGTGCGCGCCGCCATGGCCACCGAACCCGGCATGACGCTCAGCTACCTGGCCTTTCCGGGCGTGCTGGCCGGCACGCCCATGCATTACACCATCTACATGCGCGGCAGCAGCGCGCTCACGGCCAAGCTCTACCAGCCCGTGCTGGTGAATGCGCGCAGCGGCGCGGTCGAAGGCTCGGTGGCAGCGCCCTGGTATCTCAAGACCCTGTACCTGTCCCAGCCGCTGCACTTCGGCGACTACGCAGGCATGCCGCTCAAGCTGCTATGGGCCGTGCTCGACGTGCTGTGCATCGCGGTGCTGGGCAGCGGGCTCTACCTGTGGCTGCGCAAGCCCGCCATGCGGCCGGCCGCCATTGCGGCAGCCGCCCGGAAGACCGCCGCATGAGCGCCTCCAGGCCATACCCTGTCTGGCGCATGCCGCTGCTGCTGGCGGCGCTGACCGCTGCCGGCCTGCTGGCAGGGCTGCTGGGCCAAGGCTGGCTCAAGCCCGCCTGCTGGCTGGGCCTGGGCCTGGGCCTGCCCGCGGCCGTCTCGCTGTGGGCCCTGTTCTGGAGCCGGCACGGCAAGGGCTAGTGCCGCAGGGCCGGCTTGTCTATCTGGAATCCATAGCTGCCAGCGCATGCAAATCCGTCGTTTCACTGTCGTTTGGCTCGGAAATCATGCACTGCGGCGCACACTATGCTCCAGAAATCGCAGCAAACCGCTGGAACGCTGCGTGGGGCTGGCAATGGCCGAGGCCAGCAGCCCCGGCACCTCGGCCCACAGCGTGAAGGCCTGGCGCGCGCGCGTGATGCCGGTATAGACCAGTTCGCGGTTGAGCACATTGCCGCCCTGGGCCGAGAGCACCAGCGCCGTGTGCTCGAATTCCGAGCCCTGGCTCTTGTGCACGGTCATGGCGAAGGCCGTCTCCACCTGGGCCAGGCGCGCGGTGCTCACGGCATGCAGTTTCTCGCCCTGCAGGAAGTACACGCGCAGCCGCGACGGATCGGCAAAGCCGGGCAGGGCAATGCCGATGTCGCCGTTGAACACATTGAGCTGCGCATCGTTGCGCGTGACCATCACGGGCCGGCCCGCATACCACTCGCCTTCCTTGCGGATCGCGCCTTGCGCCTGCAGCACGGCCTCCACGGCGCGGTTGAGCCCGGCCACGCCCCAGTCGCCCTCGCGCACCGCGCACAGCAGCCGAAAGCGCTCGAAGGCATTGAGCACGCCGCAGACCCAGTCCTCGTGCTCCTGCGGCGTCTGCGGGCGGTCGCTGCGCCACAGCCCCAGCTGCCTGGCATAGGCCGCATAGCTGGCCTGGCGGCCGCGGCCGTGCACGGCGTCCTCGGCAATGCGCTGCGCCGCACCGCCCTGCCGGGCCCACAGCACGGCATCTACGCCCAGGCGCGTGTGCTCGGCCAGCAGCGCCTGGGCAGCCGGCGCATCGCCGCGGTTGACCGCCAGCGCCAGCTGGCCTATGGGGCCGCCAAAGCGCCGGCTTTCGCGCAGCATGACGGTGTGCTGGGCCAGCGGCAGCGCGGCGCCGGCAGCCATGAATTCGGCCGGAATGCGCTGGCCCGCGGCGCTTTCGGCATAGGCGCAGGTGGCCGGCAGATAGCAGCCGGCCTGCGCGTCGCGGCACAGATCGCCGAGCACGGCGCCGGCCTCCACCGAGGCCAGCTGGTCCTTGTCGCCCAGCAGGACCAGCCGCGCCGTGGGCGGCAGCGCCTGCAGCAGCGCGGCCATCATCTCCAGGTGGATCATCGAGGCCTCGTCCACGATGAGCACGTCCACGTCCAGCGGGTTGCCTGCATGGTGGCGGAAGTAGCGCGTATCGGGCCGCGCGCCCAGCAGCGAATGCAGCGTGCGCGCCGCGCCCATGCGCTGCACCAGCGCCTCCAGGTCGAGTTCGCCCTGCACGCTGTCCTTGAGGTCCAGCAGCGAGGCATCGATGGCCTGTTTGAGCCGCGCCGCCGCCTTGCCCGTGGGCGCAGCCAGGGCCACTCGCAGCTGCTGCACATCGGGCGCCATGGCGAACAGAAGGGCCAGCAGGCGCGCGGCCGTATAGGTCTTGCCCGTGCCGGGCCCGCCCGTGATCACCGACAGCCGTCCGCGCAACGCCAGCGCGCAGGCCAGCTTCTGCCAGTCCGGTTTATCGGCGCCGGACGGGCCGAACAGCCTGTCCAGCCAGCCGCGCACCCGGTCCGTGTCAGGCTCGGCATCGACCTCCGTGCGCCGGGCGATATGCGCCGCCACGCCGCGCTCGTAGTCCCAATAGCGGCGCAGGTACAGCAGCGGTCCGGCGCCCGTGCGCAAAACCAAGGGGCACCCGTCATCCACAGCGTTATCAACACCGTTGCACACGGCCTTTCCAGACCCGTCCTGCACCGTGCGCACCACGGGGCTGCGCTGCAGGGCGGCCAGCCAGTCCTCCAGTCGCGGCGGCAGCCGGTCCCAGAGAGCGGCCAGCAGCGGCTGGGCCTCCCTGGGCCAGGCCAGCACATCGTTGGGCCGGGCCACCAGCGCGGCCAGCGGCAGGCAGCTATGGCCGCGCCCTTCCATCTGCGCCAGCACCGCAGCAGCCACCAGCAGCGCGGGCTCGGCGCCCGGGTCCTGGCCGTGCACGAAGGCCGCCAAGGCGCTGTCCAGCCGGCGCAACAGGCCCGCATCGCTCAGGCGCGCCAGTGCCCCCAGCGTGTCCTGGGCGGACAGCTGGGGCTGGGCGAACAGGTCCAGCGTCTGCAAATCGATCTTGCGGCGCCCTCTCATGGCTTTGCGTTCCTTCGCTTGCGCGCGGCGTGCTTGTTTTTTGGACAGAGGCCGAGCATGGCGATGGCCCGTATGGCTCCCCCTCTCCCCCCCCCTTTTGGCTGCGCCTGCGGCACCCGGTTCAGACTGCGGGCAACGCTGCCGCAGGACAGCGTTGCTTCGTGATCTGACTTGCGCCCGTTTGTTCGAACGAAGCGCGCAACGCGCAGTGAGTTGGGGCGCACCGCAGACTGAATCGGGTGACGCAGGTTTGCCCGTAGCGCAGCGAAGGGACGCAGACAGTGGGGCGCATTTCTTTGGTTCCTTTCTTGTTGCGAAACAAGAAAGGAACTCGCCTGCCGGGACGAAACCCGGCTCCTGCCGACAGGAAAAGCATGCATCGGACAAAAACCACAACCCACCAGTTCTCATGCCAACGCCTCCGACTCATTCAACAGCGCATCAAGCGCCTCCAGCAGCGCCAGCATCTGCTGCGAAGAAGGCAGCTCCAGCATGCCCCGCGCCTCGCCATCCAGGCCGCGCACAAAGAAATACAGCGCCCCGCCCAGGTGCTGCGCTGGTTCATAGGCCTCGCCCAGCCGGCTTTTCAGCAGCCGGTGCAGCGCCAGCAGGTACAGCGCCGCCTGCACGTCGTAGCGGTGGTGCAGCATGGCCGCGGCCAGCGCCTCGGCCGTGTAGGCGCCGCCGTCCGAGCCCAGGTGGTTGGTCTTGTAATCGAGCACCCAGTAGCGGCCCGCATGGCAGAACACCAGGTCGGCAAAGCCCATGAGCATGCCGTGCAGCTCGCGCTGCGGCAGCACCGGGCGCTCCTGCCCCGGCAGCAGGTACTGGCGGCACAGCGCATCGATGCGAGGCGCCGACAGCTTTTGCGCGGGCAGCCAGAACTCCATCTCGGCCAGCAGCGCAGCGCGCTCGCCCAGCTGCGCCAGGCTCACGTCCAGCGGCGGCAGCGGCTGGTGCACCACGGCGCGCAGCCAGCGCAGCACGTCGCCGGCCTGCTCCTTGCGGCCCGCGCGCTCGCAGCGGCGCAGCAGCCGCGCTTCCAGGCCCGTGGGCTCGCCGGACTCCTGTTCCGGCAGGGCAAAGCCTTCGCCCGACAGCCATTCCAGCTGGTCGTGCAGGAAATTGCCCACCACCGGCCCGCGCATGAAGCGGTGCCAGACCGGACCGGCAGCACCGGCCGGCAGGGAAAGCATGTCCGGCAGGGCAGGCGGCCCCGGGTTTGCCGGCAGGGCCGCCTGGACTTCGTCGCCGGCCGGCCACAGCGCCGCCACGGGCAGCACCGGCAGGCTGGGCGCGGCCATGGCCCGCGTCAGCGAGGAAAAGCTGCCTATGCCCCAGCGCCGGTCGAAGTCGGCCGCATAGCCGGGTGCCGGCCCCAAGGCGGGCGGCGCCTCGGAGGCCGTCCACAGCCGCAATTCGGGCAGCTCGGCCGGCAGGTCCTTCACATGGATATGGGCGCAGCCCGCCGCCAGCGCCGCCACGCTGGCACGCCACTGGGCGGCAGACTGCTTCTCGGGCCCGGCCAGCAGATAGCCGGCCGCGCCCTGCTCGTTCACGCAGGCCTTGCTGTTGCCGCGCTTCATGGGCGCCAGTGCCATCCACAGCGCATGGCGCGCGCGGGTGAGGGCCACATAGAACAGGCGCAGGTCCTCGCGCAGGCGCTCGCGGTCGGCCTGCTCCAGCTGCGCGTTGTCATAGTCCAGCAGCAGTTCGCGCCCCTCCGCCAGGCCTTCGCCCGCATGGGCCGGCAGCGACAGATAGGCCGTCGTGCGCCGCTCCAGGGCGCGGAAGCTGCCCGCGAACGGCAGGCAGACCACCGGATATTCCAGGCCCTTGCTCTTGTGCACGGTCACGACCTTGACCAGGTCGGCATCGGACTCCAGCCGCACGATCTGCGCCTCGCCGCCGCCGCTGCCGCCTCCCGGCGCCTCGATCTGCATGGCCAGCCAGCGGATCAGCGCCTGCTCGCCTTCGACCTGGGCGCTGGCCGTCTGCAGCAGCTCGGCCAGGTGCAGATAGTTGGTCAGCCGGCGCTCGCCGCCGATCCCGGCCAGCCAGCGCGTGGGCAGGTTGAAGCGGTACAGCGTCTGGCGCAGCATGGCCAGCACGCCCTGGCGCAGCCAGATGCCGTGCAGCTCGCGCAGCTGCTCGCTGCGGGCATCGAACGCCTCCTCGTCGCTGGCCAGCCAGGCCAGCTCGTCGAACGACAGGCCCATGAGCCGCGTCGCCAGCCCCGCGCGCACGGCCAGCGCATCCAGCGGCGCGGCCACGGCGCGCAGCCAGTACAGCAGGTCCTGCGCCTCGGCGCTGGCAAACACCGAATCCTGGTCGGACAGATACACCGAAGCCACGGCGCGCCGGGCCAGCGCCTGGCGCACGGCCGCGGCCTCCCTGCCCGTGCGCACCAGCACGGCAATGTCGGCCGGGCGCAGGCGCTGCAGCGGTCCGCCCGCGCTGGCAAAGCCGGTGCCTTCGTCCATCAGCCATTGCACGATCTGGCTTGCGCAGTGCTCGGCACAGCGGCTGCGGATCACCTCGCTGCTCAGCGGCTCGTCGCCGCCCTCTGCACCCCAGCTCCCATCCCAGGCAATGGTCAGCGCCGGCATGGCCGCGCCGCCGTCCATCAGCACCTCGCTGCGGCCCTGGGCGGCCACGGGCTCGAACGGCAGCGGGTTGCCCGAGCCCTGGCGGAACATGAAGGCCCCCTCGCCCGGCCGCTTTTCGGCCGTGTCGAACCAGTGGTTGACGGCGCTCACCAGCGCTCCGGTGGAGCGGTAATTGGTGCCCAGCACATAGTGGCGCCCCTCGGTGGCCGCGCGCGCCTGCAGATAACTGTAGATGTCGGCGCCGCGGAAACCGTAGATGGACTGCTTGGGGTCGCCGATCAGCAGCAGGGCGCTGTCCGCGGCGTTGTCGGCCGTGCGGTAGATCCGGTCGAACAGGCGGTACTGCAGCGGCGAGGTGTCCTGGAACTCGTCGATCAGCGCCACCGGGTACTGGGCCAGGATGCTGGCGCGCAGCGCCTCGCTGTTCTCGCCGGCCAGCGCGGCATCCAGGCGCTGCAGCATGTCGGCAAAGCCGAAGGTGCCGGCCTGGCGCTTGAGCCACTGCAGGCGCTGCTGCACCCGGGCCGCCGCATGCAAACGCAGCCGGCTCGCAAAGCTGGGCAGCTGCGCCAGCTGCTGCAGCACGCCCTCCAGCGCCTGCGATTCGGGCGGCAGCGCCACCGGAACATCGCCCTTGCGCGCATCGTCCAGCCCCGCGGGCGTCAAGCGGGTGGCGCCGGTCTTGAGCATGGCCGCCAGGTCGGGGTGCGGAGCGGCCGCCCATCCGCGCAGGGCCGCCAGCCAGCTCTTGTAATGGGCCGGCTTGAGCTTGGCGCCGTTCCACGCGGACTTGTTGTGGGCCAGTTGCCCGTCCAGCCAGTCTTCCAGGCGCTGCGCCTTGTCCAGCCAGCCCCGGGCCAGGCCTTTCAGCATGCCGGCCTGCTGCTGCAGCGCCTGCTGCACGCATTCGCCCAGCGTGCCTTCCCCGGCCGCGGCCGGCACGCTTTCGCGCAGCAGCGACTGCATGTCGGCCACCAGCGCGCCCACATGGGGCCAGATGCCCAGCACCTGCTCCAGCACCTCGCCCGACAGCGGGTAGCACTGCTGGCGCCAGTAATCCTGCGCGGCCTCGATCTGGCGCTGGCTTTCGTCGGGCTCCAGGGTTTCGTCGAACAGGTTGCCGCTGTCGAACGCATGCTCGCGCAGCATGCGCTGGCACCAGGCGTCGATGGTGTGGATGGCCGCGTCGTCCATGCACTGCGCCGCCATGTCCAGCCGCCATGCGGCCTGCTCGCGCGCCGCGCCTTCGGGATAGGCATCGCGCAGCGCGCGCAGAAAGCCGTCGTGCGCCGCGGGCTCGGCCTCGCCGCGAAAGCACTGCCTGGCCTCGATGAGCCGCGCGCGAATGCGGTCCGACAGCTCGCGCGTGGCGGCGCGCGTGAAGGTCATGACCAGGATGTCGGGCGGCATCAGGGGCCGCGCGAAGCCTTCTTCGCCGCCATGGCCGAGCACCAGGCGCAGGTACAGGGCCGCGATCGTCCAGGTCTTGCCCGTGCCGGCGCTGGCCTCGATCAGGCGCGAGCCCCACAGCGGGAAATGCAGCGCGTCCAGCACATGGCTGGCAGCGGAAGTTCCTGGCAGCGCTGCCGTCATTCGTTCACCTCTTGCAGGGCCGGCAGGGACTCGGGCCGCAGGTAATGGTTCTTCCAGTCCAGCAAGGGCCCGTACACGGACTGTGCCCAGCGCTCGAAATGGCCGCCGGCCACCAGGGCATTCCAGTCCGGATAGCAGCGCGCCCAGCTGGCATCCTCGCATTCGCCGGAGCGCAGATGCCCGCCTTCATAGGCCGTCACCGCCGCGCGCAGGTCGCCCTCGGCCGCGGCCACCGCGGTGCACAGCGGCACGGGCAGCGGCGCATCCTGCCCCGCCAGCCAGCCCCGCATCAGCACCTGCAGGCGCTCCCTTGCCTCGGCCTGCGCCATGGGCAGGACCCAGAGCTGGATGTCGCGCGCCACCACGCAGCCCAGGGCCCGGGCACCCGTGGCCGACAGCGCCAGGCTGCGCACATAGGCGGACAGCAGCTTGTCGGCCCGCAGCTGCCCTTCGCGGTCCAGCAGCGTGCGCGGGTCCATGGCGAACCAGCTGCGCGTGTAGCGGCCGGCTCCCTCGCCTTCGTCACTCTCGCCAACCGTCACGGCATCGAAGCGCTCGCGCAGCCCGTCGATCCAGTCGTCCAGCAGCAACGCGCCGCTTGTCAGCAGCAGGCGCTCGCGCGGCGCGCTCTGCGGCCAGTCCTGCATCAGCTGCTGCCAGGCCAGCAGCGAAGGCGCCACCTGGCGCTGCAGGCCCTGCGCCTCGCGCCGGCCCAGTCCGGCCAGCGGCAGCATGCCCGCGCGCGCCAGGCGGCGCACCTGCTGGTCCACCTGCTGCGCCACACCGGCCGTGGCGGACTGCGCCAGCCGCGCGGCTACATCCAGCTGCAGCTGCTGCACCAGGCCGTAGGCCACCAGGCCGTCGACCTGGAACAGCTCGTCGTCGGCCAGGATCTCGCGATCCTGCTCGAGGCGCACCAGCAGCCGGTTGCGCAGATAGGCGCGCGCCGGATGGCGCCAGAAATCGGTGAGCCGCGCCAGCGTCAGCGGCGCGGCGGGATCGGGTTCGAAGGGCGCGGCGGCAGGCACGGCCGGCAGGCCGGCCGCCTCCTCATGGGCCGCACGCCATTCGCGCGCATAGGTGTGCAGCCCGGACTGCGGCTCGAAATAGCGCCGGCTGAAGGGCTGCAGCGGATGCTGCTGCGTGCGCTGGGCCAGCAGGTCTGCGCCATCCTCGCCCATCCAGCCTGCCGCCAGATAGTCGCGCAGCTGCGAGACCAGCACCGAGGGCGGCTGCTCGCTGTTGTCGCGCACATGGCGGCCCGCCCAGCTGATGTAGAGCTGGCGCCGGGCTGACAGCAGGGCATCGAGCATGAGCTGGCGGTCGTCGTCGCGGCGCGCGCGGTCGCCCGGGCGCTGCTGGCCGGGCCATGCCATCAGATCGAAGTCGGAGCGGCTGGCGCGGCGCGGATAGTCGCCGTCGTTCATGCCCAGCAGGCACACCACCTCGAACGGAATCGCGCGCATGGGCATGAGCGTGCAGAAGGTCACGCCGCCCGCGCGAAAGCGCTGGTTCAGCGCCGGCTCGCTGAGCGCCTGCAGCCAGGCCTCCTGCGCCACCTCCAGCGGCAGGCTGGCGGCGAAACCGGCCTGTTCGCAGGCGCTTTGCCACAGGTCCAGCGCCGCGTCGAGCGCCGACAGCAGCGCCTGGTCCTCGTCGCCCTGGCTGGCGAAGAAATCATCGAGCAGTCCGCGAAAGCGCTGGGCCCACACATCGGGCGTGGCCGGGTCGTTGGCGGTCTGCCACCACTGCAGCATGCGCTGCAGCAGGCAGGCCAGGCAGCCGGCCAGCTCGGCGCCCAGGCCGCCCACTTCGTCGTAGGGTTCGATGTCGGCAAACGCGCGCGCATCGGCATGCAGGTCGGACAGGGGTCCGCTGGCATAGCCGAGCAGCATGCGCTGCAGGCCGAACCAGGCGCTGTTGGGGTCGCCGCAGGCCGCCAGTCCCAGCTGGGCGCGCTGCGCGCCGCTCAGGCCCCAGCGTATGCCGGCGCCCGCCATCCAGCGCGTGAGCTGGGGCAGGTCCTCGGCCGCCAGCCCCACGCGCGCGGCCACGGCCGGCACGTCGAGCAGGTCGCACAGCTCGCTGAGCCGGCAGCGCTGCTGCGGCAGCTTGAGCAGCCATTGCAGCGCGGCCACCAGCGGACTGCTGGTGCGCGCGCCCAGGTCGGCAATGTCGAACGGGATGTGGCGCGCATCATGGCGGCCGTACTGGCCGAACACGGCGCGTATCGATGGCGCAGCCTCCTCGATGGCCGGCAGCATGACCACGATGTCGCGCGGCGCCAGTGCCGCCTCGCCGGGCGCCGCGGGCTGGGCCAGCAGCTGCAGCAGCTGGTCGTGCAGCACTTCGAGCTCGCGCACCAGGCTGTGCGCCTTGTGGAAAACGATGGAGCGGTCGCGGGCCGGCACCTGCAGCCGCGGATGCTCGGCCAGCGGCACCAGGTCGCGGATGCGCTGCTGGACCTGCGCCAGCAGCGGTGCCTGGGCCAGCTCCCCGGCATCGGCTTCCTCGTACACATCGACACGCGGCCAGCGCCACTGGGCCGCCGTCTCGTCCGTGGTGTCGAAGGCATCGAGCTGGCGCACATAGTCGCGGCTTTGCCGGCCCCAGGCCGCCAGCAGCGGATGGGCATGGGCATGCATGGCTTCGAGCGGAATCTGCGCCAGGTCCCGCCCGCCCTTGAGCGGATGGCGGCGGCGCTGCTGGCGCAGCAGCTCGCGCCCGTCGATGGCATCGGCCCAGTGGAAGCGGCAGGGGTTGGGCACGGCGATCAGCACCTGGCTGTGGCGTGCAATGCCGCTCAGAAACTGCATCAGCGACAGCGGCATCTGGCTCATGCCGAACACCACCACGCGGCGCGCCAGCGGGCTCACGGGCGGCTGGCCCGACTGCAGCGCCGCCAGCACGCGCTCCAGCAGCGCCGGGCGCGTGGCCGCGCGCTCCTGTTCATCGAGCTCGGCCAGCACCTGGCGCCACAGCGCGGGCTGCCACAGCTGCCCTTCGGGCACGGGCACATCGGGCCGGCCTGGCGTGCGCAGCACATCCTCGCCGCGCTCCCAGGCCCCCAGCCAGTCGGCGCGGTAGATCTGGTACTGGTCGAACAGGTCGGCCAGGCGCTCGGCCAGTTGCAGCAGACGCTGAGGCTCACCGGGGCGCAGAAAGCTGGCGATCGGCGCGAACCGCTGCGCCAGCGCGGGCTCGGCCAGGCACTGCGGCAGCAGGCGCATGAGGCGCCAGATCATGGGCGTCTTGTCCAGCGGCGATGCGCGCGGCACCTCGCTCTTGCCGAGGATCTGGCGGTAGCTGCGCCAGACGAAGCGCGCCGGCAGTTCCACGCGCGCGGCCGCACAAACGCCCTGGCGCTCGGCCATGCGCATCTTGAACCACTCGGCCATGCCGTTGCTTTGCACGAGCACGGTCTCGGGCTCCAGCGCATCCAGCGGGTGCGCGGCCAGCCAGGCCAGCACCGTATCGGCCAGCACTTCCGTGCGGTTTCCGTGCAGGGCGATCAGCCCCGGTTGCCAATGCGCAGCCACCCGCGCCCTCCTGTATTGCATGCCACGCCAGCGG
The DNA here is from genome assembly GCF_040187735.1 of Comamonas sp. w2-DMI. Classification (NCBI taxonomy): domain Bacteria; kingdom Pseudomonadati; phylum Pseudomonadota; class Betaproteobacteria; order Burkholderiales; family Comamonadaceae; genus Comamonas; species Comamonas sp. w2-DMI. The sequence goes on along the minus strand of NZ_JBANEL010000012.1, from coordinate 18,730 downwards.
CGAGCTTAACGCGACTCGGGCGCGCGGCTGCGCAAACCCTGTCGCTTCCATATTGGTAGCTTTCAGCGCCTTCCAGACAATGGATTCAAAAAGGAAAGCCATCAAAACCACCATCCTTCAAGCGCATGAAGCTATGAACTCTGCAGCATGCAGCAGAACATGGCCTTGGGCGCCGGCCGGCACATGGAGGAACACGCGCAGGTGCAGCGTGATCCGCTGGCCATGACCCGTGTCCGTGCTCGTGTCTGCGGCAGCTCAGGCACGCCCCACCAGCGGCGGCAGCGCCTTCGGGTCCCGGCTCATCTGGTAGCCCGACCACAAGCTTTGCGCAATGCGGCGGGCAGCCCGCCCCGCCTGCTCGGCCAGGGCGCGGTTGGGCTGATCGGCCAGCGTGGCCTCGAACAGGCCCAGCCAGCGCTCGAACAATTCCATGCTCAGCCCCGGCAGTGCCGCATGCCTGGGCATGGGCGCACCCGAAAAGCGCGCCGTGCGCCGCAAGATGGCCGACCAGAAATCCACCAGCCTGGCCAGATGGCGGTCCCAATCGTCGATGTGCGCATCGAAGATGGGCCCCAGGATCTCGTCCTGGCGCACACGCGCATAGAACGCATGCACCAGGCGGACCACTTCTTTCTCGGTACATAGTTCATCGGTGCCCATCGCGACTCCTTCCTGCGCCAGCTTCCGCCCAGGATGTATCTGGCGAGCATCCCATGAAACACAAGGGGGCATGAGCCGAGGCCCGTGGCAGTGGCAATGCCACGCCACCACCAGCGGCCACATGAGCCGGCAGGCAAAACAAAAAACCCCGGCACCTTGCAGTGCTGGGGTTTTGAATCTGGTGGCCTGGGACGGAATCGAACCGCCGACACAAGGATTTTCAATCCTCTGCTCTACCGACTGAGCTACCGGGCCTAGCGTTGTTGCGCTGAAGCCGTGATTATAGGCATACTTTTCGACCTCAAATGGAAATTCGCAAATTTTTTGCGAAATCAGCCGCGGCGATTGCGTCCGAGGTCCACGCCCAGCTGGCGCAGCTTGCGGTACAGGTGGGTGCGCTCCAGACCGGTCTTCTCGGCCACGCGGGTCATGGAACCGCCTTCGCGGGCCAGGTGGAATTCGAAATAGGCTTTCTCGAAGCCGTCGCGCGCCTCGCGCAGCGGACGGTCCAGGTCGAAGCCCTGGTGCGAATGCGGCAGGCTGTCTTCGGCCGATTGCGCGGTGATGCTTGCGGCAGGCGCGGGGGCGGAGCCGCCTTCCGCAGCGGCAGCCGGCGACTCGGACGAGGAGCTGGAGGCGTTGCGGCTCAGGCCCTGTTCCACGGCCTTGAGCAGCTTCTGCATGGTGATGGGCTTTTCGAGAAAGGACAGCGCGCCGATGCGCGTGGCCTCCACCGCGGTCTCGATGGTGGCATGGCCGCTCATCATGATGACGGGCATGGTCAGCTGCCCGGCCGAGGCCCATTCCTTGAGCAGGGTCACGCCGTCGGTGTCGGGCATCCAGATGTCCAGCAGCACCAGGTCGTAGTTGCTGGAGCCACGGGCAATACGTGCCTGGTTGGCGTTCTCGGCCAGGTCCACACTATGACCTTCGTCGTTGAGGATTTCCGACAACAGATCCCTGATCCCCAGTTCGTCGTCGACCACCAGTATGTTTGCCATGTGTCTAAAAGCCTATTGCTGTACTGAGTGCAAAACGTTGCCAGGCCGTTATGCACGGTCATTAGGCGCAAATGATAGCGACACTTGCGCGCCTTGAACCACCCCGTCTTCCTCTCGATTGCCCAGATCAACCCGAGCATGGTGCTCGTCGGCAATCTTTTTCACCACGGCCAGCCCCAATCCCGTGCCTCGGGCCTTGGTGGTGACATAGGGCTCGAACGCCCGTTGCAGGATATTGGGGGCAAAGCCCGTGCCGCTGTCGCAGATGTTCATGCGCACGCGCTGCGCTGCGGCATTCCAGCGGGTTTCGATGAATACCGGCCCCGGAGTCTGCCCTGTTTCCTGGGCCTTCTGGGCCGTGGCGTCCTGGGCATTTTGCAAAAGATTGTGGATGACCTGGCGCAGCTGCTGACTGTCGCCGCGGATCTGCGGGCACTCGGGGTCCAGCGAGGCGTTGACGACCACGGTCGCGTTCTCCTCGCCATACAGCTGCAGCACTTCGGTGATCAGGGCATTGAGATCCAGCGGCTGCAGATTGGCCGCCGGCAGGCGCGCATATTCGCGGAACTCTTCGACCAGGCGCTTCATGGCGCCGACCTGGTCGACGATGGTCTTGACCGATTTGGCCAGCAGCGCCTGTTCCGTGGGCTGCAGCTTGTCGGTCAGCTTCATGGCCAGGCGCTCGGCCGAGAGCTGGATGGGGGTGAGCGGATTCTTGATCTCGTGGGCCACGCGCCGCGCCACCTCGCCCCAGGCCTGGGCACGCTGGGCCGAGACGATCTCGGAAATATCGTCGAACACCAGCAGCCGCTGGGCGTCGGGCAGCTCCGCACCGCGCATGACGAGGCTGGTGGTGTTTTGCACCACGCCGCCGTCGCCGGCATCGAGCTCGTATACCTGCTGCCAGCGGTCGCGCCCCTGGGTGGCCGCCTGGTCGCCGAGGAACAGCTCGAACTGCTCCTGCACCACGCGACCGAAATCCTGCAGGCCCGAGACATCGGCCAGCTTCTTGCCGCGGAACACCGCCATGGGCGCGCGCAGAATGCGCGTCGCGCCCGGGTTGCTGAGCACGATGCGGCCGTTCTTGTCGAGCACGATCACGCCCGAGGTCAGGTTGTCCAGGATGGTCTGCAGATTGCCGCGGGCCGCATCGAGCTGCAGCAGGTTGCGGTTGGCATCGGCGCGCGCATCGGCCAGCTGCTGGGTCATGAGGGCGAAGGAGCGCGTGAGGCCGCCGATCTCGTCCTTGCTCTGCAGGGCCGGCTTGGGCCGCAGGTCGCCGCGCGCCACATCGCGCATGCCCTGCGCCAGCAGCAGCAGGGGCTTGGCCAGCTGGTTGCCCAGCACCACGGCCAGTACCACGGCGCCGAAGACGGCGAGGAACAGCGCCAGCGTCAGCGTGCCGATGTACATGCGCTGCAGGCCACCGCGCGCCAGCGCCCGCTCCTGGTATTCGCGGTTGGCGGCCTGCACTGCCAGCGCATTGGTCACCAGGGTGGTCGGCAGCGGAATCGTGACCTGCAGGTAGCGCGGCTCTGCCAGCAGCCCCACCGTGGGATTCGGTATCAGCGCGAGTATGCGCACACGTGCATTGGCGGCGGCATCGCCAGGCTGGGCATCGCTGCTGTCGTCATCCAGCCCTTCGATGCTGGCCACGGCCCGCGGCTCGCCCTGTTCGCGCAGGTTGCGCAGCATCTGGGCACCGGGCTTTTCGGGCTTGAGGTCGAACTGGGATTTGCCCACGCTGGCAATGGCACGCCCGGCAGCGCTCCACAGCACGGCATCGGTGGCCCCGAGCTGGTCGCGTATGCGCTCCAGCATCAGCGCCGCGCCGGCTTCGGAAACCTGGGACAGCTGCGCCCCGGCCGTGCGCGTGTTGTTGGCCATGTCGTTGGCCACGGTGTCCAGCGTGGCGCTGGCCAGGCTCACGCCGGCCGACAGCGCGCCCTCCACCTTGACGTCGAACCAGCTCTCGATCGAGCGCGAGACGAACTGGTAGGACACCACGTAGATCAGCAGCCCCGGCACCAGGCCCACCAGCGTGAAGATGCCGGCCAGCTTGAGCAGCAGCTTGCTGCCGAAGCGCCCGCGCTTGAGGCGCAGCGCCAAACGCAGCCCGCCCCAGACCAGAACGCACAGCAGCATGCCCGAAACCAGGATGTTGGCCGCCAGCAGCCAGTTGTAGTTGCGTTCATAGGCCAGGCGGTTGTTGGTGGCCAGCGTGAGCATGAACAGCAGCAGCACGCCGACCACGGCCATCAGCGCCACGCCGGTGCCCACGGCCCAGCGCGTGGACCGCGACCAGCGCTCCGCGCTGGGAATCGAGGCTTCGCCGTCCAGGTCCTTGAATTCGGGCATCAGGGCGCAGGCTCCAGGTTCTGGGTGCGCGACAGCTGCAGGTTCCAGCCCGAGCGCCCCAGCGCGCCGATCTGCAGGGGCCGGGGCAGCGCGGACAGGTCCATGCGAAAGCGCAGTTGCACCGAGACACCCGAGGCCGAGCTCAGCTGGCCGGGCTCCAGGATCTTCCAGCGCGATATGCGCTGGATGGCGGCCATCGCGTCCTCCAGGTGCTCATAGGTCTGGCCCAGGGCCAGGCCCAGCCCGGCACTGGTGAAGGAGGTGTTGGAAATATGCAGGCGCCAGCGCCGCGTCAAGGGCTGGTGGCTCAGGCGGTAATAACGGCTGGCCGTGCCCAGATGCTGGTCGGACCAGTACCAGCGCTCGCGCTGCACCTGGGCCTCGGCCACGAAATACATGGGAATGCCCTGGCGCAGGGCGTCGTCGACCTGCGCAGGCAGCTCGAACTGCAGGTTGGCCGAGAGAAAGACGCCCTCGTCCGTGCGCTCCACCTGCATGCTGCTGATATCGGGCGGCGCGATATCGGCATGGGCCGGCATGGGGAGCATGCCGCACAAGCCCGACACCAGGCCCCACAGCAGAACCACACGCCACAGGCCCGACGCCAGGGCGTTAGCGCGTTTTTTCCAGCAGAGCGTAAAAAAAGCCGTCGTGGTCACCCAGAGCATTGTCGGCCACGCAACCCGGTTTATCGGCTTTGCCGGGAATTAAATGGCCTGGTGCGGGCAAGCTTCGGGCCGTAGTGTTGCGTGCAAGAAACGCTTGCACCTGGGCATCGCCCTCGGCCTTGAAGACCGAGCAGGTGCAATACACCATGCGGCCGCCGGGCTTGAGCAGCGGCCACAGCGTGTCGAGCAGGCGCGACTGGATCCCGGCCAGCTGGGCCACATCGCTTTCGCGGCGCAGCCAGCGCACATCGGGCTGGCGCCGCACAATGCCCGAAGCCGTGCAGGGCGCATCGAGCAAGATGGCGTCGAACGGCTGCCCGCCGCATTGCTGCGCGAACCAGTCCTCGGGCCGGGACGCATCGGCCACCAGCACCTGGGCCTGCAGGCCCAGGCGGCCCAGCGTGTCCTTGATGCGCTCCGCGCGCTCGGCATCGATCTCCAGCGCCGTGACCTGCAGCGCACCCGGCTGCGCGTATTCGAGCAGATGAGCCGTCTTGCCGCCCGGTGCCGCGCAGGCGTCCAGCACGCGCAAGGGCTGCGTGGCCGGCGCCAACCCGTCCAGCAGCAGCGGCGCCGCGGCCTGCGCTGCGGCATCCTGCACCGAGGCCCAGCCCTGCCCGAAATGCGGCAAGGCCTGTACCGCCACGGCCCGCTCCAGCTGCAAGCCCATGTCGGCCACCGTCTGGGAATTCAATTCGATAGCAGCCAGCGCCGATTGATATTGGCTCTGCGTCGCTTTTTGCCGATTCACGCGCAAGGTCATGGGCGGCTGGGCATTGTTGGCCGCGAGAATGCGCTGCCAGTCCTGCGGATGATCCTTCTTCAGGCGCTCAATCCACCAGGCCGGATGGTTCCAGACGGCCACGGGGTCGGCTTCGGTGGCGGCCACCAATGCATCGCGCTCGCGCAGAAAGCGGCGCAGGCAGGCATTGATGAAGCCGGACTGGGCTCGTGCCGCGCCGCGCTTGGCGGCCTCCACGGCCTGGTTGACCAAGGTGAAAGGCGGGTAAGGCGCCTGCGCCTCGTCCCAGGCCAGCGCCAGCGCCGTGCACAGCAAGGCACTGACCCTGGGCGCAGGCGCACGCGGCGCCAGCTGCTTTTGCAGCGCCTGCGCGCGCCCCAACTGGCGCAGCACCTGGAACAGCAGGGCCTGTACGCCGGGGCGCAGGCGCTGCGGCACCTGGGCCAGCACCGCCTTGCTGGACTGTCCGCCCAGGATGCCGTGCAAGGCCTGGGCCGCGGCCTCCAGCTGCTGCCACAGGGCAGGCGCGGCAGCGGAATGCGCAGCGGCGGCTGGCGACGATTTTTTCTCGGACGGTTGGCTCATGGGCGGCAGGCCTCTGGAATAAAGGCGATCTCGAAAAAACAGAAACAGGACGGACGCGAACAGGGAAGTGCCAAGAGCCTTGGCGAAGGGCAAGGGCTATGCCCGAACCGGTTTGCGCAAGTCGCAGGAAAAGAAAAACGCTCCCGTCTGCGCTGGGCAGAGCGGGAGCGTGGCGCTGTTTTCGCTCCGGAGCGGTCATCTGCCCCAGAAGAATGTGCAGCTTAGTCGGCAGAAGCGTCGCCGGCAGCGGCTTCGACTTCGTCGTCGGCAGTCACGCCGGCCAGCTCGGCAGCTTCGGCCTCGGCAATGGCGCGGCGCTCGGCCTCGTCCATCGCATCCTTGGCCTTGCGCGCCTGGTGGTAGGCCAGACCGGTACCGGCGGGGATCAGGCGACCCACGATCACGTTCTCCTTCAGGCCGCGCAGCTCGTCGCGCTTGCCCATGATGGCAGCCTCGGTCAGCACGCGGGTCGTTTCCTGGAAGGAAGCGGCCGAGATGAAGGAGTCGGTCGACAGCGAAGCCTTGGTGATGCCCAGCAGCACGTTCGAGTAGGTGGCAGGAATCTTGCCTTCCTTCTGCACGGCTTCGTTGGTGTTGAGGATCTCCGAACGCTCCACCTGCTCGCCCTGGATGTAGGTGGTATCGCCAGGGTTCTCGACCACGACGCGGCGCAGCATCTGGCGAACGATCACCTCGATGTGCTTGTCGTTGATCTTCACGCCCTGCAGGCGGTAAACGTCCTGCACTTCATCGACGATGTAGCGCGACAGTTCCTCGATGCCCAGCAGGCGCAGGATGTCCTGCGGGTCGGCCGGGCCGTCGACGATCAGTTCGCCCTTGTTCACCACCTGGCCTTCGTGCACCAGGATGTTGCGCTCCTTGGGCACCAGCTCTTCCCAGACCTTGCCTTCCAGATCGGTGATCTGCAGGCGCACCTTGCCCTTGGTTTCCTTGCCGAAGGAGATGGTGCCGGTCATCTCGGCCAGCGTGCCCTTGTCCTTGGGCGTACGGGCTTCGAACAGCTCGGCCACACGCGGCAGACCGCCGGTAATGTCGCGGGTCTTCTGGCCTTCCACGGGGATACGGGCCAGCACTTCGCCGGGGCCCACGTCCTGGCCGTCGCGCACCTGGATCAGCGCGCCCACCTGGAAGCCGATGGTCACCGAGTGGTCGGTGCCGGGGATCTTGACTTCCTGGTTGTTGGCATCGATCAGCTTGACCTGCGGGCGCACGACCTTGGCGGAACCGCGGCGCTTGGGGTCGATCACCACCAGCGTGGACAGGCCGGTCACTTCGTCGACCTGCTTGGCCACCGTCAGGCCCTCTTCCACGTTCTCGAACGACACCCGGCCGGCGTATTCGGTAATGATGGGTCGGGTCAGCGGGTCCCAGTTGGCCAGGATCTTGCCGGCCTTGATGGCTTCGTCGGGCTTGATCGTCAGCACGGCGCCGTAAGGCACCTTGTGGCGCTCGCGCTCGCGGCCGTTGTCGCTGATGATGATTTCGCCGGAACGGGAAATCACGACCAGCTCGCCCTTGGTGTTGGTCACATAGCGCATCGTGCTGTTGAAGCTGATGCTGCCGTTGGACTTGGCTTCCACGCTCGAGGCCACGGCGGCGCGCGAAGCGGCGCCACCGATGTGGAAGGTACGCATGGTCAGCTGCGTGCCGGGTTCGCCGATGGACTGGGCGGCGATCACACCCACGGCCTCGCCGAGGTTGATCAGGCCGCCGCGGCCCAGGTCGCGGCCGTAGCACTTGGCGCACAGGCCGAAGCGGGTTTCGCAGGTCAGGGCCGTACGCACCTTGATCTCGTCCACGCCCTGGGCTTCCAGCTCTTCGATCGTGTCTTCGTTGAGCAGGGCACCGGCTTCGAGCAGCACGTCGCGGGTTTCGGGATGCAGCACTTCCTCGGCGGTCGTGCGGCCCAGCACGCGGTCGCGCAGGGACTCGATCACTTCACCGCCTTCGACGATGGCGCGCATCACCGTGCCGTTGGAGGTGCCGCAGTCTTCCTCGTTCACCACGAGGTCCTGCGTCACGTCCACCAGACGACGGGTCAGGTAACCCGAGTTGGCCGTCTTCAGCGCCGTGTCGGCCAGACCCTTTCGGGCACCGTGCGTGGAGATGAAGTACTGCAGCACGTTGAGGCCTTCGCGGAAGTTCGCGGTGATGGGCGTCTCGATGATGGAGCCGTCGGGCTTGGCCATCAGGCCGCGCATGCCGGCCAGCTGGCGGATCTGGGCTGCGGAGCCGCGGGCGCCGGAGTCGGCCATCATGTAAATCGCGTTGAACGATTCCTGCTCGACTTCCTTGCCGTGGCGGTCGACGACCTTTTCCTTGGCCAGCTGGGCCATCATGACCTTGGAGACTTCGTCACCGGCCTTGCCCCAGATGTCCACCACCTTGTTGTAGCGCTCGCCAGCCGTCACCAGACCGGAGACGTACTGCTGCTCGATCTCCTTCACTTCGGCTTCGGCACGGCCGATGATCTCGGCCTTCTGCGGCGGCACCAGCATGTCGCCGATGGCGATGGAGATACCGGCGTGCGTGGACAGGCGGAAGCCGTTCTGCAGCAGCTTGTCGGCAAACACCACGGTGGCCTTGAGGCCGCAGCGGCGGAACGAGGCATTGATCAGCTTGGAGATTTCCTTCTTCTTCAGCGCCTTGTTCATGTTGCTGAACGGCAGGCCCTTGGGCAGGATCTCGGACAGCAGCGCACGGCCGACGGTGGTTTCCACGAGCTTGGTCTCGGGCTCGAATTCACCCGTTTCCTTGTTCTTGTTCCACTCGGTCAGGCGCACGCTGATCTTGGCTTGCAGCTCGGCCTCGCCGGCGTCCAGTGCGCGCTGCACTTCCGCCAGGTCGGCAAACACCATGCCTTCGCCCTTGCCGTTGATGCGCTCGCGGGTCGCATGGTACAGACCCAGCACCACGTCCTGCGAAGGCACGATGGAGGGTTCGCCCGATGCCGGGAACAGCACGTTGTTGGAGGCCAGCATCAGCGTGCGGGCTTCCATCTGCGCTTCCACGGACAGAGGCACGTGAACGGCCATCTGGTCACCGTCGAAGTCGGCGTTGAAGGCCGCGCAGACCAGCGGGTGCAGCTGCAGCGCCTTGCCTTCGATCAGGATGGGCTCGAAGGCCTGGATGCCCAGACGGTGCAGCGTAGGCGCACGGTTGAGCATGATCGGGTGTTCCTTGATCACCTCTTCCAGGATGTCCCACACCACGGGCGTGCCGGATTCCACTTCCTTCTTGGCCGCCTTGATGGTCGTGGCAATGCCGCGCTGCTCGAGCTGCGCGAAGATGAAGGGCTTGAACAGCTCCAGCGCCATCAGCTTGGGCAGGCCGCACTGGTGCAGCTTGAGGTAAGGACCCACGGTAATCACGGAACGACCGGAGTAGTCCACGCGCTTGCCCAGCAGGTTCTGGCGGAAGCGGCCGCTCTTGCCCTTGATCATGTCGGCCAGCGACTTCAGCGCGCGCTTGTTGGCGCCGGTCATGGCCTTGCCGCGGCGGCCGTTGTCCAGCAGCGAGTCCACGGCTTCCTGCAGCATGCGCTTTTCGTTGCGCGCGATGATCTCGGGAGCCTTCAGCTCCAGCAGGCGGCGCAGGCGCGAGTTGCGGTTGATGACGCGGCGGTACAGGTCGTTGAGGTCGGAGGTCGCGAAGCGGCCGCCGTCCAGGGGCACCAGGGGACGCAGGTCCGGAGGCAGCACGGGCAGCACTTCCATGACCATCCACTCGGGCTTGATGCCCGACTTCTTGAACGCTTCCAGCAGCTTCAGGCGCTTGGCGTTCTTCTTGACCTTGACTTCGGAGCCGGTCAGATCGTTGCGCAGGCGCTCGATCTCGACATCGATGTCGATGCCTTCCAGCAGGTCCTTGATGCCTTCGGCGCCCATCTTGGCCGTGAACTCGTCATAGCCGTATTCGGCGCACTTGGCGTCGTAGTCGTCCTCGCTCATGATGCTGAACTTCTTCAGCGGAGTCATGCCGGGATCGGTCACCACATAGGCTTCGAAGTACAGCACGCGCTCGATGTCGCGCAGCGTCATGTCCAGCACCAGGCCCAGGCGCGAAGGCAGGGACTTCAGGAACCAGATGTGGGCGCAGGGCGCGGCCAGGTCGATGTGGCCCATGCGCTCGCGGCGCACCTTGGTCTGCGTGACTTCGACGCCGCACTTCTCGCAGATCACGCCGCGGTGCTTGAGGCGCTTGTACTTGCCGCACAGGCACTCGTAGTCCTTGATCGGACCGAAGATCTTGGCGCAGAACAGGCCGTCGCGCTCGGGCTTGAACGTGCGGTAGTTGATGGTTTCGGGCTTCTTGACCTCACCAAAAGACCACGAACGGATCTTTTCGGGAGAGGCCAGACCGATCTTGATGGCATCGAAATGCTCATCAGGCGTAAATTGCTTGAACAGGTCGAGTAGCGATTTCATGGACTCTTTCCCTTTTCAAATTAAGAACGTTCGAGTTCGATGTCCAGGCCCAGGGAACGGATTTCCTTGACCAGCACGTTGAACGACTCGGGCATGCCTGCCTCGATGGAATGCTCGCCCTTGACGATGGACTCGTACACCTTGGTACGGCCCTGCACGTCGTCGGACTTCACAGTCAGCATTTCCTGCAGCACGTAGGCGGCGCCATAGGCTTCCAGCGCCCACACTTCCATCTCGCCGAAACGCTGGCCGCCGAACTGGGCCTTGCCGCCCAGCGGCTGCTGCGTCACCAGCGAGTACGGACCGGTGGAGCGGGCGTGCATCTTGTCGTCGACCAGGTGGTGCAGCTTCAGGTAGTGCATGTAGCCGATGGTGGTCGGGCGCTCGAAGCGCTCGCCGGTACGGCCGTCATACAGGTAGGCCTGCGTGCGGCTTTCGGTCAGGCCCTTGGCCTGGGCGACCTCGTCCGGATAGGCCAGCTTCAGCATGTCCTTGATCTCGGCTTCGGAAGCGCCGTCGAACACGGGCGTTGCAAAAGGCACGCCGGTGGTCAGCTCCTTGGCCATGGACATGACTTCGCTGTCGTCCAGCTGCTGCAGATCCTCCTTGCGGCCACGCGAGTTGTAGATCTCCTCCAGGAAGGCGCGCACTTCGGCAGCACGGGCTTCCTTTTGCAGCATGTCGCCGATGCGCTGGCCCAGGCCCTTGCCGGCCCAGCCCAGGTGGACTTCCAGCACCTGGCCGATGTTCATGCGCGAAGGCACGCCCAGCGGGTTCAGCACGATGTCGGCAGTGGTGCCGTCGGCCAGGAAAGGCATGTCTTCCACGGGCGTGATCTTGGAGACCACGCCCTTGTTGCCGTGGCGGCCGGCCATCTTGTCGCCGGGCTGCAGGCGGCGCTTGACGGCCAGGTAGACCTTGACCATCTTGAGCACGCCGGCGGGCAGCTCGTCGCCCTGCGTGAGCTTCTTGCGCTTTTCCTCGAACGCCAGATCGAAGTTGTGGCGCTGCTGCTCGATGGAGTTCTTGATGGACTCCAGCTGCGCTGCCACGTCGTCTTCGGCGGGACGGATATCGAACCAGTGGAACTTCTCCACGCCGTCCAGATAGGCCTTGTCGATCTTGGCGCCCTTGGCGAGCTTTTGCGGGCCGCCGTTGGCCACGCGGCCGGTCAGCAGCTTCTCGATACGGTCGAAGGCGTCGGCCTCCACAATGCGCAGCTGGTCGTTCAGGTCCAGGCGGAAGCGCTTGAGCTCGTCGTCGATGATCTGCTGGGCGCGCTTGTCGCGCTGGATGCCTTCGCGCGTGAAGACCTGCACGTCGATCACGGTACCTTGCGAGCCCTGATCCACGCGCAGCGAGGTGTCCTTCACGTCGGAAGCCTTCTCGCCGAAGATGGCGCGCAGCAGCTTCTCTTCCGGTGTCAGCGTGGTCTCGCCCTTGGGCGTGACCTTGCCCACCAGCACGTCGCCGGGTTGCACTTCGGCGCCCACGTAGATGATGCCGGATTCGTCCAGGCGGTTGAGCTGCTGCTCGGACAGGTTCGGGATGTCGCGCGTGATTTCCTCGGGGCCCAGCTTGGTGTCGCGGGCCATGACCACGAGTTCCTCGATGTGGATCGAGGTGTAGCGGTCTTCGGCCACCACACGTTCGTTGATCAGGATCGAGTCCTCGAAGTTGTAGCCGTTCCAGGGCATGAACGCGATCAGCATGTTCTGGCCGATGGCGATTTCACCCAGGTCGGTCGACGCACCGTCGGCCACCACGTCACCCTTGGCCAGCTTGTCGCCGCGCTTGACGATGGGACGCTGGTGGATGTTGGTGTTCTGGTTGGAACGCTGGTACTTGATGAGGTTGTAGATGTCCACGCCGACTTCGCCGGCCACGGCCTCGTCGTCGTTCACGCGCACCACGATGCGGGTCGCGTCGACATAGTCGACGATACCGCCGCGCTTGGCCGTCACCACGGTGCCGGAGTCGACGGCGGCCACGCGCTCGATGCCGGTACCGACCATGGGCTTTTCAGGACGCAGCACAGGCACGGCCTGGCGCGACATGTTGGCGCCCATCAGCGCGCGGTTCGCGTCGTCGTGTTCCAGGAACGGAATCAGCGAAGCGGCCACCGACACGATCTGCGCAGGCGACACGTCCATGTACTGGATGCGCTCGGCCGACACCAGGGTCGATTCACCGGCTTCACGGGCCGACACCAGATCGCCGGTCAGGCGGCCTTCGGCATCCAGCTCGGCGTTGGCCTGGGCGATCACGTACTTGCCTTCCTCGATGGCGGACAGGTAGTCGATCTGGTCGGTCACCTTGCCGTCCACCACGCGGCGGTACGGGGTTTCGATGAAGCCGTACTCGTTCAGGCGGGCATACAGGGCCAGCGAGTTGATCAGGCCGATGTTCGGGCCTTCAGGCGTTTCGATGGGGCAGACACGGCCGTAGTGGGTCACGTGCACGTCGCGCACTTCGAAGCCGGCGCGTTCGCGGGTCAGACCGCCCGGGCCCAGGGCCGAAACGCGGCGCTTGTGCGTGATTTCGGCCAGGGGGTTGGTCTGGTCCATGAACTGCGACAGCTGCGAGGCACCGAAGAACTCCTTCAGGGCAGCCGAGATCGGCTTGGAGTTGATCAGGTCATGGGGCATCAGCGGCTCTTGCTCGGCCTGGCCCAGGCGCTCCTTCACAGCCTTTTCGATACGCGCCAGACCGGTGCGGTACTGGTTCTCGGCCAGCTCGCCCACGCAGCGCACGCGGCGGTTGCCCAGGTGGTCGATGTCGTCCACCTCGCCCTTGCCGTTGCGCAGGTCCACGAGGATCTTGACCACGGCCAGGATGTCTTCGTTGGACAGCACCATCGGGCCGGTAGGCTCGTCGCGGCCGACCTTGGCGTTGAACTTCATGCGGCCCACGCGCGACAGGTCGTACGTGTCCGGGTTGTAGAACAGGCGCTGGAACAGGGCCTGCACGGCATCTTCGGTCGGCGGCTCGCCGGGGCGCATCATGCGGTAGATGGCCACGCGGGCGGCGAACTCGTCCACGGTTTCATCGGTGCGCAGGGTCTGCGAGATATAGGCGCCCTGGTCGAGCTCGTTGGTGTAGATGCACTGCAGCTCTTGCACGCCGGCGCTACGCAGCTTCTTGAGCAGGGCTTCGGTCAGTTCGTCGTTGGCCTTGGCGATGATTTCGCCGGTGTCGGGATCAACGATGTTCTTGGCCACCACGCGGCCGATCAGGAAGTCCTCCGGCACGCTGATGTACTTGGTGCCCGATTGCTCGAGTTCGCGGGTGTGGCGGGCCGTGACGCGCTTGTCCTTGGCCACGACCACCTTGCCAGCCTTGTCGGTGATGTCGAAGCGTGCCACTTCGCCCTTCAGGCGCTCGCCCACGAATTCCATCTGGGCGCCGCTGTCCATCAGGCGGAAATTGTCGTTGACGAAGAAGTTGGCCAGGATGGACTCGGGCGTCAGGCCGATGGCCTTCAGCAGAATCGTGACCGGCATCTTGCGGCGGCGGTCGACACGGAAGAACAGCAGGTCCTTGGGGTCGAACTCGAAGTCCAGCCAGGAGCCGCGGTAGGGAATGATGCGCGCCGAGAAAAGCAGCTTGCCCGAGCTGTGGGTCTTGCCCTTGTCGTGCTCGAAGAACACGCCGGGCGAACGGTGCAGCTGAGACACGATCACGCGCTCGGTACCGTTGATGATGAACGAGCCCTTGTCGGTCATCAGGGGCACTTCGCCCATGTAGACCTCTTGCTCCTTGACTTCCTTGACCACCTTGGACTGCGCCGTGGACGATTCACGGTCGTAGATGATCAGTTGGACCTTGGCGCGCACGGCCGAGGCAAAAGTCAGGCCACGGGTCTGGCATTCACGGACGTCGAAAGCAGGCTTGGCGAGGTTGTACTCGACAAACTTCATCTCCACAAAGCCATTGTGCGAGACGATGGGGAAAGCGGAATTGAAGGCCGCTTGCAGGCCGTCATTGGTGCGTTTTTTGGGGGGTACATCTGCCTGCAAGAATGCTGTGTAGGCATCTTTTTGCATCTGCAGCAGATAAGGCACTTCGAGCACGCTTTCGCGGCTCCCGAAGCTTTTGCGGATTCGCTTGCGTTCGGTGTAAGAATAGGCCATGAGATCTCCGGGCAAAGACATGAGTCCTGGGTCTGCGACGACTGCCCCACATGGGAAGCTCCCTGCGGGCTTGGCGGTTGGCCACTACCAACCATGGCTGACGGCGATGCGTTGCACATCGCCCGAACCAAGGCATCTTCTGCTGTCGGATTGTCAGAAGACACTAAAAAGCAGACTCCCTTGGAAACCTGCTTTTTGGTGTGTTCTTTCAGCGCGTCCCACAAGCGCCAAAGGCTGGAGACCCCGAAAGAGTCTCCAGCCCTTGAAACAACTGAATTACTTCAGTTCAGCCTTGGCACCGGCTTCGACCAGCTTCTTCACAGCGGCTTCAGCGTCAGCCTTGGGAGCGGCTTCCTTCACGGTCTTGGGAGCGCCGTCCACCAGATCCTTGGCTTCCTTCAGGCCCAGGCCGGTGATTTCACGCACGGCCTTGATGACGGACACCTTGTTGGCGCCAGCGTCGGTCAGAACCACGTTGAACTCGGTCTTCTCTTCAGCAGCAGCAGCACCGCCGGCAGCACCGCCAGCAGCGGGAGCAGCCATAGCGGCAGCGCTCACGCCGAACTTCTCTTCAATAGCCTTGACCAGGTCGTTCAGTTCCAGAACAGTCATGCTGTCCAGGGCGGTCAGGAATGCGTCTTTATCGAATGCCATTTTGATTTCCTAAATTGGTTGGTTTGTTTTGCCGCTATCAAGCAGCAGCTGCCTCGGCAGAGCCTTCGCCCTTCTTGGCCGCCAGGGCGCCCAGCACCACGGCTGTACGCGAGATAGGCGACATGAGCAAGCCGCACAGTTGTGCGAGCAGGACTTCCTTGGAGGGGATGTTTGCCAGTTGCTTAACGCCGTTGACGTCCAGGGCCTTGCCTGCAAACGCGCCACCGCGAATCACCAGCTTGTCGTTGGTCTTCGCGAAATCGGCCACCACCTTGGCGGCAGCCACTGCGTCTTCAGAGAAGCCATAGACCAGCGGACCGGTCATCTGGTCGGCGACCACGTCAAACTGGCTGCCAGCCACAGCACGGCGGGCCAGCGTGTTCTTCAACACGCTCAGGCTCACACCCTTGCTGCGGGCGTCGGCACGCAGTTTGGTCATGTCGGCGACCGTGATGCCGCGGTATTCCGCGATCACAAGCGTTTGAGCTTTAGCGGCGAGGCTGGTCACTTCATTGATGACCGCTTCTTTCTCACTGCGATTAAGACTCAAGGTCTACTCCTTCAAATGCACAATCGGGGCAAGCCCCTCATGCGCGCTCTTGTTGCAGCGACCAACTGTTTTTTGGAAATAAATCCATCTGCAGCGGGATCGCCATCTGCGTTGGCCATCGTGATTAAGTGATCAGAATCACACCAACGGTCTTGGATGGCCTGCCAAGACACTCCTGGCAGCCCACCACACCAGGCGGGCATGACTGCTCGCCTGACGATTTCTAGCAATTACGCCGAGATGGTTTGCGTGTCGACGCGAACGCCCACACCCATGGTCGACGAAACAGCAACCTTGCGCAGGTACAGGCCCTTGCTCGAAGCGGGCTTGGCCTTGTTCAGGGCATCGATCAGGGCAGCCAGGTTGCCCTGCAGCTTTTCGGTGTCGAACGAACGACGGCCGATCGTGCCGTGGATGATGCCGGCCTTGTCGACGCGGAACTGGACTTGACCAGCCTTGGCGTTCTTCACGGCGGTGGCGACATCGGGCGTCACGGTGCCAACCTTGGGGTTGGGCATCAGGCCGCGGGGGCCCAGGATCTGGCCCAGCTGGCCCACGACACGCATTGCGTCGGGCGCAGCGATCACCACGTCGAAGGGCATGTCGCCGGCCTTGACTTGAGCAGCCAAGTCGTCCATGCCGACCACGTCTGCACCAGCAGCCTTGGCTTCTTCGGCCTTGGCGCCTTGTGCGAACACGGCCACGCGGGCGGTCTTGCCGGTGCCGTGAGGCAGAACCACGGCGCCACGCACCACTTGGTCCGACTTCTTGGCGTCCACGCCCAGTTGCACGGCCACGTCGATGGATTCATCGAACTTGGCGGTGGCAGCTTCCTTCACCAGAGAGATGGCGTCGGTCAGAGCGTACAGCTTGTTGCTGTCAACCTTGCCCTGGAGAGCTTTTTGCTTCTTGGTCAGCTTGGCCATTTACACACCCTCCACGATCACGCCCATCGAACGGGCAGAACCAGCCAGCGTACGCACGGCGGCGTCGACGTCGGCAGCGTTCATGTCCTTCAGCTTGGTCTTGGCGATTTCTTCCAGCTGCGCACGAGTGATCTTGCCAACCTTGGTCTTCAGGGGGTTGGAAGAGCCCTTGTCCAGCTTCACAGCCTTCTTGATCAGAACGGTTGCGGGCGGCGTCTTGATGATGAACGTGAAGCTCTTGTCAGCAAAAGCCGTGATCACCACAGGCAGAGGCAGGCCGGGCTCGACACCTTGGGTCTGGGCGTTGAACGCCTTGCAGAATTCCATGATGTTGAGGCCGCGCTGACCCAGCGCAGGACCGATCGGAGGAGAGGGGTTGGCCTTACCAGCTGGCACTTGCAGCTTGATGAAGCCGACGATTTTCTTCGCCATTGAAAGCTCCTTACGGGTATAGCGCCATCCGCATCAACCGTGCAGACAGCTCCCCGGGGGTTACTGACTCTTGTTCAAAGCTTCGCATCGAGTCAAAAAACGCGAAGCCGACTATTGTATTTCGTCTCTCAAGTTTTTTCAACTTGGGAGAATTCCAACTCCACAGGAGTGGCTCGGCCAAAGATGGTGACCGAGACGCGCAGACGGTTCTTTTCGTAGTTGACTTCCTCGACGGAGCCGTTGAAGTCGGTGAAAGGGCCTTCCTTGACACGGACCAGCTCGCCCACCATGAACTCGATCTTGTGGCGCGGCTTTTCCGTGCCCTCCTGCATCTGGTCGACGATCTTGCGAACCTCTTCTTCAGAGATCGGAGCCGGCCGGTTCTTGGCACCGCCCACGAAGCCCGTCACCTTGCTGGTGTGCTTGACCAGGTGCCAGGTATCGTCGTCCATCACCATCTCGACGAACACATAGCCCGGAAACAGGCGGCGCTCGGTGGTACGGCGCTGGCCGTTGCGCATCTCGACCACTTCTTCGGAGGGCACCAGGATGCGGCCGAACTTGGACTGCATGCCCGAGCGCGCAATGCGCTCGGCGATATTGCGCTCCACGGCCTTTTCCATGCCCGAATATGCATGGACGATATACCAGCGCAGATCTGGATTGCTGGGCGCTGCCGCCCCGCCATTCACATCCGTTTCGACAGCGTCTGCCATTACTTCCTCCAGCCCAAAATCAGGTCATACAAGACCCACTCCAGAGTCTTGTCGGTGAACCACAAGAACAAAGCCATGACCACCACGAAGCCAAAGACATACAAGGTCATTTGCAATGTCTCTTTGCGAGTCGGCCAGACGACCTTCTTCACCTCAAGCCAGGCCGCACGGGCAAAGCCGATGAA
This sequence comes from Comamonas sp. w2-DMI, assembly GCF_040187735.1. Lineage (NCBI taxonomy): Bacteria > Pseudomonadati > Pseudomonadota > Betaproteobacteria > Burkholderiales > Comamonadaceae > Comamonas > Comamonas sp. w2-DMI. The sequence continues at coordinate 672 of NZ_JBANEL010000012.1, read as the reverse complement.
GCGCTTGCCGGGTTCGGAAATCAGGAACACACCGGCAGCCACCAGCAAGCCGACGATCAGGGCAGCCCATTGCGCCACCTGACCCTGCTTGCTCAGCAAATAAAAACCGGCAATCGAAGCAACGACTAAAGCCGCGACTGCGGCTAGCTTTGCTTTGTCAGCTCCGGAGCTGACTGTTTCAACCTGAGTAGTGGCCATATTTCATTTCAAATGCACAAAGTTTGTGCAATTTCAAGACGCCGAAGCCCGCCAAAGGCGGGCTCTCGTTGATTCCACCGTTAGAAGGTGGCAGGGGCAGTAGGAATCGAACCTACAACCTTCGGTTTTGGAGACCGACGCTCTGCCAATTGAGCTATACCCCTACAAACCAATTACTCAATGATCTTGGCAACCACGCCGGCGCCCACGGTACGGCCGCCTTCACGGATAGCGAAACGCAGACCTTCTTCCATGGCGATGGGGGCGATCAGCTTCACGGTAATCGACACGTTGTCACCAGGCATCACCATTTCCTTGTCGGCGGGCAGCTCGATGGAGCCGGTCACGTCGGTCGTGCGGAAGTAGAACTGGGGACGGTAGTTGTTGAAGAAGGGCGTGTGGCGGCCGCCTTCGTCCTTCGACAGCACGTACACCTCGGCGGTGAAGTGGGTGTGGGGCTTGATGGAGCCGGGC